>VXWH01000088.1 GCA_009836025.1 Synechococcus sp. SB0668_bin_13 | reverse complement strand
TTAGTTATCAATGCTCAGGTGGATGTCCAGATGGCTGGGCACATCCCCCTCAATCTGTTGGAGGGGAGAGAGGGACTCGGGGGTGGCAGCGGCTTGCACTGCGCCAATACTTTCCCAGTGGCACCATCCAAGGCGGCATGGGCTGGGTTCTCTCCAATGCCTGGCTTTGCCTCTTCTGGTCTACCCAGAGCACGACCGCCTGATCCGGTGGATTCAGGTATAGACCTACAACGTCCTGCACCGTATCCACAAAATAGGGATCGGTGGAGATCTTGCAATGGCGGGGGCGCTGGGGTTGCAGGTTGAATCACTGGAACCATCGATGGACGGTGGACTTGGCAATGCCGGGTTGGGCGGCCAGGGTGCGGACGCTCCAACGGGTGGCAGTGGGTGGTGGCTGCAATGGCGTATTGCGCACTTCCGCCACTCGCCCGTCATTATGGGTGCGGTGGCGGCCAGGGCGTTCTTCCTCCTGCAGCCCTGCCCTGGTGGTGCAAGCGATGGCGCCATTTGCCCACCGTCATCTTGCTCACCCCCAGTCGCTGGGCAATCTCCAAGTGGGACTTCCCTCATCACAGGCCAGAATGTTGGGGCCGCCGCACCAGGCCAGGGGGCAGCCCCAGGGAGCGGGTCATGGACTCCAATTCCTCTCTCCCTCGCCAGACCAATGGAATTGGGGGGCGACCAATGCCCATGGGCCTACTCCTCCCATGGATGGACTCCCTCTATACTATCTCACCTTCCTCCAGGACGATTCACTAGCGGATAGCCCCACCCTGATCAGAAATCAGAGGGAAGCTGAAGGAAGAGCCGGTTGTCGTGGTTGCCGGAGGAACGTTGTCTGTGGCTGGTGGTCAGGTCCAGATCAAGACTGTCATCCAGTTGGTAGCGGAGACCGGCGCCGTAGACGGTGCTGGTGTCGCTCATTTGGAGTTGGATGCCGTAGGCCGGTTGGGCGTTGAGGCAGGCGCGGGGCTGCACTGGTGGAACGCCGAGTCCGTATCCTCCGGGGTGGAGAGGATGTTCAGGTCCGCCAGATGGGAGTCGGTGACGCCGAAGGAGGGCGTCAGGGAGAGGGAGATCCCTTCCCCAGAGCGCACCCCGGCTTGATGGTTGAGGGCGGTGCCAAGGCCCCACTCGTAACGGTCGCCGCTGAACAGGAGGGAGCGGGCCACGGTGGAGGCGGTGAACTGGTCGTTGTCGGCGGCCCAGTCCAGCCCGGCCGCCACTTCCATGGCGGAGGGATTGTCGCTGTCCAGCAGCAGCAGCACGGCCAGATCCAGGGAGGAGGAGAGGACGCCGTTGGAGAAGCGGAGATCACGGGAGACTTCCGTGGCGAGGCGGCCGTGCTGGCTGGCTGTCTCCAGGAAGGAGGTTGGTGGAGCCAGGCAGCTTGAGGGCCAGTTGTCGGAGAAGTTGAGGTGGGCTGTCCTGTGGGTGGGACTTGCGGAACAGAAAGCTGGAAGAGAGACTCAGCCTCTGTAAAGTAAATAAGCATTACAAAGTCTTCTAAATTGGCGCCGGTAATCCGAGGAATTAGTTATAGTAATATGTTGGTATAACCCGAGTTCTGGATAAGGGGAAGCAGGAAGCGCCCTCTTGCCCTGGCTTGTGGCCTTGAGAAGGCTGCTGGGGAGAGGGAAGACAGGGGGAAGGAACCCTGCTGCGACCTGGTGTTCAGGCTGTCGAGACCTTGCCGTGGGGTGAGGGGGAGGTTCCTAAATCAGGCATGACCTGATTCAGTATCCACCTGTACCACACAAACGGAAGGCCCCCTCATGCCTGAGGCCACCATTGCCCTGTTCTGCTTCTCGATGACCTCGCCAAGCTCCTTGAGCAGCGGGAACATCACCATCTGCTCCCCTCACTCATCAACGTGGACTAGGGCTTGGTTCTCTTGCCACTAGTCCGCCAGATATAAATCCCCGCCAATAGGAGTATCAAAGGCCAACCCAACAGGTGAGTGATTAGGGCATTCAGAAAGAGAGCGCTTACTACGAAGACCACCTTGGCCTTGGGGGTCATGAAGCGCCAACGGGGAAGCAAGGGCATGGGGTCAAGGTTCCTCAAGGTTTAGGGCTTTCTTGGTCAGGTTTTCCCTGATAGGGTCCCTTGTTCAGCTTGAATGTTGCCTTCTTGTTACCTTGTTGTTCTTTTCTTTGAGGTTTTTCCTTGAGGTTTTGAAGGCCGATTTCATTTTACTTCTTATTGGAGCATATGCATCCCTGCCCAAAGCAATAATGCTCATAACAAGAATAATATAAAAAAGTCTATTGGTTGTTTGTAGAAGTTCACACGAGACTAACTTGAGTTCGCTGACTTCACTTAAAGTTTGATGAAGAGCGCTCTGAGCATCATGGCCAGGATAATAGTTGTTACAAAGCTCTTTAGAGCTGGGAAAGCTATAAGCTGGACTTTGCAGGAAGCAAGAGGCAGCGAGAAGGAAAGCCGCAAGAGACTTCGATTAAAATTGAAAAGGAAAGTGCATGGTGGGGAAGGATTGGGCGAGAAAATAGGTGAGAGAGTGAATCAAAGTTCCTCGAAGACTTGAGGAAGGCCATGTGCAATGAGTCCAGAAGTTTAACATGGAGAGGGTCTGCATGCAAGAGCCGTTGTCCACCTGGGGAGAGGTGCTATCAGGGGTCACGGCGTAGCCCAGAGCGGATCCGGTTCGTTCCGGGTGATGATGCCCGCGTCAAGCTGTTTGAGGATGAAGTCAAGGCGTTGCTGGCGGGTTCAGTAGGGAAGCATCGGGTGATACCGACGGTCTGTAGTGGGGCCTCCAGTTCACCGCGGAAGGCGTTGATCTCTTGGTCTGTGCCGCAAAGAGGATGGGTTCGGATTCAGGGACACGGCGTGAGACCCGACTGCCGAAGACGTAATCGGTAACGCCGCTGAGCACTGCCATCTGGCCCAGTAGAATTCGTATGTACTCGATGGATTCGATACCACCTGTTCGATGTTGACGGCCTGTCCTTTGGGTCCATCGTCCAGTTCCTCATCCCGCTTTGTTTGGAAGGCCTCTGACCGAATCCCGAACAGGGGCCGTTGCGCCCTGGTACCGATCCACCACGGCCCGGAACTGATCCCCGCCGATGGTTTCCTGTTCAATGAGCGCATCGGTCAGTTCATCCAGCAGGGGGCGGTGCCCCGACAGCAGGGTGCAGGCCGTGGCCAGGGCCTGTTTGGCCAGCTTCTGCACCTCCTCGTCCAGGGCTTTTGCCGTGTCCTTGGAATAGGTGGGGCGTTGTTGCAGCCAATCCCGGCCGATGAACACCTCCGCCTGGTTCCCTTCCCAGGCCACCGGACCCAGGGACGAGAAGCCGTAGCGGGTCACCATCTCCCGGGCCGTGGCGGTGACGGTCTCGATATCGCTGCTGGCCCCCACGGTGATCTCCTGTTTGCCGAAGACCACCAACTCCGCGGCCCGGCCCCCCATGCTCACCGCCATGCGGGCCTGAAGCCGGGCCCGGGTTACCAGACCGGAATCCACCATCTCTTCGTCGGGGGTGAGGCTGGCAAAGCCGCCTACGCCGCCGCTGCGGGGCAGCACGGTCACCTTGTCCAGGTCGCTGGCCTGATCCAGCAGGGTGGCCACCAGGGCATGGCCCACCTCGTGGTAGGCAATGAGCCGCTTCTTGGCGCTGTCCTGGAGGGGCGCGGCGGGCAGTCCCATGGTGACCCGCTCCAGGGCGTCCATGATGTGGTTGTCCTCGATGCACTGCTTCTGTGCCCGGGCCGTGACGATGGCGGCTTCATTCAGCAGGTTGGCCAGATCGGCGCCGGAGAAGCCGGGGGTGCGGCGGGCCCAGGCGGCAAGGTCCACCTCCGGGCTGATGGGCCGGGTGCGGGCATGGACGTTGAGGATGGCCTCCCGTCCCCGGCGGTCCGGCAGGTCCACCAGCACCCGCCGATCAAAGCGCCCCGGTCGCAGCAGGGCGGTATCCAGCACGTCGGGGCGGTTGGTGGCCGCCAGCAGGATGACGCCGGAATTGTCCTCAAAGCCGTCCATTTCCGTGAGCAACTGGTTGAGGGTCTGCTCCCGCTCGTCGTTGCCGCCGCCGATGCCCGCCCCCCGCTGACGGCCCACGGCGTCAATCTCGTCAATGAACACAATGCACGGGGCTTGCTGCTTGGCCTGGCGGAACAGATCCCGCACCCGACTGGCCCCCACCCCCACAAACAACTCCACAAACTCACTGGCGGAGATGGAGAAGAACTCCACCCCCGCCTCTCCGGCCACGGCGCGGGCCAACAGGGTCTTGCCCGTTCCCGGCGGCCCCACCAGCAGCACGCCGCGGGGGATGCGGGCGCCAATGCTGGTGAACCGGTCGGGTTGCTTGAGAAAGGCCACCACCTCCTGGAGTTCGTCCTTGGCTTCGTTGATCCCGGCCACGTCCTCAAAACAGATCTTGATGTCGTTTTCAGCGCGCAGGCGGGGTTTGCTGCGGCCAAAGCCCAGGGCCCGGTTGGCCGCCTTGGCGGAGCGGCGCAGCAGGAAGCCGAGGCCCACCAGGATCAGCACCACCAGCAGCAGATTGACCATCAGCCCCATCAGGGCCCGTTGCTGAGAGCTGTCCTGAATGGTGAGGGGCACCCCGGCGGCTGCCGCCTCCTGAATCAGTACAGGATTCTCGGAGAACACGTCCACCACGCTCCGGCGACCATCCGGTAAGGTGACGCGCACCTTGCGCAGATCCGGATCCCAAAGCAACTCCTGCGCCTCGCCGTTGCGGACGGCCTCCACAAGACCGCTATAATTGAGCGTCTCCCGGGCCGGTTGGCTCAACGCTGGCGCAAACATGGCGATGTGGCTCTGATTTGCCACGGAACGGTCCCTTCTGAGGGCAACTGTAGCCGGATCGCCACCCCCAATGGTTTGACGTGGCCCTGGGCCATGGCAAGAATAGAAGGTTCATGGTCCTGTGCTCCTGCAATCCAATGGCTGTCCCCAAGAAGAAAACCTCCAACCGGAAGCGGAATCAACGCCGCGCCACCTGGAACCGCAAGGCGCGCCTGGCTGCCCAGCGGGCCATGTCCCTGGGCAAGGCTGTTCTCAGCGGGCGGGCCAAGGGCTTCCACTACCCCATGGACGATGCGGATGAAGAGGAGGAAAGCTGAGCCGGTGCGGGCCAACTGACGGTTCCGGGCGGCCCCACGCTCACCACCCGTCGCCGGCCGTCCAGGCTGACCATCATCGTCACCGGCGGCGCTCCGTCCACAGGGGGCTGGGCAGGTTGCAAGGCGCGATGGGGCGGAACCGAGGCCCAGAAACAGCGCAGCAACCGCTCCAGTTGCGCCCCGGTGAGGGCGCCCTTGCCGCGGCGGCGTTGTCGCGCCTCCGCCTGGAGCCGCCACCGCAGGCTGTAGCGCCACTGTTGAGGCAACACCAGCACCAGCCCATGAAGCCGCTCCCACGTGCCGGTGTAGTCCCCAAGCAGACGGCTGCAACGGGCACACCAGGCCCGCTCCGCGGCGGTGGCGCCAGGATGGGGGTCGTCCGGCCCCACGGGAAAGGGGCGGGCGCCCACCATCCAGCCCTCCAGCAGAAAGACGTCCCCCCTGTGCCGTGCATTGCCGCTGCGGTCCCCCCGGCCCCCGGCCAGGCCCTTATCGAAGCGGGGAATAGAACACCGGCCCCTGGCGGCGAAGTCGTCCAGGGAGCGGTTCAGCCAGATCAGGTCATGGCTGCCGGGGGGACCGCGATCAATGGCGAAGGGGTTGGCGGCCATGGCCGCGGCCCGGGTGGGCAGGGGCAGGTAGTAGTCGTCAATGGAGGCCACAATGGGGGAAAAGCCGTAGGCTTGGCCCAGCACGGCCATGGCCAGGCCCAGGGTGGTTTTCCCGGTGCCCGGCACACCAACCAGGCCAATGCGGGGCAGCGGATCGGTCTGTTGCAATCTCCCCACGAGATGCACCATGGGGATCCACAACCCCCACAGAACACTGGGATGGTGGGGAATTGCGGCCAGCGCATCCACAACGGTTGCCGTGCCCAACGCCGCCAACTGCCGATCCAACCAGGCCGGCACGGCCCCTTCCTCCAGATCCAGGGTGGTGCGCCAGCCGCCATGGCAGGCCAACTGGTGGGCCAGTCGCCGGCGCTGGGCCGGCCCGTCAAGCACCGCCCGCAGGTTGAGGTGGCCATCAACCTGGAACATCGGCCCTGGGCAGGAAGACGTGGACACCAGATCAGGAACCCAACTTGAAAGCCTGCAGCACCACCGAGAAGACGAAGCCGATACGGATGTTGTCCACAGCGTGCTGCAACAGGGAAGGAGTGGCGGCCCCCAGACCGCGGAGCCGCACAAGCACCTCGGCGGCCACCAGCACCAGCAAGGCCCCAAGGTCACTGTCACTGAAGGGTGAAAGCTGCGTCAACAGGGGAATCCCCAGTTGGCCGAGGAAAAAGCCGCCGGTGAGGCCGAGAATCAAGACCACCCTGCGCCGCCATGGGGCCAGCAGCAGGTCGAGAAGCCAGCGCCCAACGCCGGCGGAAGCACTCTGAAGACGGGTGTGTTGTGGGCTCAGGGTCCGGGCGGGGCGGGGCTGACGGGGGACGGGCTCCCCTGCAGGAGCCGTTGCAGGTAGGCAAGATCCACGTGGGGCTGGGACCCCAGGGCAGGCCCTGCCAAAACAGTAGCGGGTTGCCGTGGCCCGTCACCCAGGTGATCCACCACTGCCGCGGCCCCGACAAACCTCCGGTTCCCCGTGACACGGCCTGGCGTCACCAGGCACCGTAGCCCGGCGCGGCGGGCCGCCTCCAGACCATGGGGGGAATCCTCAAGGGCCACCACCTGACGGGGAGCCAGACCCGATTGGCGCAGGGCCATGCCGTAGGCCTGGGGATCGGGCTTCTTGCGGGTCACGTCCTCCCCACAAACCCGGCCGCAAAAGGCGGATCCCAGGGGTTGGAAGGGCTGCGTACACAACAGCGCCTCCACCGCCCGGCTGCTGCTGGTGGTCACAATCCACTGCCGCCACCCCGCCGCGGCGGCGGCTTGAATCAGGCGCACCACCCCTGGCCGGGGCACCAGAGCGCCGGCGGCAACAATGCGCCCATAGTGGACCTGCTTGCGCTCCTGAAGCTCCGCCGCCATGGCCCACTGCCCGGCCTGGTCCCCAGGGGCGCCAGGGGGGGCCGTGGCCAGCCAGTGGCGAAGACGCTCTTCCCCGCCACTGATCTGCAACAACTCTCCGTAGCCAGCCATGGACCAGCGCCAAGGCAGGCCCCGTTCCGCAAAGGCGGCATTGAAGGCCCGGCGGTGACCGTCCCCCTCGGTCTCCGCCATGGTGCCGTCCACATCCCAGAACAGACCGAAAGCGGGGGGCATGGGCGGGTTGTCTGTCTACGGAAGGGTATCCCGCCGAGCTTAAAGGGGCTTGACCTTTGGGGAAAGGTTCGAGACGCTGTGGAACAGCTTGGGAACCCGTTATGGAAAAAGCGAGGATGAAGCAGGCCATGGCTCTGGCCTTGCTGTTATCGGGCGGCGGATTCATTCCCGCTCAGGCCCATTGTCCACACATTGGCGCCCACGACAACGGCTCACCTTCAGGGAGGCCCAATCCGGCTCCCGACCATTGCAACGCCGCCAGGCCCCCTACACCTGCATCTACCCTGGCGACGGCACAGGGATCGCTGGGGCCACCAGCACCACCAGCATTACCGGACATGCAGACCACACAACAATTGGAAGAGCCAAGGCAAGGCCCCCTGCCGGATCCAGGAGCGCCTGGCAAAGACGGAGCACTGGGCCAACAAAGCGCCACCACCAACCTGGCCATAGCCCTGGGTTCCCTGCCCATGCCCCGTGTTCCAGGCTGGGCTGTTTCCACCTCCGTCACCAGCATCGGGTCCGTAGCCGTGGGCCTGGCCCACCTTGTGGAGGACGAGAGCCTGTCCGTCAGTGTTGGCGTAGGCACGGACTGGAGCCACGCCCAAGGCGTTGTGGTGCTGAGTCACCATCTCTGAATCGGCTGAAGAACGGAAGTCCATGGCTTGCCTGCCATCCGCAACCAGGCCGGTTTCAAGGTGGCCGTCTTAGCTGTTGTGGTTTTGGCTTGAGATTTTGTGGGAATAAAAGGAGAAATAAAGGGAATAAAGTCGATTAGGAAACTGATAGCCACCGCGAATGGTTGGGTCTTGCGTCAAGGCGCCCAGTTTTCTCATGCGTTGCAAAAAGTTATCGAAAACTTTTATTTCTTCTTTGGTTAGATCCTTGGCCACCTCTGAGCGACGAAAATGATCAACCGGTCCATGGCGCATCATTTTCTTAAGAATTGATCGATACTTTTCACTACGGATCGCATCAAATACTTGCTGATCCAGGAGTTTTCGTCCAATGATTTCAGTGGCGTCAACAATCCCACCGATCACCGCATTCTTGTCAATCTCCAGGGTTTTGGCCATGCGCCAGGCCGAATCTCCCAATTCATGGGCAAAGACGGGTAATCCACCTGTGTACTCAACAAGCGACTCCAAGTCTTTTGTGGAGATTCGCGCCCCTGCAGAAGCGAAGGTTTTCGTGTAGAATTCACGTGTCTCGTCTCTGGACCAGGCTTCCATATTCAACATACTAAACACACGAGCCAGTGATTCCTGATGTTGAATCAGGGCTTGGCGTCGTTCTTCCAGACCAACGATCAAGACGCAGAGACGAACTTCCGGCTGGGATATGGATAGCTCGTCAATCGTGCTTTTGATCCAATGGGCAACCTGTGCCGATCCTGCCAAGCCGTTAATGTCGTCCAGGATAAGTAACAATCCTTGCTTACCTGTCTTCTTGATGAACTCTTGAATGGAAGGGCCAAAGCTCTTGGCCAAGGCAGAGAGATCCTGCTCTTGCAGATCCAGCTCAACGGTGATCCCGAACAAGCCAACTTTGCGAATCCGATTACCGAAAAACTCAGCCGCTTTTTTGTGCCATGGTTGATCAATGCTCTCTTTCAACAACTGATCAAAGATCTTCCTCATCATCTCATGGAGGTTTTGGGCGCCCCCCAGGAAAACATGGCAGCCGGCCATGGCGCCTTCCCGCTCACAGCGGCTACGAACAAACGACGCCAAGGAGCTTTTGCCAATTCCCCGCTCACCGGCAATAAACCCAACCATCAACCTGCCCCGGGTGCTGGCCCTGGCCATCTGATACAAGCGCTCAATTTCATGGTGACGCCCCACAAAGCACTCAACCGGCGCCGGCAGCCCAGGACGGAACGGGCTCAGACCAGGATCCATCAGCCCTCAGACCGTGCAAGATCTTTCAGGATAGCACCCACAAGAGCCAGCGCAACATCCCAGCCACATGTCCCGCCGCCCGACGGATGGCGAACGCCAACCCCCTGCCTTATGATGAACGCTTGCCGCAGCCTGCCAGGAGGAGCCGCCCATGCACTCCGTCACCATCGAAAACTTCCGCTGCTTTGGCAAGAAGCAGACGGCCCGTCTGGCTCCGTTGACGCTCCTGGTGGGCGAGAACAGCACCGGCAAAACCTCCTTCCTCGCTCTGCTCAGGGCGCTGGACGACTTTTTCCATAACGATGTTCCCGACTTCAAGAAGCCACCCTACGACCTGGGCAGTTTTGACGAGATTGCCCATTACCGGGGTGGACGGGGTGGCAGAGCAGAAACATTCAGTGCAGAGATTACTTTCCCATCTACCCGTGCTGGCAGACAAGGTGAGCGGAGGCTTTCTGTCCGGTTTGGCAAAGATAGAGGGGGAACTGCGCCTATACCTGTCTATCTGCGCATTTCTCTAGCCAGCAAGAGTAAAAAGGAAGATACCTGGGTTGCACTTAATTACGGGTCTTCATCTATTGAGGTGAGTACAAAGCGGGGGAGATGGAACTTGTCTGAGCACGGCAATTTGCATCACAGACTGATGCCCTCATGGCAGTTGCAGCGCCAATCAATGCACCTACTTGCCTGGAGTGCTCTCGGGGGCTTCGGTGGTGAAAAAGATTCTAGGTTTACCGACATGTACAAGCCCGAAGAAGGTAGCCCTGATGTAACTGCACAGGATATGCAGGATCTGAGACCTCTCACGGCTGAAATAATTGAAACATCTGCAGGAAGTGGTGAGCCAACATCTCTTTTTGCCAGCGCACCTGTCCGCTCACAACCCCACCGTACCTATAACCCTGCACGTCTCGCCTTTGATCCCGAGGGTGATTATGTCCCCATGTTTCTTGCAGAGCTATCCTCAAAGCAACCTAAAGTGTGGGATAAATTGAAGCATAGTCTCGAAAATTTCGGACAAAGTTCTGGACTATTTGATGAAATTAGAATACGACGCTTTGGCACAAGTCACAGCAATCCCTTTCAAGTACAGGTGAAGAAATCTGGACAGACAAGGCAGAAGGGACCATGGCGTAACCTCATCGATGTTGGCTATGGCGTCAGTCAGGCACTCCCGATTATCACAGAGTTGCTGCGCGATGAAGCTGAGCAACGGAGACCTGAAAGCCCCCATCCACGACAATTCCTCCTGCAACAACCGGAGGTGCATCTCCATCCCAGCGCCCAGGCGGCCCTGGGAAGCCTCTTCTGCCAGGTGGCTAGTCCCCGGCGCCAGTTGATTGTGGAGACCCACAGTGATAACCTGATGGACCGTGTATGTATGGATGTGCGAGACGGCGTCTCTGACTTGAAGCCGGAGGACGTGTCCATTCTCTTCTTCGAGCGCCGTGGTCTGGATGTTCGGATCCACTCCCTTGGCCTTGACAAGGAAGGTAACGTCTTGGGTGCTCCTGACGGTTACCGGCAGTTCTTCATGGATGAGATGACCCGCTCCCTGTGGCCGGAGCGCTCTTCGGAACGCTCCAAGGTGGAGGCTTGACCAATGTGCGCCATTCTCGATGCAAACGCCGCCCATGAAGTGTTTGGCGCCAATGCCGGACAAGCCACTGAGGCGGGGGAGGGATTCTTTCAATGGCTCAAGGATGGCAAGGGTAACCTGGTTGTTGGAGGACAGCTTGGAGAAGAGCTTGATCGGGTTCCTGGATTCCGCAAATGGGCCTACCAAGCGAAACTCAAAGGTAAGCCATTGTTGAAAATAAGCGATTATCATGTTCATGATGAGACTAAAAAAATCGAGAAACGCGACGACTTGAAATCAAATGATCCGCACGTTATCGCCTTGGCACAGGTGAGCGGCGCCAGACTTCTGTTCTCTAACGACAAGGGCTTGCATGAAGATTTCGGGAATCCTGAGATGATCAATCATCCTCGCGGCAAAATCTACTCTACTTTAGAGAACAAGAGTTTTACAGAAGATAAGAGAAAGCTGCTGAAACGGCACCGCTGCAGGCTGGGGAGTTGACAGCCACTCAACCGGCTTATCCGAGACTCGGGACGGCGCAGCGCTGCCGGGTGGGTTCATGGGGCTGGCGGATGAGTTGGCGGCCACGGTGGCGCAACTGCTCACCGGGAAGGAAAGGATCCGCTTGGGACTGTGCCGCCATGGTGAGAAGACCATGCCCATAGCCCGCCAACGGCGCCCTTGCCCAATCCACGGCGCGCTACGGGTCAGGGATGATCGTGGGTTTTGGTCTTACGGATCTTGAACCGGTCTGCATTGAATTTGCAGTTTCTCAAGAGACCTGCTACGATTTCAGCCCCCTTGGCGCCCCCAATGGTGCGAGCTTTCCATCCTTCCCGCTGGCCTCTCTGGTTCTGGCTCCTCCTCGTTCTCGTTGGTTGCGTTGGTCTCTGGCAATCAGGTAGCCATTCCTCGTCCACATGGAACGGTTTAACCATTGCACCGGAAAACAGGTGTTCTCCTTACGACAGGGAGAGACAATACCCTTACAGTTCAAAGATTGAGCCAAAAATCGTTGCTGCTTCCGATTTAAGACCAGGAAAAATCTACGCTCCTTATTCCAATGTTGTTTTGGGAAGTTTCAAGGATACTGATATTGAACACATTGTTGCAGTATCAGAAGCCCATGACAGTGGTTTATGTGCCGCCAGTGACGAGACCAAAAGAAAGTTTGCCAATGACTTGTTAAACCTGACTTTGGCTACTCCTGATGTCAATAGGTCTCAAAAGTCGGACAAGGATTTGGCAGATTGGCAACCGGAGAACAACCAGTGCTGGTTCCTTGATCGAGTGGTAGCCGTCAAGAAAAAATACGGCCTGACCATAGATTCGAGAGAGGCAGCAGCTATGAAGAGATTAGCCGCTCAGTGTTGATGGGATTGATTCCCACCCGAAGTCCTGGATCAGCAGACCAGGAAAAGCTACAGCTTCCCCATCTAACCATTGCTCCTCCTTCGCGCCGTCACATCCTCTTCGCTATTCCCGTAAAAGCGGGAATCCATTCTTGAAACAGTTTCAAGCCAGTAGTAGTCACAGGGTCAATTCCACCTTCTACTGCTAATGCTTGCGAGTAATATAAGCAGTGAAGGAAGCGCAGGCCTAAACCTGAAGATAATTTTGTCAAGGCTAGTATCAGCAGAATTTTTTTAATTATCTTAAGAAGAAGGGAGCGAAGGAGAGGATGGTTCCTTTAATTCAAAAGCGTTAATAGATTCAATCTCATCTTTATATTTTTTAATTATTTGAAAAAAGTTAATAAAATCACTTTTTCCTAGCCAAAACAACATATCTTGAGGTTCGGTGTCGATACTAAGCCATATTGGTTCTTCGCCTAAACGACTATAACTTCTATTTTTAAAATAGAAACAAGTATTTCTATACTTAAAATTTTCTCTTTTTTCAGTATCCATAGAGCCGATATATTGGATCAGTTTTTCTATATCATCAAGATCTAATGCAAGTTTAAGAAAGCTTTTGTCACTCACAATAAATCTTTGAAATTCTCCTAAGCCAAATAAAGGCATTCTAATTTTTCTAAGTTGATCAAAAGATAGGATAATTCCTTTTCTATGCTGCAATTCTATACAAAAGCCAAATCTATTTTCTTGACAACGGAAATAACGAGACTCTATTTTTTGCTTTTGTCTGCTTCGCCAGCCTTTATATTCATATGTTAGCACTGTGAAAATAACACCAAGAACGAAGTTGAAAATACTGTGAAGGAGAGTGTCCATGAAGAAAGAAAATGGAGTTGGGACTTTTGGGAATCTTTTTGTTTGAGATTCCTGCCGGGTAGCCTCAAGGTCCATCATAGTAGGGTTACTGGAAACCTGGATTGTCCAGAAAACCGAACTTTCAAGGCCCTTGTTGGTACTTACGTATCTAAGCCCTCTTTCGTCATTCCCACAAAAGCGGGAATGACGAAAAAAGGTGTGGGAAGGAAGAGGTGGGGAACAGGGCAATGAGCCAGCGCCAGCAAACACCACACCACCCATCCCGAAGGGCATTCAGCAATGCCGGAGGGATCTTAACGCCTTGGATCTTCATGGCGCTTGCCCTCCCGGACTTGGTGATGATCCCTCTACCACAGCAATCTCCTCGCTTGTCAGCCCGTAGAGTTGATAAACCAGACGGTCAATTTCCGCCTCCAGTGCGCTGGTGTCGGCTGCTGGGTTGGTGGCTTTGGCTTGCAGGATGTTGTCTATCAACTGGATAAAGGGCTTCCACCGGCGGTGGAGATTTTGGGGATTGGTAGGCGTTCAACAACAAATTTCTTCCATTGAAGCACTCCTAATCCAGTTGTTAAAGCAGTATTTTCTACCAACCACTTGATAAGAGTGCTGTTCAGAACCGCACAGAGATATTTCAGAGATTTGCCTGTCAAAATAAATCTCTTGTCATTGCAATACATTTCCATTTCTGAATAGGCAAACCGATTTGTGTTTGACATGTCCATCCAAAATAGCTTCTCTTTGGCAAATTCTTCATGGTAAGCGCAGGCATCTTGCAGCTCATGCCATGCATTGTTTGTCTTCTTTCTGGATTTCTTTCCATCAGGTAATTTCTTTCCTGATTGCTCTAATCGTGCTCTACCAAAAGAAAGCAGATATTCTCTCACCGCTGGATACTCATTAATGTTAGTGTTCAATGCAGGGAGCGTTGCGATTAGCCATAGCCCTTTCCAATCAACTCGATAGCGCTGTATATCCCGTCCCCGCAACACCGGCTTGAGGATCTCGGCAGACTTGGGGTCAGCAGCAACAAGTGCAGCGCGGGTGTTCTCATCAATGATGAAGGCTTCGTTGAGGCCAGTTGTCACCCCCCGATACATCGCCACGTCCCACTGACGTAGAGGCGTTCCTTTTGTACGCATCTTCTCCAGAACGCCGCGCTCACCAACAGACAAGATACTCCAGGGAGCATCACCTTCCGGCGCCACACTGCCCCAAAGCCGGGCCGGAGGCGGGAAGTCCGTGGTTTCCACTTGATCCAGATCCACAGCCGGGAACGGCTTGGCGTTGCCTCCTTGTCGCAGCAGCAGAATGCTGGAATCCACAACGGCCGACTCGAAAACGTCCTTGCCCAGTTCCAACAGGGCAGTGGGGGTGTGGTTTTTGGCCAGGTAGCGGCGGGTTTTCTTGCCGTATTCGGCTTTCAGCCAACTGTTGGAGGTGATGTAGGCCAGAATGCCTTGCTGCGCCCGCAACATCTCGCAACCCCGTTCATAGAAGAGTTGATAAATGTCGCCGGTCCTGGCAAACGTCACGTAACCGGCTTTCTTGTACAGGTTCCCCAGTTTGCCGCCGTCTTCCTGAAGCTGATTGTACGGCGGATTTCCAATCACCACGTCAAATTTATTGGCCACGCCAAACATGTAACCGGCATCAAACCAATCGGTGCTGGCGTTCTGATCGTAGGGATTCCAGGCGGCGAGTTGAGCGGCGGAAGCGGCTAGGTAATGAAATTCGGTCTGCAAGTGACTTGCCAATTGCTGCCGTATTTTGGCGTCTTTACGGCGACATGTCATCTTGATGGAGCGGGTGTTGGCGTGGAAGTATTTCTCACGATTGGCAGCTAGTTTCGCTTGCAGCTTTGAGACCTCGCCGGTTTGACCGATCTTCATCTGGGACGGTTTTTCTAAACCGCGTAGCGTGTCCGCCGCCACAAAACGGGTTTCCAGGTTGGGCAGGGGTTTGACGCCGTAGTTGGCGCTGGGGTCGTTGTTGGGTTGTTGCTCAATGGCCAGGGAGATAAAGAAGCGCAGCTTGGCGATCTGGCAGGCCACCGGCTGGATGTCCACCCCGAAGACGCTGTTCTGGATCAGGTAGAGCTTGCGCCCGAAATCCCCGGAATAACGCTCAAAGGTCTGGCTGATGTCCAGCAGTTCGGCGTCCCGCTCCTGTTGGTCTTTGGTCTCGAACGCCGCGTTTGCCCTGGCGCTGGCCCGCTCTTTTTGCAGGGCTTGCCAGCGGGTGTTGTGGGGGTCGAGGCGTTGCAGGGCCAGGGTGAGTTTATGGAGGATGCCCATGGGAAAGGCGCCGGAGCCCACTGCCGGGTCCAACACTTTGAGCGAGGCAATGGCCCCCACAATGCCCTTGGCTTCGCCGTCCTCAAACAGTTCCCTGGCGTCGTTGAAGGCGTCTTCATAGTCCAGCAGATAGCGCAAACGCTCTTGCAACCAGTCCCTGTCCCCGTCGTGGGGTTGTATCTTTGTGGCCAGTGCCGCCACCAACGCCTCCTCCACCATGGTGTCCACCACGAGGCGGGGCGTGTAGTAGGAGCCGGTTTGCCGGCGGGCGGTCTCCCGGGTTTCCGGGTTGATAGCGGCCAACAGGTTCTCGAACACTTTACCCAGCAGTTCCGGGTCCAGGGCCACTTCCTGCTCGACGGGGGTGTTTTCCTCCACGGTGAATTTGTAGCGGTTGAAGATGCTCACCAACCCGTCAGCAGCAAAGAACAGGCGGTTGGGAACGCTCAGCAGGTTGCGATGGCCGGGATTGTCGGAGAAGCAATCGATGCGGTAGCCGCCATCGCTGGTGGCGTCGAAGCTGTCCAGACAATCAAAGAGGCCGCCGTTGATAAAGGGCGTTTGCTTGAACAGCGCCAGTAGTCGTTCAGGGTCGGCCATCTCCTTCTGATGACGGTAGCGGGAGAAGTCCCGGTGCGTTGTTTGCTGCCTGGCGCTGAAGCCACGCTGGCTGATCTCGGTGTTGAGGGTGGCGAAGAACAGGTTTTGCAACACGGCGCGGTAATAGGAATCGCCTTTGGCCGGGTCGTAGTTCTTCAGCAGGGAACGCACTTGTTCTTCAATGAACAACTCCTCGGCCACCAGCCCCTTCTCCTTGATAAACCACACGAACAGCAGACGGGTGATGAGGCGAATCACGTGCTCCTGCGGCGGCAGATTGCGCCTCTGGTTCGCGGGGAATCTGGCCTCCGCCACGGCGCTATTGAACCAGCCGAACAGGTCTTTATAGAAACGTTTGTTGAGTTCCTGGGTGTCCAGGCTGGCCAGCAGGGCCGCCAACAGGCCGTCGAAGTTGCCGGGCTTACCGTACTTGCCCATCCACGCCAGGCGGTGGGCAAGGGAAAGCTCCTTCAGAATCGACCGATGGGCGCGGTGGGGTTGCCTGGGGTCAATGTCCCGAATGAGAGACACGCTCCCCAACACGCGGCGCTGATCGTCCCGTTTGTGGCGGCGGCGCTGCACAAAAGCCAAGGTGACGAGGCCGCTTGAACCACGGAACAGCAGGAAGGCGGGCATGGGGAAGCGCTTGTTGATTTCCCGGGTGAATTCGGCGTATTGGCTGCGGGAAGTTCTGGACTGGTTGAGTTCAACGGCAAGGAAAAGGTAGCTTTTGTTGAGGCCTTGGTCGAAGTTTCTTGTATCGAACAACCCGCCCTGGCTACCGCTCGAACATTCTTCGTTGATTTCCTCGTCCGTCACTTGAAACAGGATATGAACGGCTGCTGCGTACTTCTGGAGATTTTCCTCCGATGCAGTGCCAGCCGTAGGCGCTGGAAACTGGGCAATAAAATCTTCCACCCGGCCACTCTGCCCCGCCAACACCCGGGTGCTGCGATAACCCAAAGCGCCAAACAGTGCAGGAGCGACTTGGGGGAGATCCCCAGCGGCCAGGGTAGCAAGGGCGGCTTTGACGGCGGCATCCGGATCCGGGTTCCGTTCCATCATTGCCCCTCCTGGATCACCAGCCAGGTGACCAGTTCAAAATCCCCGGCGCCCCGCGGCGTTTCCGCTGCCCGCAGCAGCTTGAAACCGGCGTCGCCGGAGCGGCCCAGGCCGGCGGTTTGTTGGCGGTGGTGGGCTTGGCGAATCTGGGCAATGCAAGCGTTCAAGAGGCTCTCGTAACGGTCCATGCGGCGGCCGTTTCGGGTGTCCTGGTCGAAGCGGTGGCAAAGCCGGGTGATGGGTCGGGTTTGGCCGGCGGCTGCGGCCTCGAAGGCCATGAGAATGTTCCGGGCGCTGCCGCAACCGTAGCGGACGGCGCCGTTGCCTTGGACGTGAACCAGGTAGTGGGGATGGAGGGGGCTGGCGGTGCGGGGCTGCTTGTCCGGGTTGGCGTTGCGTTGCCGGAGGCAGAAAATCACGCCGGGTTGAGCCTTGGGGGCCTTTTGGGTGGCGTCTTCGGTGACGGCATAGACGCCGGAAGGCATGGCTTCCAGGGCGGCCCGGTTGCGCTCCAGGTAGCGCAGAAGCTGGGTGAGGAAATCATCCAGGGTGAAGTCCGCCAATACGGGAGCATCGTCCAGGTCCTCCAGGTGGGGGACTTCCTCCCGGAGTTGGAGAAGCTGGGCGTCCCGGAAGCGCAGATCACGGGCCATGTCCTCCTCGCTGAAGGGGTCTTCGTCGCCGCTGGCGGTGAGATCCGCCAAGGCCATGCGGGCCTGCACCCGGTTTTGCAGACGCAAGTAGGTTTCCATGTCCTCCGTGGGCCAGTAGTGTACCATCCGCACGGACGGGCTGCGGCTGCCGATGCGGTCAATGCGCCCGAACCGTTGCACCAGCCGCACAGGATTCCAATGGATGTCGTAGTTCAGGACCGTGTCGCAGTCTTGCAGGTTTTGCCCCTCGGAGATGCAGTCCGTGGCGATGAGCAGGTCAATGTCACGGTTGGCGTCCGTTGTGGATCGCTGGCGGGCCGTGGGAGCAAAGTTGCTCAAGATGTCGTTGAAATTGTTGAGGCCGGCCGTGGCGTGGGTTTCATCGCCGGAGACCATGGCCATGGCGATGCCCAGCTTTTTGGTCAATGATTGCAGGTTGTCGTATAAATACTTGGCCGTATCCTTGAAGGTGGTGAACACCAGCAGCTTGCGGTTGGGCTGGCCGGCCTTGCGGCGGATGCGTTGCTTGAGGTCTTGCAGCTTGCCGTCCCGTTCCGGCGTGACGGCGGCCACCCGGTCCCGAACCATGGACAGCATGGCCTTGTCCTCCTTGAGGTGGGAGGTCCAGCGGGGGAGGTCCAGTTCAGCCAGCCGGTAGGGATGGCGGCTCCGGTTCACAGCAAACTCCTCGTCTTCGTTGTCATCGTCGGGCAGAGTCTCCCCATGGATCAGGCCATGGATTTGGGAGTCATCTCCCTGCTCGTACCGCTCAATTTTCTTCAGCAGATTATCGATCTTCTTGATGGTGCGCTCCATGGTGAGTTGCAGGGCGTGGGCGGAGCTTTCCAGCCGTTTGAGCAGGTTGACGCGCATCATGCCCACCAGGAAGCGTTCACTGTCTTTCTGGTTGAAGTTGTGCGCCTGGCGTCTGCTCTCCAACTCGTCAAGCCGTCCCGGATCAATAACGTAAGCGCTGGGCTGATACACCGCCAGCGTGAACGCGCCAATCCGCTCCGCAAGATCCTGGTAGGAAAGTTCTTCGTTGATGTCGGTGTGGGGGTACACGTTCTCGGGTTGGGCGCGCCGGGGAAACCGGCCGATGCGCTCCATTTCGTCGGCGTAGAATTGCTCGATCTGGCGGCGGGAGCGGGAGATGGACACCCCGTTCAGCAGCCGCAGGAAATCCGCCCCCAACGAGTCCAGGAGTTGAGCCTTGTCCCGTCTCTTGCCCTGGGATTGCTGCTGTTCCCACTGCTTGAACTCTTTTTGTGCTCTTGCCATCAAGGCGCGAATGCTTCCCACCCCCAGGCTGTCTTGAAACGCCTGTTCCCGCCCTTCGGTCATCAAGTAGATCTGATTGCGTAGATCCATCAGGGAGGTGTTCACCGGTGTGGCCGATAGCAGCAACACCTTGGTTTGGGCGCCTGCCTGGATCACGTCCTTCAGCAGACGTTCATAGCGGCTGCTGCCGTCGTTGCGGAAGTTATGGGATTCGTCAATCACCACCAGATCGTAGTTGCCCCACTGGAAATTGGCCAGGTCAACGTTGCCGGAGCGTCCAGAGTCGCGGGACAAATCCGTATGGGCCAGGAGTGTATAACCAAAACGGTCCTGGGGGAACGGGTTTTGCGGATGGCCGTTGCTGGCGGGGCAGAGGGACCAGTTGTCACAGAGCTTGCGGGGGCACAACACAAGCACCTGCTGATTGCGCAGTTCAAAATACTTGATCACCGCCAAAGCGGTGTAGGTTTTGCCAAGACCAACGCTATCCGCCAGGATGCAACCGTTGTGATCCATCAGCTTGGCAATCAAGCTCCTGGCGCCGTCCTGCTGGAATTGATAGAGCTTGTTCCACACCTGGCTGTCTTTCAGGCCCGTGGTGGTGGCGCTGTCGTCCCCAGCCTGGCGCGCTGCAATCTCCTGGCGGAAGATTTCGTAGAGGGTTTTGTAATACACCGCTTCGGGAGCATAGTCCTTGCCCATGTGGGCCAGGGCGGCCAGCACCTGCTGTTTCACGTCCCTGGTGTACCCGTCGTCCGCCCAAAGCCGGTCGAACCAGTCTTGCAACTCCTGTACCGTCTCCCGGTCCTCGGTGGCCAGGTTGATTTCCAGGTTGGGCTGGGCGCCTTCTCCCAGCCCACGCCGGGTGAAATTGGAACTGCCCACCACTCCTGTGGCGCCATGGGGCGAGACGGTGAGATACATCTTGCCGTGGAGAAAGTTGGCGCGGCTGACGGAGCGAATCTCCACCGTGCTTTGCCGCACCCATGCAGCACAACGCCGGGCAAGGGCCTTTTGCGCCAGAACGTACCTGGGTTCCAAGCCGCCCTCGGTCAGTGCAAACGCCTTGGGCTCCTTCTGCCCCGGATCAAGATCCTCCACCGAGCCCGGATCGCCAAACAGGAACCGGGTCCGGCCCACGCCCTCCAACTGGTCCGCCAGGAGGCTATAGCCGTGGATGGTGAAGTAGGCGGAGACAACGCTGAAGTCTTCCCCGCCGGCCAGGGCCTGCCTCAGATAGGCCGCCACCGTGCCGGTCCGGTTGTCCAGGACGTGGCGTTGATCTTCTCCCCGTTCTGGAGGGCAGGGATTCCTTCTCAAATTCGGCAGACTACCTCCCTGGGTATTGCGCCATCAAGCATCGCACATCCAACACCGCTCTGAGCAGCGGGGCTTGGATCCCAGGGCAGCTGCGGTCATCTGCTGAAACCTATGGCAGCTTTACCGTGATCATGGACTGATGCAACAAACCCTCGCCCTGGGGCAAGGGTTTGGATTGCCGGCAATTGACCTTGGGATGCCGAGCCCACACGAAGGGTCGTTTTGCTGCGAAAAGCGGCTGCAAGCAGCCGGTCACAAGCGGGACCCCTTCTCGGTTTGCTACATGGAGGATGGTAGCATTCTCCTTCAGCTTGTGCAAGGGCTTGCTGCATGGCGTTGGTTTTTGGCTTCGACATTGGCACCACGTCCATTGGGTTCGCTGTCATTGATCATGATCCTGGCCAGGGAACCGGCAAAATCCATCGGCTTGGGGTGCGCATTTTTCCTGAAGCTCGCGACCCAAAAGCCTTGGTCCCTCTGAACCAGGATCGCCGTGCAGCACGGATGCGGCGGCGCCAATTGCGGCGGCGGCGCCAGCGGCGTCAGGAGCTTGGCACGCTGCTACACCAGAACGGGTTCTTGCCAAGGCGAGATTCGTGCGCGTGGAACAGGGTCATGGGAACTGACCCTTACCTGCTGCGCAAATGGGCATTCAATCTCCAGCGGACAGATTCCCATGAGTCACGCAACCAGGTGTTTGCAGCCATGCAGGCCGAGCAAGCCAAGCTCCCCGAATGGGCCTTTGAGGGTGAGCGCCTGTCCCCCCATGCGGTGGGGCGGGCCATCTATCACTTGGCCCAGCGGCGGCATTTCAAAGGGCGGGACATTGACGAGATTGCTGGTGATGACGGGACTGAGACCAGCAGCAGGGATGCGGATCAGGAGGAAACAGACAAGCAGGTAATGTCTGCGCGAGATGACACTCGGAAAGCCCTGCAACAGGAGGGCAAAACCCTTGGCGCTTGGTTGGCGGAACGGGAACCAAACAAGTGCAAGCGGGGCGTCCATGCTCTCCGACAAAACGTGGAGGATGAGTTTGACCAGGTATGGGCGCCCTGTTTGCCCAATGACCAGATCAGGGAAGAGGTGCGCAGAGCCATCTTTGATCAGCGGCCCGTCTTCTGGCGCCGGAATACCCTTGGCACATGTCGCTTCCTGCCTGGAGAAGAACTTTGCCCACGGGGGTCCTGGCTATCCCAGCAACGGCGGATGCTGGAAAAACTGAACAATCTCCAACTTGTGAGCCCGGAACAGCGCTGCCTGGATCCAGAGGAGCGTCAAGCCATCCTGGCCAAGCTGCAAACCCAGGCCTCCATGAAATGGGCAGGAGTTCAGAAAGCGCTTGCTCCTCTTTATCGAGAACGGAATCAGGATGGAGAGCAAAAGCGGCTGAAATTCAACTTGCAACAGGGTGAAGAAAAGAAGCTGCTCGGCAATTCAATTGAGGCGAACCTGGCGAAAATCTTTGGCGATGGGTGGCCAGAGCATCCTCATCAACAAGCCATACGAGACGCCTTGCATAAGCGTCTCTGGGACGCAGATTATGGGACTTGCGGCGGGCAGCGTGTCGTCATCCGTCCGGCCGAGGAGCGCAAAGAGCACAGGGAGCAGGCGGCACGGTACTTCATTGAAACGTTTGGCATATCCCATGAGCAAGCGGAGGAAATCAAGAATTTGAAACTGCCCACAGGCTGGGAGCCTTACTCGACTGAGGCGTTGCAGAAGATTCTCCCTTTACTGAAAACAGGGGTGCAATTTGGTGAAATCATCAACGGGCCGGATTTGGTGTCATGGCGGGAAGAAACATTTCCCAACCATCAAGGGCAAACCAACCAGAAAGGCTGTGATCGCCTGCCAAGCCCAAAGAACAACAAACAAGAGCGCGAGCATCTGGCCAGCTTGCGCAATCCCACTGTGGCACGGACACGCAACGAGCTTCGCAAAGTGGTCAACAACTTGATTGACATGTTTGGCAAGCCTGACCTGATCCGCGTGGAACTGGCGCGGGATGTTGGCCTGTCCAAGCGGGAGCGGGAGGAAAAGCAAACGGGAATGAAGCGCCAGGAGAGGCGCCGTAATGCAGCCCGTGAAAACCTGCAAGAAAGAGGCATATCTGAACCATCACGTGACCACATTGAGAAATGGATGCTGTGGGAAGAGTGTGGCCATCAGTGTCCTTACA
Source organism: Synechococcus sp. SB0668_bin_13 (assembly GCA_009836025.1). GTDB lineage: Bacteria > Cyanobacteriota > Cyanobacteriia > PCC-6307 > Cyanobiaceae > Synechococcus_B. Next base: position 8,666 of record VXWH01000088.1, on the reverse strand, counting down.
CTGGTGACCATATTTGTTTTGAAGCTTTATTTCAGAAAAACGAATTTCAAGTTGAACATATTTGGCCATGTTCCCGCTCCCTGGACGATAGCTTTCGGAATAAGACTCTATGTCGTAAAGATATGAACATCAAGAAAGGAAATCAAACCCCATTCGAGTGTTTTGGCCATAACCATGAAGCATGGGAGGCCATTAAAGATCGAGTCAACGGCATGGAAGCTTCGCAGGAAGGAGGTGTTGGTATGTCTCCTGGTAAAATCAGGAGATTGTTGTCTGAAAAACCAATCCCTGATGACTTCACTTCGCGGCAACTGAACGACACCGCCTATGCCGCCAAGCAGGTGGTTGCCCAACTCCGGCAACTCTGGCCGGATCCGGGACCCAAGGCGCCGGTCAGAGTTCAAGCGGTATCAGGACGAATCACGGCGCGCCTGCGGTGGCTATGGGGTCTCAACAACATTCTGGGAGATACCGGCGAGAAAAACCGTGCCGACCACCGCCACCATGCTGTTGATGCGCTGACAGTTGCCTGCACTCACCCTGGCATGACACAAAAGCTCTCCCGTTATTGGCAAGAAAAAGACAGTCCCCGCCCCGCCGTCGAGAAGCCAAATCTCCCACCTCCTTGGGAAACGATCCGCAAGGATACTGAAGAAGCCGTATCAGCCATTGTCGTTTCCCATCGCGTCCGCAAGAAAGTCTCTGGACAACTTCATAAAGAGACAATCTATGGTGATACACGTAAGGAGGAAACGAAAGGAGAGGTAACTTATCGATTCTTTGTCACACGGAAAAATGTTGAGGCATTAAGCAAGAAAGAGTTGAAAGAGCAGATCCGCGACGATGAGGTGGGCAGGATTGTCAGAGACTGGGTAGAAAAGCATGGTGGCGATCCAAAGACGGCTTTTAAGGACTCTTATCCGACTCTTGGAGAGAATGGCCATAAAATCCGCAAGGTACGCTTACTCGTGAAGCAGCAGATTGAGACAATGGCTCAAGCGTCTACTGGCTATGCTGACCTGGATGGAAATCATCACATAGTTCTCTATCGACTACCTAATGGGAAAGTGGACTGTAAAGTTGTTAGCTTACTCAGGGCTTCGCGACGTTTAGCGAGAAGAGAGCACGTCATTCAGCGTGAGCGCAGCGACGATGCACAGTTCATCATGTCTTTGTCTAAGGGTGATTTATTAAATCTCATACAAGACAATGAAAATAAAGTAGTGGTAGTTGAGGGTATTTGGTCACCAAATAGGATAGTGATCCTTGATCATAATGACGCCAAAGGTAGCAGCAGAACACGACCAACGGCTAGCTCTTTATTGTTAAAAAGTAACGCAAGGAAAATCTCCGTCGACCCAATCGGTCGAGTTCGCCCCGCCAATGACTGAGCGCCTTATCAATGCTCCGTAAAACAGTTGAGTTCTCCACGCCTGGAACACGCCTCTCGGTTACCCATCGCCAACTGGTGATCCAGAGGCCCGATCTCCCCAAGGCAACCTTGCCCATTGAGGATCTGGGGGTGGTGATTGTGGATGATATCCGCGCCACCTACACCCAGGCAGTCTTTCTGGAATTGCTGGATGCGGGCGCCACGGTGCTGGTCACAGGGCGCGATCATCTTCCCATCGGCATGATGCTGCCCCTGGATGGCCACCATGTGCAAGCCGAGCGTCACCGTGCCCAGGTGCAGGCCAGCGAACCGGTGCGGAAGCAAGCCTGGCAAGCCATTGTGCGGGCCAAGATTAACCAACAAGCTGCAGTGCTGGCCCGGTTCAACCAAGGCCACAAGAGGCTGTCAGCCATGGCCAGGAAAGTCCGTTCCGGCGATCCGGATAACCTGGAGGCCCAGGCTGCGCAACGGTATTGGCCCCTGCTGTTTGGCCCGGGATTTCACCGGGATCGGGAGGCCGAGGGTGTGAATGCCCTGCTCAACTACGGTTATGCCGTGCTGCGGGCCACAGTGGCGCGGGCCATTGTGGCCACTGGCTTGATCCCTTCCCTCGGGGTCCACCATCGCCATCGCAACAATCCATTCTGCCTTGCGGATGATCTACTGGAGCCCTACAGGCCTTACGTGGATTGGCGGGTTCGCCTGCTGGTGGACAGCAATGGCGCCACCGCTCTGCCCAGGGTGTCCGAACGGGAAACCCGTGCGGCATTGCTTTCGTTACTGAATGAAACCATTTGCGTGGGGCAGCGGCGTGAACCCCTGTTGCTGGCCTTGCACACCAGCGCGGCCTCCCTCTGCCGCGCTCTGACCGGTGGGGATCGCGCCTTGTCTCTTCCCGCAGGGTTGCCTTTGCAGTTGAACTCCCTTGAAGGAGCAGAACCAGGGGATGACTAACCTGTGACGTCGGGGCCGGTGCGGCAAATTCCCTGGGGATGGCGTTCCATGTGGGTGATTGCCATGTTCGACCTGCCAACGGATACGGCCAAGGCCCGCAAGGCCTATGCCCAATTCCGTAAAGCCCTGTTGCGGGACGGCTTCACCATGATGCAGTACTCCGTGTACATCCGCCACTGCGCCTCCATTGAGAACACCAGAATCCATGTGGCCCGCATTGGCCGGCGCGTCCCCTCCGCAGGGGAGGTGCGCTTCCTGACCATCACGGACAAGCAGTTTGGCCGGATCGAGACCTACATGGGAAAAATGCGCCAAGCGCCACCAGCTTCACCCGCTCAGTTGGAGTTTTTCTGAGCTTGAAATGGGTGAAACCAGTGGCGCTGAGCGGCTTTTGGGGATCGGTAGTGTAGCAAACCGAGGAAGGGCCGCAATCCGCAGCGGGCCGGGGAGTGGGCCTCCATGAGCGCCTAGTGTAGCAAACCGAGGAAGGGCCGCAATCCGCAGCAGCATGTCGGACGATCATGCCGCCACCTCCAGTGTAGCAAACCGAGGAAGGGCCGCAATCCGCAGCAGGCTTGCTGCAACTGTCCGTTGACCTTGGAGTGTAGCAAACCGAGGAAGGGCCGCAATCCGCAGCCTAGTCGATCAAGTCCCCACCGACCATGTGAGTGTAGCAAACCGAGGAAGGGCCGCAATCCGCAGCCGTCTCGATCTGGGGGTGGGGGGCAGACTTCGGAGTGTAGCAAACCGAGGAAGGGTCGCAATCGCAGTTGGACGTGGTTATGGTCCCGCCTTCCTGGCACCCGGAGGAAACTGTGCCGCCCCAGGCAGGCTGAGGCTGACGGTTGTGTGGCCCAGGTTCAGGGTGGATGCCCCCAGCCAGGCGCGGCGCACGACGGCAAGCCCCACACTGCCCGGCCCCAGGGCCAGCCGGGAGGTGATCACCCCGGCGCGGGCGCCGTCTTCACCCTGGATCAGGTTGTCCTCGGGCAAGGCTTCAAGGGGGGTGGGGCTCCGCCAGAGGCGAAGCTGTTGCTTGACGCCGTCATAGGCCACCAACCTGGCCAACACCTCCTGCCCCAGGTAGCACCCTTTGTCGAGGGCCACGGCACCGGCAAGACCCAACTCAAAAGGATTGAAGTCGCCGTTGATCTCGTTGGGCCATGCCGGTATCCCCTGCTGAAGCCGCAGCAACTCCACCTGTGTGGCCGTCAGCCGGGGGCAGCGCTCCAGCCATGGGGGTGGACACGGGGAATCCTCCGGCAGCAGCAGCCGCACTCCCGGTACGCCGTCGCCAAAGTCCGTGCCCCGCACCAGCAACGCCTGGGCATCCCTCAGGGAAACCGGACCCCAGCCGGCACCGGCGGCGTCCATGGCGATGCCCTCGGCAGCCAGCAGAGCGGCAGCGCCCTCCCCCAACAGACTCACCTGCCGGGCCTGGACCATGGGCAGCAGGGTGACCTGATCCGCGGGAAACAGATGGCGATCAAAACGCTGATGCAGCGCCGGCCCGTCACCGGCCAGCACCATCAACCGGGCGGCCTGCTGGTCCACCAACACGTCCAGAAGGGCCGTGAGTCGCGCTGTGGCGGTCACTGCGCAACTGCGCCGCAGACGACCGGGTGGGGCGCTGCCCAGGTCCTGGGTGGTCTGGTCATGGAGAAAACGCAGGCTATCGACGCCGGTCAGGCGCAGAATCCGGACGGTCCGGTCCGTCCGCACCGGCCAGGCGCGGGGCTCTGGTAGAGCCTGGTTCAGCCAGTGGGGGAAGGGCAGTGGGGCGGTCATGGCTGGCGCTCCAATGGTGCAGGGTGGGTGCTGATGTGCTCCAGCAGGAAGAGGGACTTGAGGCGCAGCCCCGCAGCGGCCAGGGCGGCGTGCCCCCCCTCCTGGCGGTCTACAACGGCCACCACCTCCTGAACGGCATAGCCCGCCTCCCGCAACCGCTGCACCGCCTTGAGGCAGGAGTTGCCCGTGGTCACCACGTCCTCCAGCACCGTCACCCGGGCGCCGGGGGGCGGCAGTGGGCCTTCAATCCAGGCGCCGGTGCCATGGCCCTTGGGCTCCTTGCGCACAATGAGGGCATCCAGCCGGCGGCCCGCCAGATCGGCGGCCATGGCCACGCAACTCACCAGGGGATCGGCCCCCAGGGTGAGGCCGGCCACGGCCCGGGTTCCGGAGTGGACCTGCTCCAGCAGGAGCGGCGCCAGCAGTGTGGCGCCGGCGCCACTGAGGCTGACGGGTTTGCAGTTCACGTAGTGTTCGCTGCGCCGGCCACTGGCCAGGAGGAAATTGCCGCGCCTGTAGGCCTGGCGGGCCAGCATCTGCCGCAAGGCTTCACGGCGCCGGGCGGATGGGGTGTTGAACAGTGGAGCAGGCGGCTGGATGTCCATGGCGCCGAGGGGGGAGCTTCTATAGTGAAGGTTCACGGCTGACGTGATGGCCCCTTTTGCTCCACTGCTACCCTTGCTGCTGAGCGCCATGCCCCCGTCAGCATTGGTCATGGCTGCGGATTGTGGACCCACGCCACCCTCTCAAGCCGGCGCTGTTCCGTGGGTCCGGTCCTGGATGCCCCCGGCGTTGCACCACCAGTTCGGCCTCCTCTCCTCTCCCGAGGCTCACCAGAACACAGCCCCGGAGAGCGGTGGGGACGAACAACCGTTGGCGGCCACAGGGGAGGGGAATGACCCTGCGTTTTGCCCCCTCTAGTCGGGTTCAGCGCGTCTACGTCACGTCCACATCACAACTCCGATACGTGGCGGCCTCCGCCAGGTGTTCGGCTTCGATGCGTTCGGAATCCGCCAGATCGGCAATGGTGCGCGCCACCCGCATGAGGCGATCAAGGCTGCGCATCGAGAGGCCGAGACGGTCGGCAAGGCGATCCAGCAGATGCCGGGCGGCGCTGCTGAGGGGGCTGCAAAGGCGCAACTGACGACCGTCCAGGAGACGGTTGTCAAACAGTTGGCGGCCAAAACGCTGGCTGGTGTTCCGGCGGCTGACGGCCAGGCGCTGCCGCACCTGGGCGGTGGTTTCCGCGGCGACGGGACGGCTCACCTCCGTGGGGGAGAGCCGTCGCACCGGCACGTGGAGATCAATGCGATCCAGCAGGGGGCCTGACACCTGTCGCCAATAGCGACGGCGCACGGCATCGCCACAACTGCAGCTATGGACCTGATCCCCCCACCAGCCACAGGGGCAGGGGTTGGCCGCCGCCACCAGTTGAAACTGGCAGGGGAAGCGCAGTCGCTGCCCGGCCCGGGCGATGTCGATGGCGCCCTGTTCCAGAGGTTCCCGCAGGTGGTCCAGGCAATGGCGGCCAAATTCCGGCAGTTCGTCAAGAAACAGGACCCCGTGATGAGCCAGGCTGATTTCCCCGGGCAGGGGGTGGGGTGAGCCGCCCCCCACCAGGGCTGCCGGGGTGCAGCTATGGTGCGGAGCGCGGAAGGGGCGCTGACTGCGCAGGCCCGCTTCCGGCTGGGCAAAGGCCACCGAATGGACCCGCCGCACCGCCAGGGCCTCCTCCATCGAGAGCGGCGGTAACAAATCAGGCAGGCACCGGGCCAGCACACTTTTGCCGCAGCCGGGTGGACCCACCAGCAGCATGTGGTGACCGCCGGCAGCGGCAATTTCCAAGGCCCGCCGCCCGTGGCTTTGCCCCTGCAGATCCCTGAGATCAAAACCGAACTCATCCGCCGTTGTCGAGAAACCCCCTTGATCCGGGGCGGGTTGCGCCTGGGGATTGTTCAGTTGTTCCTGGGCCTCGTTGAGATCCGCCGCTGCCAGGACGGAAAGCCCGTCAATCTGGGCCGCCTCGGCCCCGTTGGCCTTCGGCACCAGCAGATGCCTGGCCCCTCCAGCCTGGGCCGCCTCGGCCATGGCCAGCACCCCACGCACCGGCCGCAAGCTGCCGTCCAGCCCCAACTCCCCTGTGGCCCAGAGTCCCTCCAGCCAGGCGAGGGGAATACGCCCAGCGGCGGCTTGCAGGGCAAGGGCCATGGGCAGATCAAAGCTGGGGCCCTGTTTGCGCAGGGCCGCCGGAGCCAGATTCACCGTGAGACGAGACACCAACGGGCGCTGGCCGCTGTTGCGCAGGGCGGAGCGGATCCGCTCACGGGACTCCTGAACCGCCGTATCCGGCAAGCCCACAATCTGAAAGGCCGGCAAGCCGGGGCCTAAATCCGCCTCCACCACCACGGGACAGGCCTCCACCCCGACAATGGCGGCACTGGTGCAACGGGCAAGCATGGGGTTGAGCGGTCAAGTGTCCGGCCCAGTGTTCCCACGCTTCGGCCCAGCGCTCCATGGGAAGACGTCACCCCGACACCCGGCAACGGGCCAGGGCGCGGGCCAGGCTGGGAGCCGCTTGGCTGGCCCGCACAGGGCGCCATTTGTCCTGCACAAACTCGATCATGGTTGCTGTGTAGCCAGGGCCCACAGGACGACCACTACGCTCCGACGGCACAACAGCATCTTTCACCACAGAAGAACGTGATTGGCGCGCCAGATTCACAATGGTCTGCTTGGGGTCGTCCACCTCCTCCGGCCTGGCAGGGATTTTCCCCTGGGGGATGGACAGATACCGAGCCAACGCCCCCCGATCAGCCATGAACCAGGCCTCCACAGCCCGGACTGCGATGCAAACATGCAGTCCGGGCGATTGTCCATCCGGGAAGGCCCGGATCATGTCATGGTGGAGACTTGGCGCACAGGGCTTCCGGTCAAGGTCGCATACAACAAACCACGGCAAGCGTTTTGCACTCTGGTTGTAACTCGGCAGTTTCTTGAGCAAATTGCCGACACCGTTCTGAACATAGATGGTTCCACATTGAATCCCGGTTTCAGCAAATAATTTCCTGACAACAGCAGCATCAATGATTCCCTCAACCACAGCATGGACAGGCTGATTGATGTTCATCTTGTGAACTCCCTAGTCTGCCATATGAAACCGATCAACTTGCTCCGGGGCCACGGCCGGCATGAGAATCTCGCCAAGGGACAACTGCCCATCTTCGCTGCAGAGGGAAGCGGTGGGTTGATGCTCCGTGGCTGGAATCATCTCCGTACCCTGGGGACCAGGTTTCAGGAGATGCACTTCGTCCAGGCCGATGCCAGGATCATTAAGGAGGTGGGGTGAGTGGGTGGTGATCAGCAGTTGCCGTGGCGAGCGGCGATACAGGCGCGTCATCAGGCTGGGCAATCGGCTGACCAAGGCGGTATGCAAACCCAGTTCGGGCTCCTCCAGCAGCAGAGGTCCCCCTTTCTCCGCCAGGGACCAGAGCAGGCCAATGAGGCGCAGGGTGCCGTCGGAGAAGGCCCGTTCATCCTGTTTGGCCGGACGCTTGCGCCAGTGGACAAAGCGAACCTGTAAATGCCAGTGCCCCCCCTCGTCCTGCTCCAGGGTGAGGTCCTGAAGCTGGGGAATGGCAATCTGCAGGGCCTGGCTGATTTTGCGGAGCCGGGCATCACGGGTGCGCTGGGGCGTAGCAGCAACGGCCTCAAGAAAGTCGGCCCCGAAGGGATCGTTGCGGCGCCCGGCGAAACGATCCAGATCTCTCATCAACTGAGGAACAATGTGTAAATAGCGGATGGAGGTTAGAAATTCCGTCAGGGGCCGAAATTTCTGGTTGGCCACCACTTGCTCCAAATGGGTTTGCCGCAGCCGGTCGGGATCATCTTTATCTTCCCGTTTTGGGCGGCGCAGCACCTGACGCCCTTGAGCATCCGTTACCCTTTCCGCCACCACTTCGGGCACATGCTTTTGTGGGTGACTGCGAACCTGCAGCGAGTACTTCCATTGCTCTGGCTGGTTTCTGTTGCCCACGGTGACGGCCAGCGTGAACCCTGGCGGTCGCCGGGCATGGAGGCTACGAATTGCCCCCATTCCACCCCGGCTGCCGATGGCGGCTTGCAAGCCTTTGTCCGCTGTATCCCGCAGAAAGCGCAGGGCATCCAGCACGTTGGACTTGCCGGAAGCATTGGGACCCAGCAAAAACACCCGTGGGGCCAGGGGTATGTCCACCTGTCCGTGAAAGTTGCGCCAATGCACCATCTGCAAGGACGTGAAAAAGAGCCCACCGCTTTGGCCCTGTCGCTTGTCACGGGGGACTTCAGGGTTGCGGGTCGACATCTGTTCCTGGTGCCTGGTTCTTCTGAGGGTAGCTGGTGGGCGCTGCTCTGGCGGCTGGGGTTGGCGGGTAAGATAAGGGCCACCCCGCCTGGGCCTTCTATCGCCTGGCATGGTTCTTGCTTCTGGGCACCAGGGAAACCAAGAGAAGCCTGGAACCAGACTGGAAGCATGTGCCCAGAGGAGAGCCGCTGT
>VXWH01000023.1 GCA_009836025.1 Synechococcus sp. SB0668_bin_13 | reverse complement strand
CCGTAACCCACCCCTGCTACTACGGCATCGATACCGACACCCAGGACCAGTTGGTGGCCGCCCGCCTTCCGTTGGAGCAAATTCGTCAGCACCTGGGGGTGGATTCCCTGGCCTATCTGAGTCGGGAGGGAATGCTACGGGCCACCCGGCAGCAGGATTATCCGTTTTGCACCGCCTGCTTTGACGGTCAGTACCCCATCCCCCCGAACGAGGAGATGGGCACCAGCAAGCTGAGGCTGGAGTCCGGCCAATCGCGCCCGTCCTGAAGGCCGGTCCGTGCTCAACTGGAGGAACCGGAGGGTGTTGCCTCCAGGGGACCGTTGTCGGCGTCATCGGATGATGGATCCGGAGACGACTGGCCAGGCGAGGCCGTACCGGCTGCGCTGGCTGCTTTCTCTTCCCGTTGCCGTTGGCGCCGCCGCTGCTCTGCTGCAACGGCCTCTTCCATGACTTCCAGACCCTGGGCCATTTTCTCCAGATTGGCGCGGTAAAGGTCCACGTCCTTGCCAAAGCGCTCCTGGGCCAGGCCCACGTCTGCGGCCAACTGTTTTGCCGCCTTGGCTGCGGCAGTGGCGTCGGCGGGGTCAATGCCCACGGCCACCTCCACCAGGGTCATCAGACCAACGGCTTGCAGGCGGTTGTAATGAAAGCCGGGCTGTTGCACCCGCTCCAGAAACTGGCGCACCACCGCCGGGGTCCGGGAATTGCTGCTGGACCACTGCCGCACCCCCTCCCGCAGTTGGCCGGCCACGGACGACCGGGCCTGGACCACTTCAGCGCGAACGGCGGCGGCATCCAGCTCCACTGCCGAGCAGATGGCCTGGAAAATCTCCTCCTTCTGGGCATCCGGGCGATACCCCTGCATGAAGCTGTCGAAGGTCTGACACAGACCTGTGGCGAAGACGGCGTCTCGATGGAAGCGTTTCTGGAACAGCAGGAGATTGAGCTCCACCAGGAGTTCATCAACCACCTGGCGATAGGCGGGGGCGATCACCCTGTCACAGCAGGCGTGGAAGGATCGCTTGGTGTCTGAGATGGTGGGGCGCTCGCTCACCCTTGGTTCAGCTTGTTCGCTCTGACCCTAGCGCCGTTGCGGGCGCTTTAGGGTTGCCTCCCTCTGCCGCGGTTGAACCTTGTTAGGCTGGCCGTGCCTTTAGAGCTTGTGCGCCATGCCCCCCATTGTGATTGAAGATTACGGTCGCGGGGAGCGGGCATTCGACCTTGACTCAAGGCTCTTGCGGGACCGCATCGTGTTCCTGGGGGGGCAGGTGACGCCCGAATCCGCCAACGACGTTGTGAAGCAACTCCTTGTGCTGGAGGCAGAGGATCCCGAGAAAGACATTTGCCTTTACATCAACTCCCCCGGCGGCTCTGTCTACGACGGCCTCGCCATCTACGACACCATGGGGCATGTGAAGCCGGACGTGCAGACGGTCTGCATGGGCCTGGCGGCCTCCATGGGATCCTTTCTCCTGGCGGCCGGCGCCCCTGGCAAGCGCCTGGCCTTGCCCAACGCACGGATCATGATCCACCAGGTCCTGGGAGGGGTCCAGGGCTCCGCCAGTGACATCGAGATCCAGGCGAATGAAACCCTTTACCTCAAGGATCGGCTCAACCACCTGCTGGCAGCGGCCACCCAGCAGCCTTTGGACCGGATTGAACAGGACACGGACCGTGATTCCTTCATGTCCCCGGAAGAGGCCGTCAAGTACGGACTCATTGACCAAGTGCTAAGCCGCCCATCCAAGGGTTCAGCCCAATAAGTGGTTCAACCCAACAGGTCACGCTTGCTGCGCTTCAGTTCTTTCCAGAGGTCGTGGATGCAGCCGAAGGCCTGCTCCTGGTTGATCTTGCCGCTACCCTGCAAGGCCACCAGCAGCAGCACCTTATCGGCGAAGGCCTCCAGGTTCTGGTGAAAGACCAGCCGCTTGGGCGTCCAGTCCAGACCCTGATAGGAACTGAAAGCTTCCAGTGGGTTGGTGGGACCGGAGTAACCTTGGCGATCAAGGGGCTGCCCCGGTCCGCAGGAAGAATGATCCGCCATGCCTAACTGGCCAGCAGGGGAGTGAAACGCGCTTTCCTGGGCAAGGCAGTGTACTCGGCGACAATGCTGGTGAACTCGTCGCCACTGAGGCTTTCCCGCTCAATCAACACCTCCACCACCCTGTCCATGCACTCCCGATGCTGGCTGAGCAGGGCAACAGTGTCGTCGTAAAGCTGGTGAACCAGCTTGAACACCTGCTCATCCACGCTGCGGGCGCTGGCGTTGGACATTTCGCTGCGGATCATCAGGTCCCGACCCAGGAACACCTCCCGATCCTGACTGGTGAGGGAAATGGGTCCCATCTCGCTCATGCCGAACTGGGTCACCATTTGCCGGGCAATGGCGGACACCTGTTGAAAATCGCCCCCTGCCCCTGTGGTGATCTCGGCCTGTCCAAAGACGATCTGCTCGGCGGCGCGCCCCCCCAGAGCGCCCATGATGCGGGCCTTGAGCTGGGCGCGGGAGACCAGTTCCTGTTCCTCGTCAGGGGAAAACCAGGTGAGCCCCTGGGCTTGGCCCCGGGGAATGAGGGTGACTTTCTGCACGGGGTCATGGGCCTGGAGCAGGCTGCCCACCAGGGCATGGCCCACTTCGTGATAGGCGATCAGCCTTTTGCTGCGACCGTCGGTGAGGGGCTGCCGCTCCATGCCGGCAATGACCCGATCCACGGCATCGTCCACCTCTGTCAAGCTGATGACCGACTTGCGGCGCCGGGCGGTGAGGATGGCGGCTTCGTTGAGCAAATTGGCAAGATCCGCGCCGGTAAATCCCGGCGTCCGCCGGGCGACGGATTCCAGGGAGAGGTCCTCCGCCAGCTTTTTGTTGCGGGCATGGACCTGCAGGATCGCCAGACGCCCCTTGATGTCCGGGGCATCCACCGTCACCTGGCGATCAAAACGCCCAGGCCGCAACAGGGCTGAATCCAGCACGTCGGGACGGTTGGTGGCAGCCAGCACAATGATGCCGGAATTGCCCTCGAAGCCGTCCATCTCCGTGAGGATCTGGTTGAGGGTCTGCTCCCGTTCGTCGTTGCCGCCCCCCATCCCGGCGCCCCGTTGACGGCCGACAGCGTCAATCTCGTCAATGAAGATCAGACAGGGGGAGTTGTCCTTGGCCTTCTTGAACAGGTCCCGCACCCGGCTGGCGCCCACACCCACAAACATCTCCACGAACTCGGAGCCGGAGAGGGAGAAAAACGGCACCTCGGCTTCCCCGGCGATGGCCTTGGCCAACAGGGTCTTGCCGGTGCCCGGCGGACCCACCAGCAGGGCGCCTTTGGGGATACGGGCCCCCACTGCGGTGAAGCGCTCCGGCGTCTTCAGAAAGGTGACGATTTCCTTGAGGTCCTGCTTGGCCTCTTCCACACCGGCCACGTCGTCAAAGGTGACCCCGGTTTCCGCCTCCATCATGAAGCGGGCCTTGGACTTGCTGAATTGCATGGCCTGTCCCGGCCCGCCGGGGAGGCCGCTGGAGCGCCGGGCCAGGAAAATCAAGGAGCCAATGAGCAACAGGGGCAGCAGCAGATTCCCCAGCACCCCCCACACAGGCGAGGATTGCCGCGGCGGATGAACGTCGAAGCTGATGCGTTTCTCCTTCAACTGATCCAGCAGATTCGGCGCCAGGCCCGGTAGCTCCACCCGGAGACGCTGCGGACGGTCGAAATCGGGATCCGTGGTTTCCACAATGGCGGTGCGGCCGCCGTCAAACACGTCCACCGCCCGCACCCGGTCTTCTTGCAGGCTTTCCAGGAAGCGGCCGTAGGTCATGCGTCCATTGGCCACGTTGCGGGATTCCACAGGGGGATTCACCGCCCCGTCCGTGGCGCCTCTATTGCTGGCTGCCTGCCAGAGCAGCCCCAGGCCGATCACCACGGGAAGCAACCAAAGGGCGATGATCCGCCAGCGCTTGTTCATGGCTGTCTCAAAGAGTTTACACAACGTAAACGGCTCAACCCCATGATTGCGGTGGCGCCCATGAATTGGCAACACTTTGATCTCCTCTCCTCTCCGCCTCATCCGCCTCATAGACGGCGCAACGCCACGATGGGGTCCAGTTGGGCGGCGCGGCGTGCCGGAATCACGCCAAAGAAGATCCCGATCCCCCCGGAGAGGCCCACGGTAAACAAGACGGTTCCGGGGCCTACAAAAGCCGGCAGGGGGGTGACGGCTGCCGCCAGGGCAACGGCGCCCAGGCCAAGACCGCTGCCGATGATTCCCCCCATGCTGGCCAGCACAGCGGCTTCAATGAGGAACTGGAGCAGCACGTCCCGGCGGCGGGCGCCCAGGGCCTTGCGTAAGCCCACCTCTGCGGTGCGCTCGCTCACGGCCACCAGCATGATGTTCATGATGCCCACCCCCCCCACCAGCAGGGAAACGCCGCCGATGGATCCCAGCAGAATGGTGAGCCCCCCGGTGATGGTGGTGACGATGGCCGCAGCCTCCTTCTGGGTGCGCACAATGAAGTCGTCTTCCCCGGACTTGGGGATTCTGTGGCGCTGACGCAGGAGATTGGTGATCTGGAAGCCGGCGGCATTGATCTTGGTCTCGTCCCTGGCCTCTACGCTGATGAAGTTCAAGGAGACGCCATAGGTGGGGTCCCGGCCGGTGATGCGGTTCACCATGGTGCTCAAGGGGATATAGGCCACTTCATCCTGGTTTTCCCCAAAGAACGAGCCTTTCTCTTCCATCACGCCAATCACCGTAAATCTGTTGTTGCCAATGCGGATGCGTTGGCCCAGAAGATCGGTGGTGGGAGAAAGATTGGTTGCCAGTACAGCCCCGAGGACGACAACCGACCGATTGCCCGCCAGGTCTGTCCGGGTGATGAAGTGACCCCGCTCCACGTCAAACTGGCGCACCGCCAGAAAGTCGGGGGTGATGCCGTACACGGGAACGTTGATGCTGCGTCCACCCACCTGGATGATCTGGTTGGAGGAAATTTGAGGCGCCACGCGCCGCACACTGGGCACCTGGCTGGCAATGGCCTCTGCGTCCTCCAGCACCAACGTGCGCGGCCTGGCGGCGCCTCCTCGCCGACTGCGGTCGTTTCCCGGCACCACGAACAGCACGTTGGTGCCGAGGCTTTGCAACTGCTCGTTGGCCAGCTTCTGGGTTCCCTGGCCGATGCCCACCAGGGTGATCACCGAAGCGTTGCCAATGACGATGCCCAGGACGGTCAGCAGGCTGCGGAGGCGGCTGGCCTGCAGAGCGCTCCAGGCCATGGACCAGGTTTCTCGCCAGGGAAGAGCCATAACACCTAATGCTACTAAAATCGTAATCCCCTTTTCAAGTGCCGCTAGCCTTTTTACGTTTTTACAGGTGGTGAAGCGGCGACTTTTCCCGGTGCCCTTATCCGGAATTGGGATTAGATGTGAAGTTACTGTTTTCCGGGGAGTGAGAGGGTTGAGCATGGGCAACGTAAGGGCCAACCCCCGGCCGGGGGCAAGACAAGCCTCTGGAGACTTGACCTGTGCCATGGCCAGGGTGGCGAAGGGGCGAGGGGTAAGAGATGCAAACAAACACAACAATTGCCCCATAGAGTTGGCAACAGGCCCGCAGCGTATCCGCCCTAACGCTATAATCCGGCCGGATGCCGGATGCCGGATGCCGGATGCCGGATGCCGGATGCCGGAT
>VXWH01000031.1 GCA_009836025.1 Synechococcus sp. SB0668_bin_13 | reverse complement strand
CTCGTCTCCCTTCACACGGATCTTGTAAGCCTCGCTCTGTGTCTTGTTAGGAGCAATTAAGACAAATGTGCAGTTTGAGTCAAGACTTGTTTTAGTGAGTTTCTTACCGTTTGCCTCCCGTAACGAGAAATCTGTCCCCTCACTGGCAGAACTGGATGGATCGATACAGAGAGTAAAATGAGTGCCTGTAGAACGCGCCTCCGTCAGCTTCACCCTGAACACGTAGTCCTTGGTTCCAGAGTCGCCCTCTGGCGCCGATGCAGCGCCCACCAGCTCAAGCGAGGCCTTGACAACGTTGACCGTCACGTCCACCGGCTCCACCGTCATGCTGATGGGATAGTCGTTCGTGGCCGCAGTGATGGTGTGGGTGATCTTCGCCTCACCTTCCGTCTTGCCGGTGATCGTGACGCTCTGCTCAGTCTGCCAGTTGGCGGCGTCGAAGGTCAGTGGACCGCTGACTGTTGCAATGTTGGCGTTGGCGCTGGTGGGCGTTACCGTCACCGTGCCGCCTGGGTTGCTCAGCAGGCGCATGCGGTAGGTTACGGATTTCGTTGCCAGCACGGACAACGATGTGGGCTTGACCAGTACGCCATGATCGTCGTTCTCGATGGTGTGGGTGATGGTGTTGGCGGCGGCGGAAATCTCCACATCGTCGGGAGTCGTAATAGTGCTTCTGCCCCCGATTTGCTCAAGCTTAACCACCACTGTCTCGTCCCCCTCATAGACCTTGTCTCCCTTCACACGAATCTTGTAACGGGTTTGCTTACGGAAGGGCGAAACAAATGCTATTGTGCATCTGTGCGGCCTGACAATCATCTTCTTACCGCTGCTACCAATCAACCAGAAATCTGTCCCTTCACTGGCAGAACTGGATGGATCGATACAGAGAGTAAAATGAGTGTGTGTGGAACGCGCCTCCGTCAGCTTCACCCTGAACGTGTAACCCGTCGTTCCAGAGTCGCCCTCTGGCGCTGATGCAGTGCCCACCAGCTCAAGCGAGGCCTTGACAAGGGCGTTGACCGTCACGTCCACCGGCTCCACCGTCATGCTGATGGGATAGTCGTTCGTGGCCGCAGTGATGGTGTGGGTGATCTTCGCCTCACCTTCCGTCTTGCCGGTGATCGTGACGCTCTGCTCAGTCTGCCAGTTGGCGGCGTCGAAGGTCAGTGGACCGCTGACTGTTGCAATGTTGGCGTTGGCGCTGGTGGGCGTTACCGTCACCGTGCCGCCTGGGTTGCTCAGCAGGCGCATGCGGTAGGTTACGGATTTCGTTGCCAGCACGGACAACGATGTCGGCTTGACCAGTACGCCGTGATCATCATTCTCGATGGTGTGGGTGATGGTGTTGGCGGTGGAGGAAATCTCCACATTGTCGGGGGTCTTCATATTGCTGCTGCTCTTGAGTCGTCCCAGCTTAAGCACCACCGTCTCATCGCCCCCCTCATAGCTCTCGTCCCCAGTCACACGGATCATGTAATCCCAGCTCTGTGTCCTATAAGGTTCAACAAACACACCTGCGCAGTTTGACGGCAGCGTAACGACACTTATGTCACTACCGAATGAGAGTTCATAATCCCATGATTCACTCCATAACGAGAAATCTGTCCCCAGGCTGGCAGAACTGGATGGGTCGATGCAGAGGGTAAAAGGAGTGTGTGTGGAACGCGCCTCCGTCAGCTTCACCCTGAACGTGTAACCCGTCGCTCCAGAGTCGCCCTCTGGCGCTGATGCAGCATCCACAAGCTCAAGCGAGGCCCCCACAGGATCTTGGGGGGGGGGGACTGTGCTGAGGTACGGATAGGAGCCAGCGCACCAATCAGGCACAATGCCAAACATGGGAGCCATCCTCTTGCCGAGTTCATTGTTAAAGACTAGCCTGAGCCTGTTTAATCGTACCTTATACGCTTGGTGCAGGCTGGGCGGCAGCACCCTTGCCTGCCACTCTGCCACAAACTCTGGAGATATGCAACCCCCATCCGCCAGACTCGGCAGCATCGGGCCTCTTCTCTGTTGCAATCCATGCCCTTGCCCTCTTCTGCCCCCTGCTCCCCGGCTGATCTTCAGCAGGAAGGCCTGAGCCCCACCGAGTACGAGCAGATCGTGCAACGGCTGGGGCGCCGTCCCAACCGCACCGAGCTGGGCATGTTTGGCGTGATGTGGTCGGAGCACTGCTGCTACAAGAACTCCCGCCCCCTGCTGAAGCAGTTCCCCACCAGCGGTCCCCGCATCCTGGTGGGACCCGGGGAAAACGCCGGCGTGGTGGACCTGGGGCACAACCAGAGGCTGGTGTTCAAGATCGAGAGCCACAACCATCCCTCCGCCATCGAACCCTTCCAGGGGGCGGCCACGGGCGTGGGGGGCATCCTGCGGGACGTGTTCACCATGGGGGCCCGGCCCGTTGCCCTGCTGAACGCCCTGCGGTTTGGGCCGCTGGAGGAGCCCCGCAACGGCTCCCTGCTGGAGGGGGTGGTGGCGGGCATTGCCCACTACGGCAACTGCGTGGGCGTGCCCACCGTGGCCGGGGAAGTGGCCTTTGATCCCTCCTACAGCGGCAATCCCCTGGTGAACGCCATGGCGGTGGGTCTGTTGGAGACCGACGCCGTTGTCACCTCCGCGGCCCGTGGCGTGGGCAACCCGGTGCTCTACGTGGGCAGCACCACGGGACGGGACGGGACGGGCGGGGCCAGTTTCGCCAGTGCCGAGTTGTCGGATCAATCCCCGGAGGACCGGCCGGCGGTGCAGGTGGGGAATCCGTTTTTCGAGAAATGCCTGATTGAGGCCTGTCTGGAGGCTTTCCGGAGCGGGGACGTGATCGCCGCCCAGGACATGGGGGCCGCCGGCCTCACCTGCAGTTGCGCCGAGATGGCTGCCGCCGGTGGGGTGGGTATCGTTCTGGATCTGGACCGTGTCCCCGCCCGGGAGCAGGGCATGACCGCCTACGAGTACCTGCTCTCCGAGTCTCAGGAACGCATGCTCCTGGTGGTGCGCTCAGGGCGGGAAGAGGCGGTGACGGCCCGTTTCCACCGCTGGGGTCTCCACGGGGCGGTGGTGGGGCAGGTGGTGGTGGAGCCCGTGGTGCGCATCCTCCACCATGGGGAGGTGGCGGCTTGTGTGCCGGCGGCGGCCCTGGCCCACGACACCCCCGTGATCCATCGCACCCTGCCGGAGGACGCCCCCGCGCCGTTGCGTTCCGCCTGGGCTTGGCAACCGGAGCAGCTCCCCCCCGCCTCTGCCGACGGCATCCGGACGCCCCAGGGTCAGCGAAGCTGGCTGCAGGTGCTGGAGACCATGCTGGATGACCCCACCATGGCCAGCAAGCGCTGGATCTGGCAGCAATACGACCACCAGGTGCAGGGCAACACCGTTCTGGGGCCTGGCGCTGCGGATGCCGCGGTGATTCGCCTGCGCCCGCAACGTGGCCCCGAGGCCATGGCCCCTACTTACCGCGCCCTGGCCCTCACCGTGGACTGCAACAACCGCTGGGCGGCCCTGGATCCCCAGGAGGGGGGCAAGGCGGCGGTGGCGGAAGCGGCCCGTAACCTGAGTTGCGTCGGCGCCGAACCCCTGGCGGTCACCGATAACCTCAACTTCCCCTCCCCGGAAACCCCGGAAGGCTACTGGGCCCTGGCCAAGGCCTGCCAGGGGGTGGCGGAAGCCTGCCGCGCCCTGGGCACGCCGGTGACCGGCGGCAATGTTTCCCTCTACAACGAAACCCGTCAGGCGGACGGGACCCCCTGTCCCATTCAGCCCACCCCGGTCATTGGCATGGTGGGCCTGATTGAAGACCACCGGATGACCGTAACCATGGGCTGGCCGGCCGCGGATCAGGACATCTGGCTGCTGGGGGTGCCCCTCGCCACCGTTGATGAGCGGGTCTCCCTGGGGGGGAGCAGCTATCTGGCCACCATCCATGGGCAGACCACAGGACGCCCCCCGCGTCAGGACCTGGCGCTGGAGGCGGCCCTTCAGGATCTGCTGCGGTCCCTGATCCGCTCCGGTGTGGTCACCGCCGCCCATGACGCGGGGGAGGGCGGCTGGCTGGTGGCCCTGGTGGAGAGTTGTCTCAAGGGCCGGCGGGGCGCCCGGGTGCAACTGCCGGAGACCGGCCTGCGCCCGGACGTCTTGCTGTTTGCCGAAGGGGGAGCGCGGGTGCTGGTGAGCGTGCCCGCCCATCAAAGCGACAGGTTGCAACAGGCAGCCGGCGGTGCGGACGTGCCGTGCCAACGCCTGGGGGTGGTGACGGCCACACCCGCCCTGCAGGTGGTGGTGGGACATCAGCCCTGGTTGACGGCGGATCTGGCGCACTTGGCGTGCATTGACGAGCAGGCCATTCCGCGCCGCATCAAAAGCCAAGCCTGAGGACACCAGAATCCCCCCATGGGCCAGAATGGGGACAGCCCCCGAGTTCAGTGGTTTCACCGCTTCGGACCCTGCCCAACCTCCCCTCCACCGTTCCGGATGTCAGCCTGAGGGTTGATCCCGCCAATGACCGACCACAGGAAGCCTGTGGCGTCTACGGGGTGCTGGCGCCGGGTCTGGATGTGGCCAATCTCACCTATTTCGGGCTCTACGCCCTGCAGCACCGGGGACAGGAATCAGCGGGGATTGCGGTGTTTCAAGGGGAGCAGGTGCGCCTCCACAAGGAAATGGGCCTGGTGAGCCAGGTGTTCGACCGCAACATCCTGGCCCGGCTTCCCGGGGAGCTGGCCGTTGGTCATACCCGCTACTCCACCACCGGAAGCAGTCAGGTCTGCAATGCGCAGCCGGTGGTGCTGATGACGCGGTTGGGACCCATGGCCATGGCCCACAACGGCAACCTGGTGAACACCGTGGAGCTGAGCCAGGCCATGGCCGAACGGGGCATGGAGTCTGTCTCCAGCACGGATTCCGAACTCATTGCCATGTTGATCCAGGAGGCGGTGGATGGTGGCGCGGACTGGCCCGAAGCCCTCACCAGGGCAGCCTCCTGTTGCCGCGGCGCCTACAGCCTCGGCATTGGCACTCCGGCGGGCCTGTTTGCCCTGCGGGATCCCCACGGCATCCGTCCGCTGGTGTTTGGTCGCCTCGCGGACAGGGAGCAGGACGGCTGGATCATCAGCAGTGAAACCTGTGGTCTGGACATTGTGGGGGCCCAATTTCACGACACCGTGGCGCCGGGCGAGTTGATCTGGTTTCGTCCGGGCGCCAGGGAACCGGACCGCCGCCGCTGGTGTGAGGCCACGCCACGGCTGTGTGTCTTCGAGATGATCTACTTCGCACGGCCGGACAGCAACTTCTTCGAGGAGTCCCTCTACAGCTACCGGCGACGGCTGGGCAAGATCCTGGCGGAGGAGTCGCCGGCAGAAGCGGACCTGGTGATTGGCGTGCCGGATTCCGGGATTCCTGCGGCCATCGGCTTTGCCGATGGCAGTGGCGTGCCCTATGCCGAAGGTCTGGTGAAAAACCGCTATGTGGGCCGCACCTTCATCCAGCCCAGTCAGGGGATGCGGGAAGCGGGCATCCGCCTCAAGCTCAATCCCCTGCCGGACGTGCTGGTCAATCAGCGCATTGTGGTGGTGGACGACTCCATTGTGCGGGGGAGCACCAGCCGCAAAATTGTCAAGGCGCTGCGGGAGGCCGGGGCCCGCCAGGTGCATATGCGCATCAGTTCCCCACCCGTAACCCCCCCCGGCGACTACGGCATCGGATCCGACCCCCAGGACCAGTTGGTGGC
>VXWH01000109.1 GCA_009836025.1 Synechococcus sp. SB0668_bin_13 | reverse complement strand
ATGCCTTCCAGGGGGCAGGAGGGGCGGCTTCCCTCCCCTCTACCCCACTCTGGATCACAACACCAGGACAAGGCGCGGCAGCGGGAATCCATCAGCCCGCCGTCAAGAAGGCCCAATCCTCTGGCCCGGACAGCATTGGGGAACACCAGGTGCTGTAGCGTGGATTCCCGCTTTCGTGGGCATGACGGGGAAAGATATAGGAATTATGGAGAACTGTGTGGCGATGGCGGTATGGGAGCGTCTTGAGGTTTTCCAGTATTTCCCTGGGCAGATTGTCTGTTGCTTTCCGGTTTTCCAGCAGTGTTGCGGGCCACGATATACCTTCGAATATCTTTCCCGGAATTCCAGGATTCAATCATTTGGAACCCCTGCTCCTTCATGAGCCGCTCCAACTCAGCGCTGCTGCGCATCGCCACGAACGGCGCCTTGCCCAAAAGTTGCATGATTGGCAGGACAACTTGCATGAGGCGATAACTGGCTGGCCCCAGCCCTTGCGGCTTGCAAGGAGTTTTGGAAATCAAAAGGCCACCGGCCTTCAGCAGTTCATTCGCCCTCTTCAGAACACCTGGAAGATCATCAAGAAGATGAAAGAGATTATGGGCAAGAAGGACATCGTAGAGGCCGCTCACCGCCTCTGCCATGGCGCCATCAACAAGGAAGTCAATGTTGTGTACGCCCTGTTGCGTGGCCTTTGCCTGGCCAATTTTAATCATCTCGGCGGAGAGATCGGTGGCTGTAATATGGGCAACCGATGATGCAAGCAGGAGAGCGGTGGATCTCGTACCGGCGCCGATCTCAAGAACCTTGTCCTGTGGCCTCAGATAGGAGCGGGTGCGTTGTAGCGTGAACTCGTAGGACGCTATATCCTTGATGGGTGAAGCAGCATAATGTTTGGCAATGCCATTCCAGAACGCAGCGGCTTCCTTGACCATGAATCCCTCCGCAGTGATCGTGATTTTACCACCTTTAAGGTCTCATGTGGGCTTCCGCGCCAGCCACAGACGGGCAAGGAAATGGGTCTCGCTGGTCGGCACCGCGAAGCCGGCTTGATCCAGATGGGTCTCGATGGCGTCGGCCATGTAATCCCCGTAGAAGGGTTCGTGGTAGACGCGCCGGAAGTTTTCCGAGAGCACCTTGAATTGTGGGGAATCTTTCGGCTGGACGGAATCCAGAACCGCCAGAACGCCGCCGGGCTTGAGGAGGCGGAACGCTTCCTTCATGCAGTTGGCCCGTGCCGGGCGCGGCAGTTCATGGAGCAGGAAGACACAGGTGATGGCGTCAAACCAACCGTCCACGAAGGGAACCGCTTCCACGTTGGCTTGCACCAGTTGGGGCAACTTCCCTGGCCGTTCCGCCAGCCAGCGCCCCGCCTGCCGCAGATAGGCCTCGGACAGATCACAACCCACAAGCTGGACGTGGGGAAATGCAGCCCGCAACTGGTGCATGGTGCGGCCTGTGCCTGTGGCCAGATCCAGAATGCGCACGGGTTGCGAGGGATTGCCACCAACTCCCAACCGAGGCAATGCCTGCTTCAAGGGCCGCAGCAGGCGCCGGCGCATGGGGTCTGCAGCCCCGTTGAACAAAATCTCCACCTGCAGGTCGTAGAGAGCGGCGGAACGGTCACTCAGATACCCATCCGTCTGGTTGTGGAAGTTGCGCAGGTAGTAGGCGGGGTAATGCTGGCGGTTGATGGTTTCGGGCAGGTCCTGAAAATCCCGTCGTCGCAAGCGGTCCCATGTGGCAGGGCTATCCAGCCAGAGGAGGGGATACCGGACAACCCAATCTTTCCAGGGGCTGGAAAACAGCAACTCCGTGGGATAGATCCCGTCTTCCCCATCCTGCCAATCCCGCTCCAGCAGAAGATCCATGGCGTCATGGAGCGCCTGAATGGCGCCGGGCTCCAGGGGAAGGGTTTTGACAACCGCATCGGGGGCCATGGTCTTCAGCAGGCGGAGGCTGATCTCCTTGTGGGCAAGGCTGAAGGCCCCCTTGCCCTTTTGCAGTGCCTGGTACGTCAGTTTTGCCAGCGTGGCGGGCATGGACAGGGCGGGAAGACGGAAACCTCCATTGTGCCAACACCCCACGGCTGCTGTGGTCAGGGTTTCCCCACCCTGTGCCCACCCTGTGGGACCATGGCAGCCAATGCTGGCCCTGTAGGCTGCCATGGCCGTCTCCAACTCGAAAGCTTCCTTGCCGGACCACGGTCCGGCCCAGTTGTTGCAGGAGCCCTATGCTCCCACCCGGGTGGAGGCCCATTGGCAGCAGCACTGGCGGGCCTGTGGGCAATACCGCACGCCGGAGCCCCGGCCCGGACAGGACACGTTCTACGCCCTCTCCATGTTCCCCTACCCCTCGGGGAGCCTGCACATGGGGCATGTGCGCAACTACGTCATTACCGACGTGGTGGCCCGGGTGCAGCGGATGAAAGGTAAGGCGGTGCTCCACCCCATGGGTTGGGATGCTTTTGGCCTGCCTGCAGAAAACGCCGCCATTGAGCGCTCCGTGGAGCCAGGGCGCTGGACGGAACAAAACATTGCCCAGATGCGGTGCCAGCTTGATGCCCTGGGGTTGTCCCTTGACTGGGAGCGGGAGGTGACCACCTGCCGCCCGGACTATTACCGCTGGACCCAATGGATTTTCCTGGAACTCTTCGCGGCGGGGCTGGCCTATCAGAAGGAAGCTGCCGTGAACTGGGATCCGGTGGACCAGACCGTGCTGGCCAATGAGCAGGTGGATAGCCAGGGGCGCTCCTGGCGCTCCGGCGCCCTGGTGGAGCGCCGCCTGCTCCGCCAGTGGTTTCTCGGCATTACCCACTATGCCGGGGACCTGCTGGAGGACCTGGAGCTACTGGACGGTTGGCCGGAGCGGGTGCGCACCATGCAGGCCAACTGGATTGGCCGCTCCACCGGGACCCAGGTATTGTTCCCCCTCATGTCCCCCGGCAACGGCCAGGCCACGGCGGCGGTGAATGTGTTCACCACCCGGCCGGATACCCTGTTTGGCGTCACCTACGTGGTGCTGGCTCCGGAGCATCCCCTTGTGGACAGCCTCACCCAACCGGACCGGCAGGCCACCGTGGCGGCCTTCCGTGAGGAGATGGGGCGCACCAGCGCCATGGAGCGCACGGCGGACGATCATCCCAAGCGGGGTGTTCCCCTCGGCGCCCATGTGCGGCATCCCCTCAGTGGCGATCCCATTCCCGTCTGGATTGCGGACTACGTGCTGCTGGACTACGGGTCCGGCGCCGTGATGGGGGTTCCCGCCCATGACAGCCGTGACTTTGACTTCGCCCAGCGCCATGGCCTGCCCGTCAAGGTGGTGATCGCCCCCGACGGCCAGGATTCTCCGGGTCTGGAAGAAGGGCCGGACGAGGCGTTTTGTGATGACGGGATCCTGGTCCACTCCGGGGACTTCAACGGTCTGCCCAGCCGGGAAGCCAAGGCCCGCATCACTGCGGCGCTGGCTGCCCGGCAGCTTGGGGAAGAGACAACCACCTATCGCTTGCGGGATTGGCTGGTGTCGCGGCAGCGCTACTGGGGGTGTCCCATTCCCATCATCCACTGCCCAAGCTGTGGCGCCGTGCCCGTTCCCCAGGACCAGTTACCGGTGGAGCTGCCCCGGGACCTGCCCCTGGCCGGCAAAGGAGGCAACCCCCTGGCGAAAGCCAAGGGGTGGCTGGAGGTGAACTGTCCCTCCTGTGGAACGCCTGCCCGGCGGGAAACCGACACCATGGACACGTTCATGTGTTCCAGTTGGTATTTCCTGCGCTACGCGGACGCCACCAATGCCCGGCAGGCTTTTCAGCGGGAGGAGGTGGACCGATGGCTGCCCGTGAATCAATACGTGGGGGGGGTGGAACACGCCATCCTGCACCTGCTCTACTCGCGATTCTTCACCAAGGCGTTGGCGGACCGGGGCCTCCTGGGATTCCGTGAGCCGTTTGAGCGGCTGCTCACCCAGGGCATGGTGCAGTCCGTCACCTACCGCAATCCACGCACGGGAAAATACGTGGCCCCGGAGCGGGTGCAGGATCCCGATCACCCTTTGGATCCAGAGGATGGGGAGCCCCTGGAGGCCTTTTTCGAGAAGATGTCCAAGTCCAAGCTCAACGGTGTGGACCCGGCCTCGGTGATTGCCCGGTACGGGGCCGACACGGCCCGGATGTTCATTCTCTTCAAGGCGCCGCCGGAGAAGGACCTGGAATGGAGCGATGCGGACGTGGAGGGGCAGTTTCGCTTCTTGCAGCGGCTCTGGCGCCTGGTGGCGGCTTTCCGGCAGCGGGGTGGACGGCTCAACGTCCGGCCCAGCACCACGACGGAGCCAACCGCCACGGACCACCAGGTCCGTCGCTGTGTCCACACCGCCATCCAGGCCATCGAAGAGGATCTGGACGGCGCCTACCAGTTCAACACCGCCGTGTCTGAACTCATGAAGCTGGCCAATGGACTGGGCGGCATGGACAAGGCCTCAAATGCCGTGCAAGTGGAGGCCATGGACGCCCTGTTGCGGTTGCTGGCCCCCTTTGCCCCCCATCTGGCCGAAGAGCTGTGGCGGCAACTGGACGGTGCGGGCAGTGTTCACAGCCAAAGCTGGCCCCAACCGGATCCCGAGGCCCTCAAACAGGAGTTGCGGGAGGTGGTGATCCAGATCCGGGGCAAAACCCGGGGAACCATGGCGGTGCCCAGCGCCGCCTCCCAGGAGGAGTTGGAGCACCTGGCCTGTGGCAGCGAGATTGCCCGGCGCTGGCTGAAGGGGGCTACCCCACGGCGGGTGATCGTGGTGCCGGGGCGGCTGGTGAACCTGGTGCCGTAGGATCTCGAAGAAAAGCCCCTCAGGAACAGTTATTTCCTCGCCAACGGGCTGGCGCTCCCTTGACCGGCGGCCAGCCTGGGCCTGGAACAAACCGTGGCCCTTTGCCCCTCTCCGGTCTCGGGGTCAGGACTCGTAACCGGAAATTCTACCATCTTTCCGTGCTCCGCCAGCAGGGTGCGGATTTTCTCGCTACCGGAGTGCGGACCCGTGGATCACGTTTCAACTTTGACCCGGAAGCGGCTCTTGGTCAGGGATTCCTCTAGGATTTCTTCATTGTTTGCTTCCCCGGCCCATGGGACTGTTTGACCGGTTTCGCGCCAAGCCCGGCCAAGCTGAGACCACCAGCGATAAGCCGTTCTTCCTGGACAGTGACACGGCGCAGACCGTGGGCGACATGTCCTACCTGCGCTCCTCCAACACCATCCGCCACACCTTCCCGAAATCAGCCTCCTCACCGGAGGGGGGTGAAGTGGTGCAAGAGGTGGGCGCTCTGGGTTCCCGTGTGACCAAGGTCACGGGTGGGGTGCCGGAGGCCAGGGCAGCCGCCGGAAGCAGCGGCCCGGCACCGGTCACCGCCCCCAGCCCGGGCGGCAAGGTGCGCAAAACCTTTGCCCAGGCCATGAGCCCCCAGGAGTTGGCCCAGCGCCTGCGGGGTGGTTCCGTGAAAAGGAGGAAAGCCTCTGCTGCGCCCCAGCAGGGGCGCGCTGTGCCCAGGAGTCTGGCCAGCAACAAGCCCGGCTCCATTGATCCCTTCCGGTCCATGGTGCGGGACGTGACCGGCTAACCACACTCCCTAACCACGCTCCAGGTCGGCATCCACCTGGCGCACCAGCGCTTCAAGGGCCTGGATCTGTTCCCCGTTGGCCTCCTGCCAGAGGCCGCGGCGGTGCGCCTCCAACAGCCGTTCTCCCATCTCCTGCA
>VXWH01000020.1 GCA_009836025.1 Synechococcus sp. SB0668_bin_13 | reverse complement strand
TATGCACCGCTTGAGAGAAGGAATCCCCCCCCTCTCAGGGCGGGCAGGAAGTCAACCAGGCGGGGATGTTTCCGGGAACTGCCCATGATTCGCACCGACTGCCTCCATATGCACTTTGGCGGCATCCGGGCTGTCAACGGCGTCAGCCTGGAGATCCCCAGGGGCAGGATCACCGGTCTGATTGGCCCCAACGGCGCGGGCAAGACAACCTTGTTTAACGTGGTGGCTGGGCACCACAAGCCCACCGCCGGCCGTGTCTATCTGGACGGGGAGGACGTGACGGGCCTCACCGCCCATGAACTCTTCGCCCGGGGCTTGCTGCGCACCTTTCAGATTGCCCACGAGTTCTCCACCCTCACCGTGCGTGAGAACCTGATGATGGTCCCCGGTGGGCAACCGGGGGAGCAGCTTTGGAACGCCTGGTTCCGCCCGGGGCAGGTGCAGACGCGGGAAAGGGACATTCAACAGCAGGCTGACCAGGTGCTGGATTTTCTCCAGATCACCCACGTGGCCCACCAGTTGGCCGGAAACTTGAGCGGCGGCCAGAAGAAACTTCTGGAATTGGGGCGCACCATGATGATCCATCCCAAGATTGTTTTCCTGGATGAAGTGGGCGCCGGGGTGAACCGCACCCTGCTCAAAACCGTCACCACGGCCATTCAACGGCTCAACCGGGAACGGGGCTACACCTTTTGCATGATCGAGCACGATATGAACCTCATTGGCCAGCTTTGTGATTCGGTGGTGGTGATGGCCGAGGGCAGGGTGCTCTGCCAGGGCAGCGCCGACCAGGTGCAGCGTGATCAGCGGGTGGTGGAGGCCTACCTTGGCAAAAGCCTGATCCACCCATGAGCCGCCACCCCGCCATCCATGTCTGATCCTTTCCTCCTCGGCGAGGCCATCACCTGTGGCTATGGGGACACCAACATCCTCCACGGCTGCACCATCTCTGTGGAGAAGGGGGAAATCGCGGTGATTGTGGGGCCCAACGGGGCCGGCAAGTCCACCGCCATGAAAGCCGTCTTCGGCCTTCTCACCCTTCGCGAGGGGTCCGTGCGCCTGGGGGGCCAGGATATTTCCACCCTCACCCCTCCGGATCGGGTGGCCGCCGGCATGGGGTTTGTTCCCCAAACCAACAACGTGTTTCCCTCCCTCACCGTCCGGGAGAACCTGGAGATGGGCGCCTACCTCTGCCCCCACGACATCGAGGCCAGGATTGAGCAGTTGGCCCAACTGTTTCCCATCCTGCAAGAGCGCTCCCGGCAGCCGGCGGGGGAGCTTTCCGGCGGACAACGGCAACAGGTGGCCGTGGCCCGGGCCATGATGACCCAGCCCAAGGTGTTGATGCTGGATGAACCCACGGCAGGGGTGAGCCCCATCCTGGTGCAGGAACTCTTTGCCAGGATTCAGGAGATTGCAGCGGCAGGCATCGCCGTGCTGATCGTGGAGCAAAACGCCCGGCAGGCCTTGAGCCTGGCCGATAAGGGGTTTGTTCTGGTGCAGGGGAAAAACCGTTTTACGGGCACGGGCCGGGATCTGCTGAACGACCCGGACGTGCGCCAGAGCTTTCTGGGGGGGGGGTGAGCTTGATGATGAATCCCCCCCGGCGCCCATCGCCCGTGGACAGCAACGTTGTGGACACCCAGGCCGTGGACGCCAGGACCGGGCCAACCGTCCGTCCCCCCCGGCGCCCGCCCTGGCGGATTGCCGTGGGGGTGGCCCTGGGGGTCGTTGTCCTCGCCCTGGTGAGCCGGGAGGGGGGAGGCGTCAATCTTCTCAATGCCCTGGTGCGGCTTGCCAATTTTGTTGTGATTCCAGGGATCTCCTATGGGTCCCAGCTTGCCCTGGGGGCTTTGGGGGTGACCCTGATCTATGCAGTGATGCGGTTTTCCGATTTTGCCCATGGGGACACCATGGCCTTTGGGGCCATGGGGGTCATCCTGGTGACGCGGGTGTTGCAGGGGATGGGCATCTCGGCGGGACCACTGCCCACAGCACTGTTGGCACTCCCTTTTGGCATCCTCGGGGCAATAACCCTGGCTTTGGTGTTTGATCGCACCGTCTATCGATTTTATCGACGACAGCGGGCGGCGCCGGTCACCTTCGTCATTGCGTCCATCGGCGCCATGTTTGTCACCAACGGATTGGTGCGCCTCATCATCGGCCCCGGTGATCAGCGCTTTGCCGATGGGGTGCGCTTCATCATTCGGGTCCAGGCGTTCAAGGAGATGACAGGGTTATCGGAAGGCCTTGCCCTGAGAACCACCCAGGCGATCACCCTGGTGGTTGCCGTGATCGTGGTGCTGGGCCTGTTTCTCTTCCTCAACCGGACATCCTTGGGCAAGGCCATGCGGGCCTATGCCGACAATGAAGACCTGGCCCTGCTCAGTGGCATTAATCCGGAACGGGTGGCCCTCTGGACATGGATCATTGCCGCCACCCTCGCCACCATCGCGGGCACCCTCTACGGCCTCGATAAATCCTTCAAACCCTTCACCTATTTCCAGTTGTTGCTTCCCATCTTTGCCAGCGCCATTGTGGGTGGGATTGGCAAACCTCTTGGGGCCATTGCGGGTGGTTTCGTGGTGGCCTTCTCGGAAATTGCCCTCACCTATCCCTATCGAAGAATTCTCGGCTACCTGGGCTTTGAGACCGACAGCCTGGTTCAACTGCTGTCCACGGATTACAAGTTCGCCGTCTCCTTCATCATTCTGGTGGTGGTGCTCATCTGGCGCCCACGGGGCATCTTCCAGGGGCGGGTGATATGAGGTGGGCGCGAGCATGAGAAGACCGTTCTGGCTGGTTCTGGGCATGGCCCTGGCTCTGGCGGCTGTGGGTGTACTGCAGAGTTGGAACGTGGCCCTGGCCATTCTGAATCTGCAGCTCATCTCGGCCGTGATGGCCTTGGGGGTCAATATCCAGTGGGGCTATGGCGGGCTCTTCAACTTCGGCATCATGGGCTTTACAGCCTTGGGCGGCTTGACTGCCGTGCTGGTGGCCACGCCCCCCGTCTCTGAAGCCTGGGCCGCTGGTGGGGGCGGCCTGGCCATGGCCGCCGTCACCATGGCGGTCACGGCGGCCGCCGTCTGGGCGCTGCAACGGTTGATCAAGGTGAAGGCGTTGCGGGGGCCTGCCGTGGCGCTGGTGTTTGTGGTGGGTCTTGCCCTGACCCGGTGGTTCTATAGCCCCAGTGCGGCCGCCATTGAGGCGGTGGACCCCTCGATCACCGGTTTCCTGGGGGGCCTGGGATTGCCCATCATTATCTCCTGGCTGGCGGGGGGCGCCTTGGCTGCTGCAGTGGCCTGGGTCATTGGCCGGATTACCCTGGGTCTGCAATCGGACTATCTGGCCATTGCCACCCTGGGCATCTCGGCAGCGCTGGTGGCCGTGCTCAAAAACGAGGACTGGCTGGCCCGTGGGGTGAAAAACGTCACCACGCTGCCGCGACCCGTGCCCTACGAGCAGGACTTGCATGGCCAGGACTGGTTCATTGACCTCAGTGCGCGAGTGGACATGGAGCCGTCCCTCCTGTCCGGCCTTGTGGTCAAAGCCCTCTATGCCCTCCTCTTTGGTGGCGTGCTCCTGGTGTTGTTCTGGTTGGCCCACAGGGCGCTCCATTCCCCATGGGGCCGCATGATGCGGGCCATCCGGGACAACCGCGACGCGGCGGAAGCCATGGGCAAGGACGTCACCCGGCGCCACCTGCAAGTCTTTGTTCTTGGTTCAGCCGTGGTGGGCATTGCCGGGGCCATGCTGGTGACCCTGAACGGACAATTCACGCCGGCGTCCTACACCCCCTTCCGCTACACGTTCCTGGTCTGGGTGATGGTGATTGTCGGTGGCTCCGGCAACAACGGGGGCGCCATTCTGGGGGGATTTCTCATCTGGTTCCTGTGGGTGCAGGCGGAAGTTGGCGGTCCATGGCTGATGACCACGCTCACCTCCGGGCTCCAGGACGACTCTCCATTGCGTCAACACCTGCTCAGCGTGGCGCCCCACATGCGCCAGTTGCTGATGGGGCTCGTCCTGCTGGTGGTCCTGCGGCTGAGTCCCCGGGGACTGCTGCCGGAGCAAAGGGGAAAACACGGCCCGGCCCGGCAGCGGATCGCAACGGAGCATTCCTAAGATCCCAGGCATCAGAGTCTTCTTTCGTATGCGTGTTGCCATTGCGGGCGCCGGGCTGGCCGGATTGTCTTGTGCCAAGTACCTGGCGGACGCGGGGCACACGCCTGTGGTCTACGAGGCCAGGGACGTGCTGGGGGGCAAGGTGGCGGCCTGGAAGGACGAGGAGGGAGACTGGTACGAGACCGGGCTGCACGTCTTCTTCGGCGCGTACCCCAACATGCTGCAACTGCTGGCGGAGTTGGGCATCGAGGACCGCTTGCAGTGGAAAGACCACGCCATGATCTTCAATCGGCGGGAGGCGCCGGGAACCTACAGCCGCTTTGATTTTCCGGACCTGCCCGCCCCCATCAACGGCGTGGCGGCCATCCTCGGCAACAACGATCTGCTGAGCTGGCCGGAAAAAATCGCCTTCGGGGTGGGACTGGTGCCCGCCATGGTGAGGGGGCAGCCCTATGTGGAAGCCTGCGATCAGTATTCCTGGACCCAGTGGCTACGGCTGCACAACATCCCGGAACGGGTCAACGACGAAGTGTTCATCGCCATGAGCAAGGCCCTCAATTTCATCCATCCGGATGAGATCTCCGCCACCGTGGTGCTCACGGCCCTGAACCGCTTCCTGCAGGAAAAGCACGGCTCCCGCATGGCGTTTCTGGATGGCGCGCCACCGGAGCGCCTCTGCCAGCCGCTGGTGGACCACATTTGCGCCCATGGCGGCGCCGTGAAGCTCAATGCACCCTTGCGGACCATTGCCCTGTCCCCCGATGGTCAAGTGGCCGGCTTTGGCATGGGGGGCACAGACCGCCCAAGCATTGTCGCGGACGCCTATGTCAGCGCCCTGCCGGTGGACGTGCTCAAGCTGCTGCTGCCGGAGCCATGGCGACAACTGCCTCTGTTCGCCAAGCTGGCTGGTCTCCAGGGTGTTCCCGTCATCAATGTTCACCTCTGGTTTGACCGTAAGCTCACGGACATTGACCATCTTCTGTTCAGCCGTTCCCCCCTGCTCAGCGTCTATGCAGACATGAGCGTCACATGCAGGGGCTATGAAGACCCGGAGCGCTCCATGCTGGAGTTGGTGTTTGCCCCTGCGAAGGACTGGATCAGCCGCCCGGACCAGGACATTGTCCAGGTCACCATGGAAGAACTGAAAACCCTGTTCCCCAGCCATTTCACTGGGGACAACCCCGCCCGGTTGCGCAAGTACCGGGTGGTGAAGACGCCCCTCTCGGTCTACAAAACCACGCCCGGCTGCCAGGAACTCCGCCCCAGCCAGACCACACCGATTCCCAATTTCTTCCTGGCCGGAGATTACACCCGGCAGCGCTACATGGCCTCCATGGAAGGCGCCGTACTCAGTGGCAAGCTCTGCGCCCAGGCCATCGTTCAGCATGGTGCGGCGTCCCCCGTCAAGACACAACTGATACGCTGATCCCAGCTTGCCTGGACGGCTGCCATTGCGCCCATGAGCTCTTCGCAATCTGTCCGTCCCAACTGGCTGGCCGACTCCCGTCCGTCCCTCCTGTGGCGTGGCGCCGCGGTGAACTGTCCCAGCCTGGAGGAGGGCTATGAAGCCTGCCGCGCCGAAACCCGGCACTGGGCCAAAACCTATTACCTGGGCAGCCTGCTGATGCCCCCCCGGAAGCGCCGCGCCATCTGGGCCATCTACGTATGGTGCCGACGCACCGATGAGCTGGTGGACGCCCCCGATGCGGCCGCCCTGGACCCCGGCCAACTCCACCAGCGTCTCAACCAGTGGGAGGAGCGCACCCGGCGGCTGTTTGCCGGAGAGGTGCAGGACGCCCAGGACATGGCCCTCTGGGACACCCTGCAACGCTATCCCCAGGACATCACGCCCTACCTGGAGATGATTGCCGGGCAACGGATGGACATCAACCTGAAGCGCTACCGGACCTTTGCGGAACTTGAACGTTACTGCTACCGGGTGGCGGGCACCGTGGGGCTGATGAGCCAGGCGGTGATGGGACTGGATGCGGCCTTCACCTCCGCCCCCTGGAGCCGCTGCCCCGATCCCACCAACTGCGCCGTGGCCCTGGGCATCGCCAGCCAACTCACCAATATCCTGCGGGACGTGGGGGAAGACCGGGAGCGGGGGCGCATCTACATCCCCCAGGAGGAACTGACCCGGTTCAACTACACGGAGGCGGAGTTGATGGATGGCGTTATCAACGAGCGCTGGCGGGCGCTGATGAGATTCCAGGTGCAGCGCGCCCGGGAATGGTTTCGTCGCTCGGAGGCGGGGATTCGCTGGCTCTGCAGAGATGCCCGCTGGCCCGTGTGGACCTCTCTGCAGCTTTATCAGGACATCCTCAAGGTCATTGAAGACAACAGCTACGACGTTTTCTCCCGCAGGGCTTACGTGCCACGTCTGAGAAAGCTGCTGAGCCTGCCCATCTCCTTCAGCCTGGCCCAGTCCCGTTAAACCGCCGTCTTCTGTTGGTCCAGCAACAGCTTGAGCTTGGAGAGTTCCTGACTCCAGCGGGGATCCGGAGCATCCACCTCGGCAAGCTCGCGGTGAACCAGCTTGTCGGCCACCTTGCCGATGCGGGAGGATGCCTGGTCGTTACGGCGGCCACCGGCGTTGCGGTTGCCATCCTTGCGCTCCGAACGCTCCACACGCAGGGCTTGGCCGGCAAACTCCTTGCCGTTGAACTGGGCAATAATTGCCTCCGCCAGCCGCTCATCACTGACGCTGATGAAGCCAAAACCACGGCACTCGCCACTCTCCCGGTCGGTTACCGGCTTGAAGCGAATGCTTTGATCAACAACGGCCTTGAACTGGCCCTCAAGCTCCTGGAGATCGGCATCCCGTGGCACGTTGCCCACATAGATGCGAATTCCTTGCTGATTATTGTTGGAACGGTTGTTCATGCGTTGCAATGGTGAAGGGGACGTGAAAAGTGTGAAAAGAACGTTGAAGTCAAGAGTGAAGTCAACAGGATGCCGGAGCTTTTTGGCAGATCCAAGCCAAAGTCGCCACTATCTTTATCACATCAAGGCACGTCAAGGTGAATCAGGCTTGCTCCGACGGGGCGCCTGCCGGGGAGAGGCTGTCTGTTGCAGCCCTGTCTGTTGCAGCCATTGTCGAGCGCTGTCCAGGATGGACGCCTCATCATCAACGGCCAAGCGCCCGAAGGCACTCTCGCACCGCAGAAACGCCATCAATGCCCCCAGTTGGGGACCGGGTGATACAGACAGGGCCTCTTGCAAGCGATGACCGCCAAGGGGGCAGCGGGGATAGCAGAGAGGGTCGGCAGGATCCTGCCAGCGGCACAGCCAAAGCCTGGCTTGTTTCAGGGGCAACTGGTTGTGGGCCAGCAGAACCAGCAGGAGCGCTGGGAGGTCTGTCGTCAGGTCCAGATGAAGCTGAAGCTGCTGGTCTTCCGTCAGTCCCGCCGTTGCTTCGGCCCACACTTGACGCCAATGGTGGAGCCGTTGCCATTGCCGTTGCCGGCGCCTGCTGCAGCCCAGGCGTTCCACCACGGATTGTGCCCCCAGGACCCCCGCCAGCCGGGCCAAGGCCAACTGGCGCGTCAAGGACTCTCCCTCCAGTCCCACAGCCAGGGCCAGTTGATGGCTAAGGCGTCCAAGGCCTGGCCACGGTCGCGCCATGGGGAGCCAGGTCCCCAGAGCAGTGCCTGTCTCAAGGAGCCAGTGATGGGCCTGGGCCGCCCGACAGAGGCGCTCCAGTTCCGCCAGGACCCGCTCGGAAGCCACCATGCCCAGTTTGGGCGCCACCTGCTGAAGCCATTGACGGGTGCGCCCCTCGATGGTGCATCCCAGTTCGGCAGCCAGGCGATAGGCCCGCAACACCCGTAAGGGATCAGCCGCCAGGTTGGCGGCAGCCACACAGCGCAGCCGCCGCCGGGCCAGGTCTTGCAGGCCGCCACAGGGATCGTGGAACGTCCGCTGCTTCAGGTGATACGCCATGGCATTGAGGGAAAAGTCCCGCCGCCACAGGTCCGCCTCCATGGTGGAGCTGTTCCAGGCCGCCACGTCCACCGTCCAGGGACCATGGACCAGGCGCCCCATGTCACGCACCGGGTCCAACACCACCACCGTGCCCCCCCAGCGGCCGGCCAACTGCCGACAAAGATGGATTGCCCCCCGGGGAACGGTCAGATCCACGTCAGGGTTGTCCCTGAGGCGCCCCAGCAAGGCGTCACGAACAACACCCCCCACCAGGACGGTATCTGCAGGCAGCGCCGCCCAGGGAAAGGGGGGAGACAACCTGGTGACGGCAGTGGTCAGTTGCACCCCAGCCTCCTCCAGAGTCAGGCTGGAATGCACGTCACCCGTTGCGGTTTCACTGGCCATGGGAATCCGTGTTCACTCGACCCCGATCATTGACTCTGCCGGGAACAAGTACACTTCTACTGAGCAGTTGGCAGTTGGTTTGCCGTGTCCAGGGGGCTGAGCACGTTGCATCCGGGACCGGCCCAGGAGGTGTACGGCACATGGAATCCCCCGGATCTCATCGTGTCCGACGGCGCCTACGGTGTGGGCGGGTTTCCGGGCGATCCTCGCACTCCGGAGGGATTGGAAGGGTGGTATGCCGAACATGTGGCAGCGTGGTCGAAATTCGCACACCCGGCCACCACGTTGTGGTTCTGGAACACCGAGATTGGCTGGGCAACCACCCATCCCCTTCTGGCAAGGGAAGGTTGGGAATACGTCCAGACGATTCTGTGGGACAAAGGCGTTGGCCATATCGCAGGCAACGTGAACGGGGACACCATTCGCCGGCTGCCGACGGTTACGGAAATCTGCGCCTTCTATCGGCGACGGCTGGTGCTGAAGACTCCAGTCGGCAGGATGCCTCTCTGCCGTTGGCTGCGTGTGGAATGGCGGCGGACCGGACTACCCCTGTATCGCGCCAACGAGGCATGTGGGGTCAAGAACGCTGCAACCCGCAAGTATCTCACCCAGGACTGGCTCTGGTACTTCCCACCCGCGGAGATGATGGTCCGGCTGGTTGCCTTCGCCAACGATCACGGTGACCCGGCAGGACGACCCTATTACGCGATTGACGGAAAGCAACCTGTGACTGAAGCGGAGTGGGCGCGGCTCCGCCACCCATGGCACCACGAGCACGGCCTGACGAATGTCTGGTCCCATCCGCCCCTGAACGGTGCAGAGCGCTATCGGGGTGACGGCCGTCGCGTTGCTCCCCGAGTCCATAACCCGGGGAGGAATGCAGCGGCACACCTGAATCAGAAGCCTCTGGAGTTCATGCGCCGCATCATCAAGGTGGCCTCAAACGAGGGCGACACAATCTGGGAACCGTTCGGCGGGCTATGCACTGCATCGGTTGCGGCGATTGAGACCGGTCGGAATGCCTGTGCCGCCGAACCCAACCCCTACTTCTCGGCACTGGCAAAACAGCGCCTGACCAACCAGTTTGCTGGTGACCAGTTACCGCTAAAGGTGTGACGTCATGCCGATGGACAACCCACAGCCACGACGACAGGAGCTGCACAGCCCTGAGCGAGAGCTTGTCAGTCATGTGAGAGATGCACTCAGCGCCCTTCCGGCGTATTTCCAAACGGCAACCCGAATCGAAGGCCTCGAGGGAGGCGAGATGTTTAACCTCAGCGCTGTTCTGGGCAGCGCCATTGAGGTCCAGGTGGTTGAAACCCTCAATCGGATCCGGGAGGTCTGGGATCCCGACAACCGTTGGCCGCGTCACCGATTTGTGCGCTCAGCGCAAACCTTCCCGGATGTGAGGTTGGTCGCCCATGGCAAAGACAAGCATCCCCATATTGCCCTCGGCATCGAACTCAAGGGATGGTATCTCCTATCCAAAGAAGGGGAGCCCAGCTTCAGGTACAAGGTGACACCTTCCGCTTGCGCTCCCCAGGATCTGCTGGTCGTCGTTCCCTGGCACCTCAAAAACGTCTTGTCGGGAGAGCCTGTGGTTTACAAGCCCTACATTGAGCAAGCTCGCCATGTGGCCGAATTGCGCAACTGGTTTTGGACGAATGAAAGGAGGACGAGAGACACGTTGGACCAACGACTGGTCCAGTCCACCAGATACGCAGGTCAGTCCTTACCCCCCACCCAAGGCAAGAATTGCTGATCAGCCCGATAATGATGGAGGGGGGAATTTCGGTCGCATCGCACGGATCACTGGTCTCATGGACGACTACACGTCTTCCTTGCGGGCACAACGGATCGCCGGGATTCCGGCTGATCATTGGATCGTGTTTTTCAAGCGACATGCGGAGGCAAAAGACCCAGACAAGATGCTCGCCAGCCTGGAACGGGACTTGCGACAGAGGGGAGTGAACGAGGATGTGCCAGCCGACTTTGCCGAAGTCATCTCTCGAATTGTCGAGTGGTTCCGGTAGAATAACTTCCCCTCACGGCATCCCCAGGCAGCGCCGCCCAGGGGAAGGGGGGAGACAACCTGGTGACGGCAGTGGTCAGTTGCGCCCCAGCCTCCTCCAGAGTCAGGCCGGAATGCACGTCACCCGTTGCGGTTTCACTGGCCATGGGAATCCGTGTTCACTCGACCCCGATCATTGACTCTGCCGGGAACAAGTACACTTCTACTGAGCAGTTGGCAGTTGGTTTGCCGTGTCCAGGGGGCTGAGCACGTTGCATCCGGGACCGGCCCAGGAGGTGTACGGCACATGGGATCCCCCGGATCTCATCGTGTCCGATGGCGCCTACGGTGTGGGCGGCTTTGATGCTAGCCTTGGTTGTGGTTCCCCCTTCGCTGCAGGACGATCCCCCTTGAGCACAGGCACGCTCTATGACAAGGTCTGGGCGCTGCATCGGGTGGCGGAGTTGCCGGGTGGCCAGACCCAGTTGTTCATTGGCCTGCACCTCATCCATGAGGTGACCAGTCCCCAGGCGTTCACCATGCTGAGGGAGCGGGGTCTCGGCGTCCGTCATCCTGAGCGCACCGTGGCCACGGTGGATCATATTGTCCCCACCACCGACCAGGGCCGTCCCCTGGCCGATCCTCTGGCGGAGGCCATGCTCAGCGCCCTGGAGAAGAATTGCGCCCACTACGGCCTGCGGCTTTATGGCTTCGACAGCGGCCAACAGGGCATTGTCCACGTGATTGCTCCGGAATTGGGATTGAGTCAGCCGGGCATGACCATTGCCTGCGGCGATTCCCACACCTCCACCCATGGCGCGTTTGGCGCCATTGCCTTCGGCATCGGCACCACCCAGGTTCGTGACGTGCTGGCCAGCCAAAGCCTGGCCCTGGATAAGCTGAGCGTGCGCAGGATTTCCATTCACGGCGCCCTCGCCCCTGGTGTCTTCGCCAAGGACGTGGCCTTGCACGTCATCCGCCGTCTCGGCGTGAAATCCGGCGTTGGCTATGCCTATGAATTTGCCGGGAGTTGCGTTGCGGCCATGGCCATGGAGGAGCGCATGACCCTGTGCAACATGGCCATCGAAGCGGGAGCGCGCTGTGGCTACGTCAATCCCGATCAGGTGTGTTTTGACTATCTCCACAATCGGCCCTGTGTCCCTCGGGGGGCGGCGTGGCAGCGTGCCGTCACCTGGTGGCGCAGCCTCGCCAGTGACGGGGATGCCGTCTATGACGACGAGGTGACCATCAATGCCGGGGAGATCGCACCCACCGTCACGTGGGGCATTACGCCGGGGCAGGCCATGGCTGTGGACGAGGCCGTTCCCACACCGGATCAACTGCCTGCCGGGGAGCGGCCCCTTGCGCAGGAAGCCTATCGCTACATGGATCTGCAACCAGGGCAGCCCATTGCGGGGACGCCGGTGGATGTTTGCTTCATCGGCAGTTGCACCAATGGCCGCCTCAGTGATCTACGGGATGCGGCTCTGGTGGCCAGGGGCCGCCATGTGGCCGACGGCATGAAAGCGTTTGTGGTCCCCGGCTCTCAACAGGTGGCCCGGGCTGCGGAGGCGGAGGGCCTGGATGCCGTCTTTGCCCGGGCGGGGTTTGAGTGGCGCCGGCCTGGCTGCTCCATGTGCCTTGCCATGAACCCGGACCGGCTGGAGGGGCGCCAACTCAGCGCCAGCTCCAGTAACCGGAATTTCAAAGGGCGTCAAGGCTCGGCGTCCGGCCGCACCTTGCTGATGAGTCCGGCCATGGTGGCTGCTGCTGCAGTCAGCGGTGTTGTCACCGACGTGCGCACCCTGCTGAGCAGCGCAAAGGACGCCGGAACGGCGCCTGCCGAATCATGACGCCGGCCCCCGTCACCATGGTGGAGGGCAAGGCGATCCCCCTCCAGGGCCATGACATCGACACGGATCGCATCATTCCAGCCCGGTTCCTGAAAAGCATCAGCTTTACCGGGCTGGGCAACCATGTCTTCGCCGATGACCGGGCCGCAGCAGGGGGATGCCATCCCTTTGATCGCCCCGAGCATCAGGGGGCCAGGATTTTGGTGGTCAACCGCAATTTTGGCTGTGGCTCCAGCCGTGAACATGCCCCCCAGGCCCTGCGCCGCTGGGGCATTGCCGCTGTGATTGGCGAGAGCTTTGCCGAGATTTTTGCCAGCAATTGCCTTGCCCTGGGCATGCCCTGTCTGAGGGGAGAGACAGGGGTAGTTGAAGACATCCAGCAACTGGTGCAGGAGCAGCCCGGCGTTCATTTTTGCCTCACGCTTGCTGCGCCCAGGCTCCGTGGGCCGGACCGCCATTGGCCCCTGATGATCGAGAGCGGCCCGCAAACCATGCTCCTGAATGGTGGTTGGGATGGGACAGGCCTCCTGCTCAGCCATGGAGATGAATTGCAGCGGACCGCCTTACGGCTTCCCTATCTCAATGACTTTGTGCTATCCAGTTGATCACCGGTCATCCTGTGGCCAGGATGATGGCGTGTAGGGGATAAAAGGAGTTCCTGTACCACGCCAGTCAAAGCCGTTGATGCTAATTTGTAAACCACCCAGCTTGCGCTCTGGGCTATAAAACAGTCCCAAACCATAGGCACGTCGTTGCCATTTTAATTCGAAGATGGAGTCAATTCTGTTACCATATTTCTCTGATCCTCTATCTATATTGTAGGACATGCTTGTTGACAGAAGCAGGGGGCCAGCCAACTGCTGTGTCCACGAGATATGAAATAAACCCAAATCTACAGCCCGATCAAAGCTAAATCTGCTGCGCTGTTCAACAATAGAGACACTGCTGCCTATTGAGAGTTTTGTATAGTCAAGATAGGGGCGGCTAAAATGGCCCACAGCCACATCAGACAGGACGCCAAGTGTGTAGTATCTCTGGCCACTATGATCACCATAACTTGATGAATGAGCAATCAGAAACGTCGTGAGTGAAGCCTCGGGGCGAATCGGTCGCGGAACATGGCGCAGTGCTTGCGTGGAATCCTCCAGAATCTCACCTTGCCACATGGGCAAGGTGGAGGTGAGACGTGCATATCCCGATGCGCGCCATGTCTTCCCTGATAAATCTTTCGTATCAAAGACTGTGGTGTTGATATTTTGCAGGCCCAATCTCCAGAACAGGCGACTGCGCAGGGAACCCCATGGCGGAAGCTGGACATCCCTCTCCAGGAACCCACCAAAAGCCGTGTAGACATCCTGCTCCCCCAGCGAGCCGTTCCAGACACGAAAACGATAGGCAGCGTTGAGGGTGGCCCTTGTTTCACCGAGGAGAGGTACGGTCAATGGGTGCAGGAGACTGGCCTCTGCACGTGTCTGGCTGGCGAGATGGCGGGGCGAGATGGTGGAGAGGTCAGCCCGCAACCGGAGTTCACCCCGCGGCCCCACTGGGCGGATGTAACCAACATCCGCGCCAAAAAGGTCGCCAACGGAGATGCCCTGCCGGGTGGGCTCAGCCTCGGGAGAATCGTCATGGACTGGGGGATAGGCATTGGTCTTGCCGCTCACAGCGCGGTCCAGCATCAACTGAGGCCTCAGGGTCAACTCACCGCCAAGGAGGGAGCGGGATGCAAGTGTATGTTCAACGTAGAAGCCGTCGCGCCTGTTCTCATCGCTGAGAAAGGCCCAGGATGAACCGTCACCATTGAGGGCAATGCGGCGCAGTAGCGGCACAGACAGCTTGCCATCCAGCAGGCCGCGGTTCGTGGCGCTGGTGAGGATCAGTGTGCCATCCGGCTGTTCCCGCACTTGGGTGTCCCGGCCTTCGAGGATCAGTTGGGCCGGCGTCAGCGGATCATTGGTCAGCACAACCAGAGGACTGGTCCATGCTTCCGGCGTGAGGAAGAGGGACTTGGCCTGGAAACGCCAGCGGCTGATCTTGCCCCGCTCCTGATTCAACTCCGGCCTCCACTCCAGATTCGTGAAGGCAGCAGGAATCACCGGGTCATGAATATACCCTTCCTCTTCCTCCTCTGTCTCGCCCGGCCGGAACCTGCCTTCAAAATCCAGGCGGTACTCCAGTTGCAGCCCCGTGTTGGAGGTGATTCCCTGGACCCGTTGGTCCTCCACCAGGCTGGACCACGGGGGATCCTGGTGCCGGGTATGGCCATCAGGATTGGGGCAACCCAGGGGCAGTACAAGGCTTTGCTGCCCCGTGGTCGCCCGGCCCACGGGACGATTGGGAGCACCAGGCGGCAGCAGGGGGGGACAAGCCATGGGCGGCAGCTCAGCCCACGGGGCACCTGGATCAACGGTTCCTGCTTCAGAGATGGGCTGGACTTGTGAACCGCTGAAGTTGAGATCCGTGGTGTGGTGGTCAAAGTTGATCACCCCATACACATCCCGCAACTCCCCCTTCCGGGTCTCCAGGTTGTAACGCAAGAAACTGGCCTGGAGGTACTGGGATCCCCGCCGGAAACGCACGGCACCGCTGGCCGTCAGCAGCCCGGTGCCGCGTCCGTAGGTAACCCGCTCCGCCGCCAGATCCCCGCCGGCAAGATGTAACCGCACATTGCCCTCTGCCACCACCTGGTCCTGTTGGAGGTCGGCGTATTGGCGGTCCGCACGGATGGTGAGGTTCAAGTCGTTCCACGTGGCGGAACCGGCCCTGGCGCCGTCGCGAGCATGGCTCCCGTGGACCGGCGTCAGGATTTCCGTGCTTGAAGCAGGGCCGCACCCCAGACCCCCTATGCCTGCGAGCACAAGGAGACAGGCAAAGCGAAAACAATCAGCCAACAACCTCAACCCTTAAGCATGGCGGGGAAGGGAACGCTGTGGCCTCTTGTGGAGAGGTTGCCCGGCGTCACTCCTCCAGATCTTTGCGGCTCGGGGTACGGCTGGGATCACTACTGACCAGTTGGCCGAACACAAAGAGACCAATGAAAAAGAAAACAACCGCGTAGACGGAGATCTTGAGAGCAAGCATGGTGGTAGTGCGACAGCAGTCGGAGTACACAGGAACCCATGGGTTTGGATCCTTGCGCCTGTTGCATCCTATGGTCTCCGGGCAGCAGAGAGACCCTGGTCCATAGTCTTTTGCAAAGCCTGGTGGCACGCCAACCATGATCCAGGCCGCGGCACGGCCGCACGGCCCAGGAGATTTTCCCTGGAAGCTGGACTTGCAACATCGCTGGCGTCTGGACACCGGGGCGCCGGCACTGGCCCACGTTCGCCGCCTGCCCCTGCGGCAGGACTGGCAAGCCCGTGGTGATCTGGTCTGGCCGCGGGGTGGCTGCCCACTCCGCCTGCACCTTGTCCTGACAACGCCCTTGTCCTGGCAAGGTCTGTCCCATTCGGCATTCATCCCCCGGCTGGTGTTGCTCTGGTGGGCGGAAACCGCGGTGCTCAAGGTGGATGGAACACCCCGGCGCCACGGTGACCTGTTTGCCAACACCTGCCGTCTCCCCCTGCCGGCCTCCTGGTTGGCGGGTAGGCCCCTGCTGCTGGAGTTGGAACTGCACAGCCCTCGCCATGACGAGGGTTCTCTGCGGCACAGTAACGTGGTGCTGGAGCCTCGCTGTCGTGGGGAGGACCCGCTGCATCTGCTGAGGAGCACGGAAGAGGATCTCGCGGCTCCGGGCCATGGAGGGGCAGGGCAAACACGCCCCCGGAACGATCACGTCACCTTGCTGAGCCATGCCCATCTGGATCTGGCCTGGCTCTGGCCCGTTGCGGAAACCTGGCGGGCTGCGGTGGACACCTTCACCAGTGTGCTGAACCTGATGGAGGAGCACCCTGACCTCTGCTTCGGCCACTCCACACCAGCGCTTTATGCCTGGC
Source organism: Synechococcus sp. SB0668_bin_13 (assembly GCA_009836025.1). GTDB lineage: Bacteria > Cyanobacteriota > Cyanobacteriia > PCC-6307 > Cyanobiaceae > Synechococcus_B. The sequence goes on along the minus strand of VXWH01000020.1, from coordinate 15,875 downwards.
TGCAACAGCACCGCCCGGCCCTTTGGCAGCGCATCCATGCCTTGGCCGAGACCGGTCGCTGGGAGCCTTTGTGTGGTCCCTGGGTGGAAATGGATTGCGTGCTGATCAGCACTGTTTCCGTGTTACGCCAACTGGAGACGGGGCAGCGCTGGTGTCAGCAGCACTTCCCCCAATGGCGCCACGACCTGGCCTGGCTACCGGATAGCTTCGGCTTTGCCGCAGGTCTCCCCCAGGCCCTGCGGCGCCAGGGCATCGGCTGGTTCGTGACCACCAAGCTCAGTTGGAATGACCGGAACTCCTTCCCCCACCGCCTGTTCCGCTGGCGTGACCCCAGTGGGGCCGAAGTGCTGGCGTTGCTGCCAGGCCCTCTCGGGGGGACAGGGGACCCGCGGGCAATCCAGCAGGCCCATGGGGAGTGGCGTGCCCGGACTGGCGTCAACAGCAGCCTCTGGCTACCCGGCGTGGGCAACCATGGGGGCGGCCCCAACCAGGACCTGATGGATCAGGTGCAGCTTTGGTGGGGGCACCCCCAATTGCCCCGGTATCGCCATGGCACGCTGCGCAGCTGGTTGGAGGACCTCAAGCCCCTGGCCCCAACCCTGCCGGTGTGGGCCGACGAGCTTTACCTGGAACTGCACCGCGGCTGCGCCACCACCCACCCCGACCAGAAGCGCCACAACCGCACCGCTGAGCGGCTGTTGCTGGAGGCTGAGCGGGTGCTGTGGCTGGCCCAGCATCTGGGCCATGGCCAGTGGGCTCCGGCGGGGGAAGGCCGGAACGGTCCGCTCCAACAGATGAAGCGCTGCTGGCAGACACTCCTCTTCCATCAGTTCCACGACATCCTGCCTGGCACGGCCACCGGCGAGGTGTTTGCCCAGTTGGAGGCCCAATGGCGGCGCCTGAGACGCCAGGCCAGCCGTCTTCGTGACCAGGTGCTCCACGAACTTCTGGGAACCGGGCCTCGGGATGGGCATCCATCGGCGACAGCGGATCACTGGGTGGCGCTCCAACTGCAACCGGCCGGCCCATGGCCACGGGTGGTGTGCCTTCCCCAGGCCCGGCAGCATCGGGTGCTGCCCCCCATGGCGGGTCTGGGTTGCTGGCGGCTCCAAGGGACATCCGATGCCGCCGAACCTCCGCCCCATCCAGTGCGCATCCATCAGGTTGCAACCCCCGACCACTGGCAACTCGACAATGGTCTCTGCACTGCACACTGTGGTCCTGAAGGTGTCCTGCAACTCTTTTCCCCAGGTGGTCGGCAGGTGCTGGGAAAACCGTTGGGGTTCGGCCGCTGGCGGGATCGGGGTGAGTACTGGGATGCCTGGGATCTGGCGCCTGACCACCGCCAGCATCCCCTTGGGGCGATAAGGCTGGGCCAGCCCGAGCTATTGGAGCGGAACTCCTGCATGGTGCGGCTGCGTTGGCGTGGCGCTTTCGGGCAGAGCCGGATCAGCATGGTGGTGTGCCTTGCCGCGGGCAGTCCCTACCTGGAACTCCGCTTGAGCATCCACTGGCGCCAGGCCCACGAACTGCTGAGCCTGGATGGGGACCTGGCCCAGCCCGTCCAGCGCTGGGCGGCCGATACGGCGGGCGGGGTGATTGAACGCCCGGCGCGACCACGGACAGCACGGGAGCAAAGCCGCTGGCACTGTGCGGTTGTCAGTTGGATGGCCCTGTTGCAGCAGCAGGGCGGCCTGGCGGTGCTCCTGGATGGCCCCCAGGGGATCCATGCGCAGGACGACCATCTGAGCGTGGCCCTGCTGCGCGGGACCACATGGCCTGATCCAGGGGCGGACCGGGGCTGGTGGCGCCACCGGATCGGACTCATGCCCCTGGATGGGGGCTGGTGTGGGAACCATGTTCCGGCGGCGGCGGACCACCTGCGCTGGCCCCTCTGGCTGCGCCCCCTGCCCCTTGCACAGGGCCATGAACCAGCACGGCAACTGTGGTTCCCCTGGCCGGAGAGCGCCCAGCGGCTGCTGGAGTTGCGGCCAACAGCAGATGGCCGGCCGTCCCGACTCAGCCTGCAACAGTTGGCGCCGTGGCGGGGCCGTCTTGCCTGGCTGAAGTCCTTCACCGACATGGAACCCAAGCCACTCCAGCCGTGGGAGATCCGCAGTGTGCCCCTGGCCGGCAGGTCTGACGGGTTTTAGTTCTCTTCCTAGTCCTAGTCCTCGTGGTCGTCGAAGGGATCGCTCAGTCCCTGGGCGGGTGGACCAAAGGCGGTGTAGATGCCAAAGCCAGTGAGGCCCACCAGCACAGCCAGAACCGCCAGACCAAGGCCGAGTCCTGGGGAAAGGGTCAAAACCTGGCTCATTCCATCACAGGCTGCAAAGGATGCCGCGACCAACCGCGGTGAGGACTTAGGCTAACCACCCGAATCCCTGTGCTGGAGCTCGCCACCCATGCCTCAACGGACCCGTCTGGGAGATTTGCTGCGCCCCCTCAACTCTGAATACGGAAAAGTGGTCCCTGGTTGGGGCACCACCACAGTGATGGGAATCTTCATGCTCCTGTTTTTCGTGTTTCTGCTGGTCATTCTGCAGATTTACAACCAGTCCCTCCTCCTCAATGGCGTCGATGTGGACTGGACCAGTCTGGGTTGACAACCACACCAACCACACCAAGCACAACAACGGGACCTCCATTCCCTAGGCTTTGCCTGCTGTTTCCCCTCAGGGATGGGATCCATGAGCGTGTTTGGTGTCGGTCTGCCGGAAATGGCTGTCATTGCCGTGGTTGGTCTGTTGGTCTTTGGTCCCAAGAAGCTGCCGGAGTTGGGGCGCACCCTCGGCAAAACTCTCAAGGCTTTTCAGTCGGCGTCCCGGGAATTCAGCAACGCTGTCATGACGGAGGCCAATGCCCCGGAGACGCCTGTGCCCACAACGCAGCAGCAAATCACCTCTACCGCCATGGTCTCGCCGGCCGAGTCAGCGAGCACACCCCAGCAACATGGTGCTGAAGACAAGGACTGAGCGGTGCTGCCCCCGCATGTCCAGGACAACAAGAGACGCCACACCATGGATCTGCGCCTGATTGCCGGCCTGGGCAATCCTGGCTCCCGCTACGCCGGGACACGGCACAATGCGGGCTTCATGGTCCTTGAGGCCCTGGCCAGCAGTCAGGCCCAGGTTGTCTTCCGTAATCAGACCAGACTCAAGGCCCGGTTGGCCGAGGTGGGCTGGGGTGAGCAGCGCCTGCGTCTCCTCATGCCCCAGACCTACATGAACGCCTGTGGCGTCTCGATCCGTGCCGCCCTGGATTGGTTCCACTTGAGGCCCGAGCATCTGCTGGTTGTTGTGGATGACATGGACCTTCCCCTGGGCCGCTTACGGCTTCGTGGCGAAGGCAGCGACGGAGGCCATAAGGGACTGCGGAGCGCCATCGCGCACCTCAACACCCAGGCCTTTGCCCGTCTGCGGGTGGGCATTGGCGCCCCCAGCCAGGATCGGGCAGTCCGCAAGGCGGCCACCGTTGGGCATGTGTTGGGACGTTTCAGCGCCGAAGAAGATCCCCTGCTGCGTCAGGTGCTCAACGAGGTGGTGCGGGGAATCCACATTCTCCAACGGCAGGGATTGGGTGCAGCCATGAATGCCCTCAATGGGCTCCGGATCCAAACCAGAACCAGTCCTGGCATCCCCCACTGAAGATGGCAAAACTTCCCATCACAACAGCCCGCCTCCAGGTTCTCAACCAGGATCTTCAGTTGGGCCTTTACAAGGGTCAGGTCTGGGCCGGAGAATTTGCCTGGGTCTTCCATTGGCACTTCCGACAAGGGAAGCTGCGGGTTGAGCCCTGCTTGGGTCGGGCGTTGATTGAGGATGCGTTGCTCCGCTTTCTTCTGCGCTGCGACCACCAGTTGGATGTGGGTGGAGAGTACAGCTTTCTGGTGCGGGCTACGGTCTGACGGCTGTCCTGAAGGAGCCCGGCATCACCCGCAGGGAACGGCCCAAGCCTCGCTCAAGGATCACCAGGGCCGCCAGGTCGTCCACCGGTCTGGGAGGCTGTCGCAATCCCTCCGGCAGCAAGCGCTGCCAGCCGTGGGGTGGATGCAACCGCCAATAGCGCTCACGCGCTTCCAGACTCGTGTGAGACTCAGGCACCAGTTGGAGGGCTTGGGCGGGCCACCAAGTGAGCAGGGCCACCCGCCAGCGGGTGGAGCAGGTGCCGTCCCCCAGGTAAAGCGCTGCCGGTTGTCGCTCCAACCGCCAGTCCTGGAGATATTGCCAGCACTCGTGCGGTGTGCAGATCAAGCAGAGATCAAGTTGCTGCTGGCTGGCATCGCTACACGCCAGGCCGCATTTGCTGTAGCCGGGGTCCAAACCAATGGCGCAGCCGCCTTCAGCCATGATCAGGGTCCAGGGCATCGCCCAGGGGTGAATTGAGCCAACGGACGCCCAGACGCAGGGGATCCCCTGTCTCGCCGTCCTCCATGCTGAATGCCTCCAGGGCGGCCCGGGGAGTTGTGCGACCCACCAGGTCCTGGACCAGTGCGGTCAGGGCTTGATTATCCAACATGACCTGTCCGTTCAGGGACCCCAACCGATCAGCCCGGTTGCGGGCCGTGGCCAGCAGCAGGCTGAGACGCTGATTCACGGCTTCCAGGGAGCGCTCATCCTCTTCAACAATCACGGACGCCAGAACCTGGCCAGCCGCCAGAACCTGGCGGCTGGGGCGCATGTCCGCAAAGGCCAGCAAGAAGTTCTCCCCCACAAGGACGTTGTTTGCGCTGCGGATGATGACGATCCAGGCTTCGTTATCCTGCAGGACCGTGGCGATCCTCTCCACCTCGCTGGTGGGGATGTAAATGATCTGCCGGGTTGGCGTTTGGCCTGGCAGCAGCCGCTCATAGGCCACCTGGTTGGCCCGATTCAGCAGGCTGTTAATGGCCACTTTGCTGTCATCGGAGCGCGGCAGTACCACCTTGGCCATGGCCAGGGGCTCATTGCGGCTAATGGTCACATCGCCACGACGCAACGCTGTGACGCTGCGCCTGAGACCATGTAACATATCGACCTGGCTGTTGATTTGTTCCTGAAGAGCATCGAGTTGTTGATCCCGTCGGCGCACTGTCTCCGTGAGCAACGCTTGCTCGTTCCACAGTTGCTGACGCTGGCCATCCAGCACATGGATGGTTTGCTGCAACTCCTGGGTTTGCACCTGCAACGTGCCTGTGTACTCCCTTAGCTCCTGCACCCGGGCCTCGGCCTGGGCGCGGTTGCGCTCTGCGTCCATGAGAGTCTCGTGACTTGTCACCAGGGCCTCCTGGACGGATTCCAAGGTCTTCCGGGTCGTGTTGAGATCTTCGCGGGTGGTCTGCAGACTCCTCTCAATGCGACCCAACTCGAACAGCCCCCGTCGCCAGCGGTCATTGACGGTGATCAACACCGTGAAGCTCAGCGCTGAAATCAGGCTGCCGGTGATGGCTGTAAACACCATGGCGGTGCGTCGGGGCCGCATCCTGAAAAACGACAAGCGAGCCTTGCCGATGCGTGTGCCCAGCCGGTCCCCCGTGACCGCAAGCCCGCCTCCCAGCAGCAGGAGTGCAAGAATCAGCAGCCAGCCAGCCAGTACTTCTCCTCCAGACGGTCCTCACCACTCCACTATGGGCTTAACTGAACCGACGTGAGAGGGCCACCGGGTCAAAGATCGTGATTTTCTTCCGGTCAATTCTGAGCATCCCCTCGTTGCGCAAGTCCCCCAGCAGGCGGGTGATGGTCACGCGGGTAGAGCCAATGGCCTCGGCAATGGCCTGGTGGGAGAGCCGTAGATCGATGGTGATGCCCTGCTCCGCTGGAACGCCAAAGTCGCGGCAAAGCACCAGCAAAAAGCTCACCAGTCGTGATGACATATCCCGGTGGGTGAGGGTTTCAATCATGGTCTCCGTCTGCAGGACCCGGGAGGACAGGCCCTGCAGCATCATCAAGCCCACCCGGGCATCCCCCTCAATGGCCTGACGTACGGATGTGGCCGGTGCGGAAATCATTTCCACACGGGTAAAGGCAACAGCGTGGTAGAAGCGGTCCGAGCGGTGGCCAGTCAGCAGAGAGAGGACCCCGAACAGGCTGTTTTCCCGCAGCAGCGCCACGGTGATCTCCTCTCCGCTTTCATAGACGCGGGAGAGGCGCACCGCGCCGCACCGCAACAGATAGACCCGCTCTGCAGGATCGCCAGGAAGGAAAATGGTCTTCCCACGCTCCACCAGGTCCAGGGAACTGCCCGAGAGGCAGCGGATAATTGTGGTGAGCGTTCCCCCAGCAATCGCATCGGTCACGTTTCCAGACGGACGGCTGGGGGATGCGGTCTGAGAAAAGCTCATGGCCAAAGTGAGGACAGAGGCGCGGTGCTCACGGAGGATCCATGCTTGCCCATGCTCAGAGCCGTCACTACTTGTGCATAAGATATGAGACATAACCCTAGAAACGCCCCCACCGGTCCATTTGTAGCCAGCGACACCAAATCTCCCCTTTCCCCCGTCCTCTCCACCCCAGACGCCTTGTGGGGCGGCCACCTTCCTGAAGTGGATAGAACATATCAACTACACTACCCCTGGTGTCTCAAAAGCTACTTGACCGCCAAGTAGCGCTACATTCAGAGTTCAGGCTTGTTCTGCCCGTCTGCGGAACCTTCCCCTTTTTCAGGCCTTACCTGCATGGTTAACACGCCTTTGGGCAACAATGCTCCTGCTACAGGACGCCACCCCCTCAACGGCACTCACCGTCTGGGTTCACCGGTGCGTAACCACGGAACTACCGACCGCTTTGCCCAGGCCGACGGCCTCTTTCAGGTGACTGTTGCTCCCTTCCGGGGATCCTGTAACGACGTGTTGAGCCAGGCGATCCGGGTGGCAGGCCAGGGTAGTCGGGTCATGATTGCCCAGTTCCTCAGCGGTGGTATCAATCAAGGCCCGGAACAGGCAACAAGGCTCTGCGGCAGCCTGGAATGGATCCGTCCAGCGATTGACTGCTGCCTGGTGGATCCCGCCGCCATTACCCCACAGCATCATCGGGCCGTCAACGCTGTCTGGGCAGCATCTCGCCGGCAGCTTTTGTCCGGTGTGCTGGATTTGATGGTGCTGGATGAGGTGGGCTTAGCCCTGGAGTTTGGCCTGCTGGAGGAGGACCATGTGCTCAAGGCCCTGCGGCAGCGTCCCGCTTCGTTGGATTTGACGCTGATTGGCTCAGCCATGTCCGAGGCTATTCTGGACATGGCCAACCAGGTGACGCGGCTCCGCTGTCGTCATTCCTCCGGCGGGTCTCTCCACCGACCGGATCCCACCAGCTACATCCCACTGAGTATGCGGTGATCTGGAAGGGCTGGCTCCACTGCAATGGGGTCACCGTTGATGCCTGCCGCATCTGTTTTCCACCCTGCTCGCCCGATGCTGAAGAACGACTCCTGGATCCGGGATCAGGCCCGCCTCGGCATGATCGACCCCTTCCAATCTCGTCTGGTGCGCCACTTGGACGATGGGGGCCGGCAACAGCCCGTGCTCAGCTTTGGCTGCTCTTCCTTTGGGTATGACCTGCGTCTTTCCCCACAAGAGTTTCTGGTGTTCCGCCATGTGCCGGGTACGGTGATGAACCCCAAGCGGTTCAACCCGGCCAACCTGGAGCCCACCGACCTGCACCACGACGAGGACGGCGACTATTTCATCTTGCCGGCCCATTCCTACGGCCTGGGGGTGGCTCTGGAAAATCTCAAAGTGCCGGGTCACATCACCGTGATCTGTCTCGGCAAGAGTACGTATGCACGCATGGGAATCATCCTGAATGCCACCCCTGCCGAAGCCAGTTGGGAAGGCCACCTGACGTTGGAGTTCAGCAACAGCTCCGGAGCCGACTGCCGCATCTACGCCGGTGAGGGGATCTGCCAGTTGTTGTTTCTGGAAGGGGAGCCCTGCGAAACCAGCTATGCGGCCAGAAACGGCAAGTATCACAACCAGCCAGAACGGGTGACCATGGCCCGCATGTGATGGCGCGGAAAAACTGCCTGGGAACCATCCACTGCAGGGAATTGGGATGACTGTCCAGCGAGAAACTGAAGCACTCAGAAGCATCTCAACTGCCCACTGTCATTCCCGCTTTCGCGGGAATAATGCGAGGGACCTATTTTGATGTTTTCAGCATTTTCTTTCCTGAGCAGGTGCTGGACAAAACAATGATTCTCAACTCCCCCATAGTCCCAGCACACGAACCGGGCAGACGACTTTTTACCGGTGGCAGCTTTCCCGGCTACGCCATTCCCGCCAGGCCATTGTCTCCGGCTCCACCCATGTATCCCCCCTGGTCCCTTCCATGTGCTGGAGCCAAGTCCCCACTGGCTGGAGTGGGGTTAAGATGCTTCCGCGGCTCACGCACGCGCCATTGCCCGCCTGCTTGTGCCCACTGCCACCCCTGGGCAGTGGGGTTGTGGATCGTGGAGTTGTGTTGTAAGCTGTGGGTAGCCATGGCTTTGACCCACAGTGATGGACTGGATCGACACTGAAGCTTACCGCGTACCGATCAACGGTCGATTCGATTTGTCAACTCAAGACCCAGAAACCAAGGACAATGGGTTAAGCAAGTTGCAGGCTGAGCAGTTGACCCGTGAAGGGGTTGAGCGGCTGGCTGAACTCCAGAATATACTTTACGCTGACGGCCGCCATGGTTTGCTAATCCTGTTTCAAGCCACTGATGCAGCCGGGAAAGACAGCACCATCAAACATGTCATGAGTGGAGTAAATCCCCAGGGTGTCAAGGTGTACAGTTTCAAGCAACCTTCTGTGGAAGAGTTGAGTCATAACTGGCTATGGCGCTACTCCTCACGTGTTCCCGCACGTGGTTTCATTGGTATTTTCAACCGTTCATACTATGAAGAGGTATTGGTCGTGAAAGTGCGTGACCTTATTGGTCAACAACGTCTTCCTCCAAATCTCCTGGGCGATAGTCTATGGAAATGGCGCTATGACGACATCAATGCCTTTGAACGGCATCTGACGAATAACGGCATTCGAGTTGTCAAATTCTTTCTGAACATCTCCAAAGAAGAACAACGGAGACGATTTCTGAAGAGACTGAATCAGCCATCCAGAAATTGGAAGTTTTCCCCATCAGATCTGAGGGAGCGTGACTCTTGGGATGAGTACCAAAAGGCATTTGAAAAGATGCTATGTAAAACCTCAAGTGTCCATGCACCATGGTATTGCATTCCTATGAATCGGAAAAGATTTGGTCGTTTGGTGGTGATGAAGATCATTGTAGAAACTCTGGACGCAATGAACTTGTCTTATCCTACCCTGACGTCCCAACAGCGGGCTGCCATTGACGCAGCCCACCAATCCATTAATTATTGAATCAATTGTATTCCCGCATTTCTTTTCGCTGCACCTCTTCTGGTTGCACTCCTTTCTCGTCATTCTTGCGGAGCTTATTCTTACGGAAGCGGGGAAGGGGCATCCTCTAACCCTCCAGGATCACCATCATCAAACAGCCTGTCTTGATCGTTGTCCATCTCCTTCATTGCGTCAGGCCGTGGGGAAGGGTGGGCATGGCGCAATGGTGCAGGGTACGTTGATGGTCACGGTACACGGGTGAGGCTAGGTGAGGTTCAGGGGTGGGAGGTCCGGTGTTGCCGGCTTGGCCTGCCAGCAGTGTGGCAACCATCGGAACCGTGATAAGGACAGGCTTGTCAGGTATCCATGAGGGGAAAGCGGCTGCGGATGGAGGTGGGTGCCGGCCTGTCCTGATCCGGGCTGCGGCAGCAGTGCCCAGGACATCCCAGGGCGTCGGGTCAGCGGGGGCATGGATGCCCTGCCGGCCCCACCGGCACTGAGCAGCGGAATGGGAAGCCAAGCCGGCCTACGGCCCTTGCAGTGCCAGCCCGGCTGCTAATGAAAATCTCCGATGTACAATCGGAGAGGGGTAAGTGTAGCGTAGGCTACATACCTTCATAGAAGGGTGGCCCGGCGCTCTGATCCGTCCTATCCATGGACTAGAGGTCCAGGGAGGGCAGGATGAACCCAACGAGGAGTTGCGTGGCACTGCTTGCTGCTGCCTGCGTGGTGGGCGCTGGACTTGTTGCTGCGGACGTGACGGACGACGTGGCGGCGGTGGTGGCCTTCTGGGAGAGCCGTAAGCCCTCCGCCATGCGCACCCAGAAGCTGGCCTACTGGACGGAGATCCGGGACGCGCTGACAACGGGCCAGGTGTCCGACCCCTTGCTGGCGCGGGTCACTGCCTCGTGGTAGGGGGGGCCACTCCGGCGACCGCATGTACACGACCTGGAAGGCGGTTCACGGGGCGTTGACGGCGCTCACGGAGGCGGAGGCGGTCGAGGACGCGCCGGTTGTTCAGAACGATCCGCCGCCGGAGCCGGAGTTCGACTTCTCTTCCCTGGACGACCCGCCGCCCAGCGAGGATCAGCTTGTGGTGTTGAGCAACGATCCGGACGATCCCGTGTAGCCCATTTGGTTTACCCCGCCCACCACGCCCCGTCCGGCCTGGTTCAACCCGGGAGGCGGGTATGCGCAAAACATTGGGAGCGACGGTTATCAGAACGCGAAAGCCGATACCACCCGTACATGTGGATCTTCAGACGTGAGGAACAACCGCTATGGTTGCTCATCCGTAGGCAGGTAGTCCTAGTGGAGAGCGGGATAGACGCATACGTTGGGAAGCGCGGATGGGGCCCATGGAGCCATCTGCAGGCGGGAACGCAAGCTGCTGTAGCAAGCATTACCAGACCCGGGCGCAGATGACATGGAAACTGCACTGGGCATCTGCGATGGCTGCGCTTATGCCGGCTTCCTCCACACCTCCACCGGCACCGCTACATATAAGGGCGACGCCCAAGGTATATTCAGACTTGATTTGTTTGGCACAATATATAGAAATAAAGACGATCCAACGACGCTGACAATTGATGAGTACGGTTACGGCGGCCCGCGTATCAGTCTGACCCTCAACTTCGACAAGAACTACCTGGATGAGGAGCTGACCGCCCGTAGACTGGCCGGTGACATTCGATCCGTGCCATCTGGCAATTTGACCCACGCTCCTACCTTTGTCATGGAGTATCATGCAACGAACCAAGCGCTTGAACAGACAAATCAACCAACCAACCCAACATTCGGTGACTACGCGGACGACGCCACCAGTCTGGACGCAGAGATGCGCGAAGTGGTAGTCAGATGGAACGGCGTACCTCTCAGTGCTACCGGCAACCAGAGCTTCGAGGGGCAAGGGTTGTCTGGTATCGTTTACGCTACGTGCGCCAACGGCAATAATGCATCCTGCGCCTCACAGAATGTCGTCGATCCTGCCTCTCCTATCGCCGGATACATCAATCACCCGCGTTTCTTCGGCACCTATGGAGCCGCCAGATGCTCCGGCAACACCTGTCCGGGCTTTGACCTGCCAGCCGTTCCAGAGTCAGCGCAGAACCCGAGCCTGAGACCGAGATCGTGGGGACCCTGGGACGACCTCCCCCTCGCTACGCAGCAGGCCATCGCCGCCATCCCTGATCCGCAGTCTCTTGGCTGACCAGACAGCAGGCTCACCCCGGCGGTATCACCGTCCACGGTGTCCATTACGCATACGTGAAGCAGGACACATTCCGTCCACGGATGCGCCCCACGCCCATGCTGGCTGGTCCGCAACGTGGACCGGGAACGTAAACGGCGTCATCAATCCGAAACACAGCGATTTGTCAGCCCCGCAAATCACCCTCACGGCGGACTTCGATGCTGCGACGTTGAGTGCCGGGATCACTTACCTGCGCAACGGCGCCCGCACCGAAGCGTTGGACACCTGGAGTCGCCGTCGTTCGTCCAGGATGGTCAACGGGCACGTTTCAGGATGTGACCCACGGTAATCCCTCATGGAAAAACGCGAAATACCCTGACCACCACACTATTCTGGGCACGGTCATATCGAATCATGTCGCGGGTATCTACCGAGCCGACCGACAACAGCAGTGAGGACATTCTGACCATGACGACATTCGATCCCAATACTACTCACCGGCACGGCATCCATCGAGTACCTCCAGAACCGCACAGCCGCTGACCTGGATCGGTGGTCGGGCATCGACCTGTTGCCCAACTGCCGGTCCGCCCTATGCACGAATCGGAAACCCAACGTGGAATGCGCTTCTACAGAAGGTCATCGTACTGGCCTGTGGATGCTCCCCGGCGGACCCTACGGTGAGCCCCCGCGGAGGAATCCACGGGAACCAGGGATTGGTTTCCCTCCGATCTCCTGATCCGGAATTCGGGTAGTAGCAAGCAGGCGGAAACAACCCTCAATCCGCCAGCGCGGTGAACGGCGTACGCCAGCGCCCCTGTGTTTCCCGGTTGAACGGGGGTTGCCAGTAGTGGATAAGCTGCGTCTCCTGGGCGCGGCGTGCTGTCCGTTGTAATGGGGCGTCACACCAGAACCGCACCGAGACGGCGGCGGCAAGACCCACCGTCTGCAGCGCTTGCAGATAGCTGGCCAGGTAGGCCTTGCAGTCATGGCTACCCTTCCAGCGCTGGTCCGCCTGACCGGTTTCTCCCGCGTACAGCAGCAGGGAATGGGGCAGGTGGCCGGCGTCGTCAATGACAAAATAATGGGCAGCCCCTTCGTTGGGGGGCACCGGCCAGCGCCAGAAATTCAGCGGCTGGGGCAGCAGCAGGAAGGGATCAATGCCACAGGGCAGCGGGGAAGCCTGGTCAGCGGCAAACAACTCCCCCTGGCAGCCGCTTCCCCCAAGGCGGGCAGCCTGCTGGTGGCCGGCCACGCGAGCTTGCCAGTGCTGGAGTTGATCCCGGCGCAGATGAAGGTGACCACCGATGAGGCGGCTGTCGTCCCCTGTGGGGAACAGGGCTGGCTGGGTCACATCTTGGCTGAGACAGGGAGAACGGATGGGTTCAGGTTGAATGCCCGCCTGGGGAGGTCCGGCGGGACCGGGCCGCGGCCACAGTGGAGTTGCCCCGCCAAGAGCGCCATCACCGAATCCGGGAGCCGCAAACGGTCTTGCAGGTCCGCCATGCTGCAAAACCGCCCCCGCTGACGCTCCCGCAGCAGCGAGGCCACCTGGACCCCATTCAAGCCGGACAAGCCGGACAACTGCTGTCTACCGGCTCCATTCACATCAACCAACGGGGGCAGCCGTGGGCGATCCCCACGGAGGCGGAACACCAGAACCGGCTGCCAGAGCCTCAGCAAGGTTGGCGGCACCCCCAGCCGTTTCTCCAACTCCGCCAGGTCGTGAATGTGGGTCCCCTGGCGTTGGAGTTGCAGCAGTTGGTCAATCCATTGCCACCGCATGCCTGGCAGCCGGCGCCATTGGGACGCGGGGTCCCGGTTCACGTCCAACTGGACGCCCAACTGGGCCGCACGTTGCACGCTGGCCTCGTCCGGCAGGGGCAACCATGGATTTTGGTGAAGTTTTAGAGACAGCAATTCCAACTCCACAACGTCCCCATGGCCATCCGGCCCAGGCGGCGGGGCGGCCACGGGATCCTGCGGCAAGTGACCCGTAGCCTGAAGGAGACGACGAGCGATGGGATCAAGCCAGTGCCTCTTTGCCATCAATTGCGCATCGCCAAGGACGCCCAAGTGTGGCAAACACCCCAACAACGGCAAGCCCAAAGGCAGGTGTTCATGGCGACAATTGGAAGACATCAGGGTTCCTTCACACAGCCAGGCCATGAGCTTCTTCGAGTCGGAAATTGTTCAGCAGGAGTCGAAGCGCCTCTTTGAGGACTACCAGCAACTCATGCGCCTTGGCAGTGACTACGGCAAGTTTGACCGGGAAGGCAAAAGGCTTTTCATTGCCCAGATGGAGGCGCTCATGGAGCGTTACCGGATCTTCATGAAGCGTTTTGAACTCTCCGACGACTTCCAGGCCCGCATGACGGTCGAGCAACTGAAGACCCAACTGGGACCGCTGGGCATTACCCTGGACCAAATGTTTGATCAGATGAAGCGCACCCTGGAGCAGATGCGCCGCCAAACCACCATGGGTTGAGGCAGTTGGCTGAGGCGGCAGTCTACCATCCAGCCTGGCCACACTGCACTGGATGAAACTCCCCAGTTGGTTGGAACGGGGTCTGGCGGACCTGTTCCCCCATGCTGCCGATCACCGGAACCAGAGCCTGTCGGCCCGGCTGGCTGCTGCACAGCAGGCCAATCGCCCCCTGCGGGTGAAGCTGGGCATTGATCCCACCGCCAACTCCATTCACCTGGGGCACACCATCCTCTACCGCAAGCTGCGGGCCTTTCAGGACGCTGGCCACACTGCGGTTGTGATCATCGGGGATTTTACCGCCCGGATCGGGGACCCCACCGGCAAATCAGCCACCCGACCTCAACTCGGCGCCCAGGAGGTGGAGGAGAACGCCCGCACCTACCTGGAGCAGTTGCGCCCGATTCTGGATTTCGTGACGCCGGGACGGCTGGAGATTCAGCGCAACAGCACATGGCTGGCCAAGCTGGATCTCACCCAGGTGATCGGGTTGCTGGGCACCACAACCGTGGGGCAAATGCTGGCCAAGGAGGACTTTGCCCAGCGCTATGGGCAGGGGACTCCCATTGCCCTCCATGAGTTTCTCTACCCCCTCCTCCAGGGCTACGACTCCGTGATGGTGAAGGCGGACGTGGAACTGGGGGGGACGGATCAGAAATTCAACGTGGCCATGGGGCGGGATCTGCAACGTCATTTTGGTCAACCGCCGCAATTCGGGCTGCTGATGCCCATCCTCACAGGCATTGACGGGGTGCAAAAGATGAGCAAGAGCCTGGGCAACACCATCGGCCTCCAGGAGGATCCCCTCACTACCTACTCCAAGCTGGAGAAGGTGGCGGATGCCGTGGTGGGCGACTACATTACCCTGCTCACGGACCTGGATCCGGCGGCCATGCCCGAGGATCCCCGCCAGCGCCAAAAGGCCATGGCCCTGGAGGTGACAGCCTCTCTCCATGGCAGAGAGGCCGCGCAGCGGGCCCAGACCGCCGCTACCGCCTTGGTGATGACACCCCAATCCAGCGCCTCCCCCCAGGCCCAGGTGCCCGAAGCCCACCTGGAGTCCATCTGGGACTGGTCAACACCCATTCCGGCCTATCAACTGCTGCATGGGGTCTTCAAAACCAGGGCAGGGGTCAACAGCACCAGCGAAGCCCGCCGCCGCATTCAGGGGGGCGCCCTGCGCCTTGACGGGGAGAAAATCATGGATCCCAAAGCAGCTTTCGCCAGGGAGACCCTGGAGGGGAAGGTGCTCCAGCTTGGAAAAAAGACCTTCTGCCGTCTGGTTGCCTGATGGGCACCATGGACAACACAGCCGATCTTCAGGCCTTCTTGCCCACAACCCCGGAGGAGCGGCTCATTGTGGCGCTGGATGGCTGTGACGGGGATGGGGCCATGGCGCTGGCGGAGGGAATTTCCGGATTGCGCTGGGTGAAGGTGGGCCTGGAGCTGTTCATCAGCGCGGGGCCCGGCATTGTGACCCAACTGCGCCGCCGTGGCCTTCAGGTGTTTCTGGATCTCAAGTTTCACGACATTCCCGCCACCATGGCTGGGGCCTGCCGCCGCGCCGCCGTGCTTGGGGCCGGCCTGCTCACGGTTCATGCCAGTGCAGGCACGGCGGCCATGGCCATGGCCCAGCACGCTGCTTCCGAGGCCGCCGCCGCCGCTGGTCTGCCGCCCCCCCTGCTGCTGGCGGTCACGGTTCTCACCAGTTGGCGACCCCAGCCCTTCCGCCAGCAACTGGCCGTTGCAGATCCCCTGTCAGCCCATGTGGAGCGCCTGGCCCAACTGGCGGCCCGGGCCGGTCTGTGCGGCTGCGTCTGCGCCCCCCGGGATGCCGCCCGGCTCCACCGGCAGCAGCCCACCATGGCCCTGGTCACCCCCGGCAT
>VXWH01000002.1 GCA_009836025.1 Synechococcus sp. SB0668_bin_13 | reverse complement strand
CTTACCCGGAGATTACGCCCCCTTCAATTTCCACCACCTTCGAGACACATCCCCCCTTGCCGCCAAGGTACCTCTCATCCGCCTCACCTGGGCCAGGAAACAGCACCCTGCCCTTCTCACTCGCCCTACGAGGTGTACGAGGCCGGTGCAACAACAACCATGCCGCCTCCTGCCAGATGCTCGGTGCAGATGCATGACGGATACCCTTGCTGTTGGTTGTGTAAAGATAAATGCAACGGCCCATTCTCATACTTCAGGTGCGTCCCTTGCATCACCGTCCCCAGGCGCACCGTGACATCGGCTTATTCACACACTCTCGGCAACGGTGCCTCTGTTCTGGCGCCGGATGTTCATTGCGCGTTGGTAGAGCCACAGTGAGGACAGCATGGGCCGTCCGGCCAGCCCAGCTCCTCAATCCATGCACGGGCCTCCTCCTCCTTGGCAAACTTCTCTGCCACCTCCACAGCGTCAGACCCTCACCCTGCAATTGTCCCGCCGCCTTCCTCAGCCGGCCTCTCCCGCTCTCTACCCACACCTACACATGCCCTCCCTTCGATAACACCTATGTCACTAAAAGTCATGGTCTCCCTTCAATGGGACCTCACCCCAAGCAATCGCGGGCCGTCCTTCTCCCTGCGCCACGCCGTGGGTGCAGCAGCAGGGGGCGTGGATGCACTGCTCAACCCGACCGCCATCCAGGTGCTGGATGCTGACGCCCACGGGGGGCAACAGCAGAACACTCCCTCAAGCTCCGCTTCTCCCTCCTCTTCTGAGGGAAATCAGGCGCTGCCTGGTTCTGACGCTTCCCTCTGACCTCCTTACCCAGAACTCGGGTTAGACTGCCATGAAAGCCCATGGGAGACCAGGCAGACGTGATTGAAAGATTTTCAGTCAAGACGTTCAAGTCCCTGGAAGAGGTGACGGTTGAGTTGGGGCAAGTGAACGTTTTCGTTGGCGCCAACGGCATTGGCAAGAGCAATCTTCTGGAAGCCCTGGGGGTTCTTTCTGCCGCAGCTAACGGCAAGCAGGAGGTAATCTTCTGCCAGCAGTTCACGGTCTGGTTATACAGCGTTATAAGAATGAGAAAATCTGGACGATTTGCGAAGATATTCTGGATCTCATTGATTGGGCCAAGAAGATTAAATTAGTATCCGGTTTTCAGAATCCATTGTCTCCAACCAAATCCTCCATGAAGACTACAATTGAATTTCGTGATCGCTTCATGAGGAAGGGCGAAATCTCTTGTCTGCCTATGAAGCCTCTGAAGGGGCCTTATATGCCCTCTTCTTAGCAGTCATCGCTGGACACAAAGACAGTCCACCCCTCTGTGCAGTGGACAACGCGGACCATGGCTTGAATCCCAGGTTGGCACGGGCGCTAATGGAATGTCTGTGTCGATGGTACACCACACCATGGAAGAGCCGCGCCAGATTCTGCTGACCACCCACAATCCGTTGATTCTGGATGGCCTCCCTCTACAAGATGATCGTGTGCGTCTGTTTACCGTGTCACGCACCGACGCCGGCCGCACCTCCATTCGCCGCGTAGTTGTTGATGAGGGTCTGTTGGAAAAAGCAGAGCGCGGTTGGTCCTTGTCCCGGCTGTGGGTGATGGGGCATCTGGGAGATGTTCCCGATGTCTGAGCCATTGAAGGTCGCAGTTGTTGTTGAAGGCCCACCGACAGCATTGTCCTCAAAGCGATTGTCCGTTCCTTGCTGGATGGTGCTGATTTTGAATTTCAGACCCTGCAGCCGGAGGGCTCCGCTGCCTTTGAAGCAAACTTTGGGGCACACGGGCCTGGATGGGGTGGAGTGTATCGTTGGAGCCGTCAAGCGGCTGAGGAAGGGGGCGGTTCACTTTCTGGCTCTTCAGCGCTGTCCCAATGGGATCTCTTGATTATTCATCTAGATGCCGACGTGGCAGACAAGACGTACAGCAGCGCAAGGATCCAATCCCCACCACATCATGATCTACCCTGTGTAAAGTCCTGCCCGCCACCCCATGAAACAACGGATGCACTACGAACGGTTCTCCTCCGTTGGCTGGGCGAGCAGACTTGCCCACCACGAATTATCCCCTGCACTTCATCCAAAACCATGGATGCCTGGATGCTGACCGCTATCTTTCCAGGCAATGCAACTTTTCAGCAGAGGAATTGGGAATGCCACACTGATCCTGAAAGGCAGATCAATGCTTTACCCAAGAAAAAACGTTTCTCCAAGAAAAGACCTGACTATCTTGAAAGGAGTGAGAAAATCAGTCAAGCCTGGCCAAGCGTATCCGCTACACTTACGGAAGCAACACGGTTTCAAGAAGAGTTTCTTCGTACAATTGATTGAGGAAGGATCTTAAAGAAAGAATTGTGGCCCTCCGCACCCTGGACAGGGAAGGCATCGCCCGCCCTGGAAGTTTCCAACTATCAACCGACGGCCTGCTCAGCAGACGTTGCAAACATTTACTTTCAGGCGTGTTCTACTTTCGGGTTTGTCCGCCCCGCCCCATGCCGGTCTGGGTGCTGGCCAGGCTTCTCCTGGTTCTTCGTGGTGCTCTTGCGAAGAGAACTCCCGTTCTTTCGGCATCCTGGGGGCAATTTTTGCCAGGCTGGGGACCTCCATCCCATCACCGGCCCCCATGACCATCTCCGCCGCTGACCAGCAGGCTGCCCCCAGCACATTGGCAGCACCATTGGCCAACCCGGCGGACAACTACAGCCAGACGGACTGGAACAGTGCCTACGGCAACGTCACCACAGAACTGGAGGGCTGGGTGGAGAGCATTAAGGGGGCCATCCCCCCGGATCTCCAGGGAACCCTCTACCGCAACGGCCCTGGTCGTCTGGAGCGGGGTGGGCAGTGGGTTCAGCATCCGTTTGACGGGGACGGCATGGTTCTGGCGGTGGGGTTCCACCAGGGGCGCGCCTATCTGCGCAACCGCTTTGTGCGCACAGCGGGCTGGCTGGAGGAGGAGGCCGCCGGGCGCTGGCGTTACCGGGGGGTGTTTGGCACCCAGAAGCCAGGGGGCATCCTGGCCAACGCCCTGGATCTGCGGCTCAAAAACATTGCCAACACCAACGTCGTTGACTGGGGTGGGCGCCTGCTGGCCCTGTGGGAAGCGGCCTCGCCCACGGCTCTGGATCCCGTCACCCTGGCCACCCGGGGCCCCAGCGCCATGGATGGTGTACTGGCGGCGCCACAAGAACCCTTTAGCGCCCATCCCCGCTTGGATCCTGGCCACCACGGAGAACCGCGGCTGGTGAATTTCGGGCTCAGGACAGGTCCCCGCAGCACCATCCGCCTCATGGAGTTCGACGCCCAAGGGCAGTTGGTGCATCAGCGGCAAGACCGCCTGCAGGGCTTTGCCTTCCTCCATGACTTTGCCCTCACGCCCACCTGGGCGGTATTCCTCAAGAACGCCCTGGAGTTCAATCCCCTGCCCTACGTTCTGGGTCGCCGTGGCGCCGCCCAGTGTTTGCGCTCCCGTCCCGGGGGGCGCGGGGAATTCTGGCTCATTCCCCGCGGCGCCGGGGCGCCGGTGGTTCTGCCGGCCACGGAGGGCTTTGTCTTCCATCACGTGAATGCCTGGGAGGAGGGAGCCACCCTGGTGGTGGACAGCATTCATTACGCGGACTTCCCCATGGTGGACCCGGAGGAGGATTTCCGCCACGTGGCTTTTGACCAACTACCCCCCGGTCAACTGGAGCGCTGCACCATTGACCTGATCCAGGGTCATGTGGAGCGGCGCCGTCTCAGTGAGCGCTGTTGTGAGTTCGCCACGGTTCACCCCCAGCATCAGGGGCGCCGCCACCGCTGTGTCTGGGTGGCCGTGGCCCAACGGGAGACCGGCAACGCGCCGCTGCAGGCCATTGAGAAACTGGACATGGAGACAGGCCGGCGTTGGACATGGAGTGCCGCGCCGCGAGGATTTGTCAGTGAGCCGGTGCTGGTTCCCCATCCCCACAACGCCGCCGAGGACGCCGGCTGGATTCTCTCCCTGGTGTGGAACAGTGCGCGCCGCGCCAATGATGTGGTGATCCTCCGAGCCGCCGACCTGCAACCGCAAGCCATCCTGCACCTGCCCCTGGCCATCCCCCATGGCCTCCACGGCAGTTGGAGCAGGCGAGACATTACCCCCGCCATCCCATGAGACCTGCCCGTGATGTCTTTCCCTTCCCCTCGGTGGGGCCGCGGCGCCATGATCCTGCAGCGGTGGCGGCCGTGGCCCAGGCGTTGACTCCCCTCCAGGCTGACGGTCTGCGGCTGATGGTCAAACCCGAGGAGCGCCGCCGTCTCAGCCGTGACGCCTACGACTATTCCCCGGTTCTGACGCCCCAACTGGCAGCGGCAGAAGCGGAGTTGGTGGTGTGTCCCACCACGGTGGAGCAGGTGAAGGCCGTGGCCGCCGCCTGTGCCCAGCGTCATGTCCCCATCACCATGCGGGGCGCCGGCACCGGCAATTACGGCCAGGCCGTCCCCCTGCTGGGTGGGGTGTTGCTCACCATGACCGGCCTCCGGACCATCCGTTCCACCACTGCGGATCGCTTCACCGCCGAAGCGGGTTGCCGGCTGGCTGCCATTGACGAGGCCCTGGCGCCCCATGGCGTTGAGCAACGCCTTCTGCCCAGCACCTACCGCACGGCCACCATCGGGGGCTTTGTGGCGGGCGGGTCAGGAGGCGTTGGTTCCGTTGGTTGGGGCTTCCTCCAGAATCCCGGCAATGTGCTGGGGATGGACATCGTCACCGTGGAGCCCCGACCCCGCCGCCATCAACTGATGGGTGACGCCGCCGCTCCCCTGAACCATGCCTATGGCACCAACGGCATCATCGTGGCCCTGACCATGCCCACAGCCCCCCTGCGCCGCTGGCAGGAACTGCTGGTGGTGACGCCCAGCCTGGAGCACAGCCTGCACTTGGCGAATCAGTTGCGCATGGCGGCGCTGCCCATCAAGGAGCTCAGTCTGTATGACCAGCGGATTGTGGCCATGGTGCGCCCCCTGCAGGGGGGAGCGGCGGACATGGATGGTTGTCGGCTCATTGCCATTGTGGCCATGGAGGCCATGGAGACCGTGAAGACGCACCTGGGGCAGCACAACGCCCAACTGCTGTTGAGGCGCCCCCAAACCGTGGCGGGCTCCCTGCGGGAACTCACCTGGAACCACACCACTCTCCATGCCCGCGCCGCCGATCCCGCCTGGACCTACCTGCAGCTTCTGCTGCCCCCGGAGCCCGCTGCTGTGCTACAGGCCCTGAGCCGTCAGCAGGGGGACGGCCTGGCCTGGCATCTGGAGGCGGTGCGGAGTCAGGGAGAAGCCCGCTGGGCCGCCTTGCCCCTGCTGCGCTGGCAAGGAGCCGACGGTCTGGCGGAGGTGATGGAGACGGCCCTGGACCTGGGCTGCACTCTTTTCAATCCCCATGTGATCACCGTGGAAGACGGGGGGTTGGGGGTGGTGGATACGGACCAGGTGCAGGCCAAGCAGGCCTATGACCCGGCCGGGCTGCTGAATCCCGGCAAGCTGCGGGGATGGCTGGAGTTGGAGGCGGCCAAGCAAGGTCCGGCGTAAGACTTTCTGCCAGTCCTCCGCACCGGCGGCGCCCTCGCTGGCTACTTGTCACTGGTTACTTGGCGGGTTAGGGTGATGTAACCCTCGCTGCTTTATCAGCCGTTCTCCACCTGCACATAATCATGTTATTGCCTGTATTGTCCCTAGTGTATCGTCCTGGCCTGGGCCGAAGGAGAGTCCCAGGTGATGATCGCCAAGCGACTGG
>VXWH01000063.1 GCA_009836025.1 Synechococcus sp. SB0668_bin_13 | reverse complement strand
CGTTACTCGGAGAATCACCCTCTCCTGATTTCTACCACCTTCGAGACACATCCTCAGACAGGGGTGGGCCATGCTATGGGACTCTCGGCACACCTCCCGGGAAGATGCCTCACTAAGTACGCAGCCATCCAATTTGACCCTTGCCGGACCCCTCCCTTCAATAGTTAAGTATGGAAGACCCCCAGAGGCCCCCTGCCGTGAGCGATTCTGGGTCAGGGGAGCAGGGTCCACAGCACTCATCACAGGCGGAAACCCCGGCCTACCCCTTGTCGGCCATCAATGCCGTCCCATCAGTCCCCCGCAAGGTGCCACCAATCAAGCATGGGGCAGCACCCCCTTTTACGCCTGGCCGCCGTGCGATCCGCTTTGACCCAGGGGGCATCCATCAGCAACACCTCCTCCTCTGTCGCTGTGCCATCGATCAGGCCAGCTCCGAGAACAGCAAGGTCAGACACCTTACCGACCAACGGCGGAAACGGTTGTAGAGGGTTTTGTGGGGTCCATGCACGGCCGGGCATCCACGAGAGTGCAGCCCATAGGGGAGCACGTGGATGATGCCGCCAACACCTTGCGGTCGTCCACGCGGCTCACACCGCGAGACTGGGGGAAGAAAGGTCTCTTGGGAGTCCCTCTGCGCTGAGGGGGATCGCTCCACACTTTATGACTCCTGAGCCTAAGCGTTTAGGCTGGTTGCCAGTCCTTCGCTTCAACGACGGTTGCTTCACTCGTTTGCGCTCATCACCTGGCTTGTCACCGGTGTCCTTCTGATCGTTACCGTTCTCCTCCATAGCCCGAAGGGGGACGGCATGGGGGGCATGGCCGTTGGCGCTGCGGCCGGCATGTTCAGCAGCACCCGCAGCGTGGAAAACACACTCAACCGGGCCACATGGACTCTGGTCACCATCTTTTTGCTGTTGGCCGTGCTGCTCAGTGCGGGCTGGTTGCAGCTTGGCGCCCAGCAAGGTGGCGTCGCTCCCGTGATCGCGCCGGACACATCCGCTGAGGCGGAGCCTGTGGACATGGACATGGCTTCCCCCACAGCGCCAGCGGAAGCCCCTGCACCTTGAGTCTCGTGTCCCTGCACCCTTGAGAATCCCTCTCAGGTCGTTTGGCCGACCCTGGCCAGGAAGCCTATGGCGGGTCGGTCCATGGTTGACGTGCGGCGAGGGTTGGCCAGAACGTCTCTGGCGCCATGGCGGGTTCCAGCACCTGCTCGACGCCAGGTTGCAGGGGCGCCTTCAGGATTTCAATGGTCTCCAACTGATCGCCGGCCCGCAGGAGAGGCGCATCGGCATCCGTTGCAGTGCTGTGGCTGGTGCTGCTGCTGAAGCCCCGGAACAGGATCAGATCGAAGGGATCGCCACTGGCCAGTCGGCCGCGGCAGCGCAGCACCCAATTGTGGTGGCGGGCGCCGAGATCCTCCAGCCGCTGCAGATGGTCCGAATCAGAAGCCACCGGCCACCCGCCCAAAACGAGGCCACCGCCACAGGAGCCATCCCAGGAAGCAACCTGCGTAAACCACAAGACAGAACCAGCCGGCCACCCTGGCCCCCTCAGTGGTCCAAGGGGCGCCAAAGAGAAAGTTCAGTCCACTGCCCAGGAACTGGCTGAAGCGGCCGGGAGGATGCTGCCAGAGGGGACACACGGGACTTGCCTCAAAACCACCCAGGCAGCGGTAGGACGCCACACTGGCGGCAGCGCCCGCCACGGTGAACACCGTGAGGCTCCACCGCCAGATTCGCGTCGTGAGGGGGAGGGCGCGCCAGGGAGGAAGGTCTGCCAGATCGTCATTGATGTCTTCCCAGAACCAGAGACTGCCCAGGATGAGCAGGTGGGCCGCCACGGCAACGGCAAAGGCCCGGGGCTCTGCGCCGGCCAGCAGCAGCACGGTGATGGCCAGCAGGCTGGACACCTTCCAATACAGATTCAGGAGTCTGCCAATGGCGCCCTCCTTTCGGAAGGCGGCCCAGATCAGCAACACCAGGGGCAAGACAATTGTGAGAACGACAGCAGCCCGATAGTCCGCCCAAATTAACCGTTGCAACAACGCAATGCTCATCGTGTGGAGGAGAAGAAAACAAAACGGGCATTCATGATTATGGATTGAGTAGGGTCTGACAAGCGCGTTGGTTTGTGCCCATGTTGTCCTGGCTTCAGCGAGGCCAATCAAGATCTGGCGAGTGGCGCTCCGCCCTTGCCAGTGACGCCTCCCTGGAGCAGGCCATCCAGGACCTGGACCAGCAAGCTTCCCTGCGGGGTTTTGGTCCGGCGGATCTGGCGGTGGTGTTCGTCAGCACCAGCTTTGCCAGTGAGCTTTCCCGTGTTCTCCCGTTGCTGCAACGGCGTTTTCAGGCCACCCACTGGCTGGGCTGTTGTGGTGGCGGCGTGATCGGTGTGGATCGCCATGGCCAGAGTTGCGAGTTGGAGCAGCAGCCCGCTGTGGGGCTCAGCCTCATCCGCCTGCCGGGGGCCATGCTCCAGCCCTTCCACATTGACCTCCAGAGCCTGCCCGACCTGGACGGACCACGGGAGCCGTGGTGCCAGTTGGTGGGCAGGTCCCATGGGGACGCCGTCAATGGCCTGCTTCTGCTGGTGGACCCCGGCAGCAGTGGAATCAAGGATCTGCTGGGCGGCCTGGACTACGCCTTTGCCGGTGTGCCGAAAGTGGGGGGAATCGCGGCGCCCCATCGTGGCGCCGGCGGTTCCCTGCTGTTTCAGGACAAGCCATGCACAGGCGCCATTGGTCTGGCCATCGGTGGCGACTGGATCGTGCAGGCTGTGGTGGCCCAGGGATGTCGGCCCATTGGACCCGTCTTCGAGGTGCAGGAGGCCAGGCGCAACGTGGTGCTCAAGTTGCAAGCTGATGGGCAGGAGGCCGCCGGTGGCCAGGCGCCGGTGACCTGTCTCCAGCAGGTCATTGCCCAGCTTGATGCCGCGGACCGGGAACTGGTGCGCCATTCCCTCTTTGTGGGTCTGGCCAGCAACAGCTTCTCCCTGTCGGCGGAGTCCGGGGACGACTTTCTCGTTCGCGCCATCGTGGGGGTGGACCCCCGCAACGGCGCCATTGCCGTTGCAGACAGTATCCGTGTCGGGCAACGGCTGCAATTTCATCTTCGGGATGGGCGCACGTCCCGGGCAGAACTCCAACACCTGCTGGAGCAACAGCGTCGGACAAGGCTGCCCCCCCTGGGAGCCTTTTGTTTCGCCTGTGTTGGCCGTGGCCGCAGCCTCTATGGGGAACCGGACGTGGACAGCGGCCTCTGCCGGACCACCTATCCCCGGTTGCCCATTGGCGGGTTGTTCTGCAGCGGCGAGATCGGCCCGGTTCATGGGGTGACCCATCTCCACGGATTTACCGCCAGTTGGAGTTTTCTTTGCCCCAAAGAAGCGGACCAGCCCTCTGCGGCCCCGCCTGCGGCCTCATCAACGCCAGCCCAGGGTTGAGGTGTGGGATGGGATCCATTCGCCAACACGTCAATCCCCTGGGGCGCTTTTTTCGGCAACCCCTGGCGTTGCCCAGCCTGACGGTCCTGTTTCCCCGACCCCACAAGCCGCTCCATCTGGATATCGGCTGTGCCCGGGGGCGTTTCCTTATGGAGATGGCTGCCCTTCATCCCCAGCGCAACCACCTTGGCCTGGAGATTCGCCGTCCCTTGGTGGAGCGGGCCGAGACCCAGCGGCAACAGCGGCAACTGGACAATCTCCACTATCTGTTCTGCAACGTCACCGTGAGCCTGGCCTCACTGACCCGCCAGTTGGCGCCGGAACAGTTGCAGTTGGTGACCATCCAGTTTCCCGACCCCTGGTTCAAACGCAAACACCACAAGCGGCGCCTGCTGCAAGACGGTTTGCTGAACACCCTGGCGGCGGCCATGGCCCCTGGCGCCCTGTTGTTTCTCCAGAGTGACGTGTACCCGTTGATGGAGGAGATGGTAACCCTGGTGCAGGCCCAAGGAGGTTTTGTCCGCCAGCCGCTGGACGGGTGGTCGGAGAATCCCCTGCCGGTGGCCACGGAGCGGGAGCGGCTGGTCCTGGCCAGGGGCTTGCCCGTGTGGCGCGCCTGCTTCCAGCGAAAATCACCCCTTGACCAAAGGCTTTTGCCGCCTGTGGAAACGGGAGGGGCGTCAGGTTTTGAGCCTCACCCGTGTACCGTGACCGTCAAAGTACCCTGAACGGTACACCTGCACCACCTGCGCCATGCCGGCGCTTCCCCCTGGCCTGACGGAATGGTTGCCATCGGGCTTCTTCCCAACCCATGCCATCAGGCTTCGGCCGTGAGGTAAGGGCTGCGGAAAGCGGCAAAGCCCGGCTACGGGTTGCAAGGCCCATGCCTCGGTGAGCGATCCACCTGCGGGGGTGATACTGAGCGGCGGCACGGTGACCTTCGGCGGCAGCGCCGGCGGCTCCGCCACAGTGGCAACCGTGTTGCTGAGCGCCTCCCAGGTGGAGACAACACCGGTGAGACGGTGACCGTCTCGATTCCGTCCTCCTCCAACCCCATAAGGGGACCAGGAACAGTCGCGAAAGCAGGAATCCCTTGACTCAGCCCGCCTCAAGAAGGCCCAATCCTCCTGGATCCCTGTGGAAACAGTGAGGCATCAGGTGTTTCCACAGTTGCAACTTGATCTTCCTGTCAAAGGACCGGATAGGGGGAAGCAGGGGCCATGGCAACGCGGGGTATTGGGGCATGGGTGAGCGTCTGGCAGGATCCGTCAGGGCCAGAATCAAGTCCTGCTGCTTGTCAAACTGTCTCTCCATACGCTTAAAGCCGTCTTTCATATCGCTACGTAGTTCATTCATACTGTCCTGTAGATGGTTCATGCGTTGCCATGGAACCAGGAAGCCAATGAGGATCAAGGTGGCAGGGGCAAGGGTAGGAAGTAGTGGGGCAAGAAGGGAGGCCATTGGGCCGGTTGAGTCCATGCTGTAGGATACTCCGAACCCTCCAAACGCTCCAACGGGGAAGGTATCGGCTAGGCTTCCCCAGGCCCCAGGCCAGGAAAAGTCGCGGTTTCCCCGCCTGCCCGTCAAGGTATCCTGAACGGTACACCTGCGCCACCTGAGCCATGCCGGCGCTTCCCCACAGCTTGATTGAACGGCTGGCGCTGTTGACCCAACCTGCCGTGATCCTGCTGGGCGTGGGGCTGTATGTGAACCTGCTGAACAAGCGGATCGACGATCTACGGGATGGTGTGAACAAACGGATCGACGAATTGAAAGACGACATGAAGGAGATCCGGCAAGACGTGAAAACGCTCCTGCTGCAACAGGCTGCCAAGCAACCCGTCACGCCGGAGCGGTGAATTGCTCCCCATCCGGAAATCGGGTAGGGTGGCGCTGTGTGGAGAATGCGGAGACCTTGCCCCCTCGCCGCAACACCCCTCCCCCGCCACCTGGGAGCAAGAAGGGCTAGAATGTGGGGGAATGTTGTGCGCCTCCTCCCGCCCATGTCTTCCTTTACAAAGGGTAACATTGCCCTCCCCCCAAGGGGCCGTGGTGTGGCTCCTGGCTTAGGGAGGGCGTTCACAATGGTTCCCTTCAAGGGTGAGGAGGCTTGACCATGGGCAACAGGCAAGGCAGACAACGCCGCGGCAAGGCAACACGGGCCTTCACGGGTGCTTCGCCTGGGCCATCGCCAGCTTGGTGATGGCGGAGAAGAAGAAAGATGCTACGGCACCGGCTGGGGGACTCGCCCCTGGCGGTGAGAAGGGTGAAGAGCAGATGGTAAGAGATGCAACAAACACAATAATTTCCTTGGCTGATCCGCTATAATTCCGCCGGATGGCCGGATGGCCGGATGGCCGGATGGCCGGATGGCCGGATGGCCGGATGGCCGGATGGCCGGAT
>VXWH01000008.1 GCA_009836025.1 Synechococcus sp. SB0668_bin_13 | reverse complement strand
TGCTGCTGCGCCTTTGGCAGCGCGGCCTACACCTGGTCACTGGTATTCGCCGCAAATCGAAGGGCGCCGCCATCGGTGAGCTTCTGCAGGTTTTGTCTGGCAAGACGCGACCACAAATTCAGAGGATGCTCAACCAGCTTCAGGCCAGTGGGCGCATTCACATTCATATGAAGGGCAAGGCCAGAGGGGCTCGGTGGCATCTTGTAAAACGACAACGGTGAAACCGCATCCCCACCAGAAGGAGTTGAGGGATGTCAGGGTGGGCAGTCGCCCCTCAGGCCCAGCGTCAAGGCGCAGCCCAGCCCCCGGGCCTCCGGGGAGCGCAGCATTCAGGGGCATGGAAGAGTGGCTCGGGGGAGACTTGAACTCCCGACCTTGGGGTTATGAATCCCACGCTCTAACCGGCTGAGCTACCGAGCCATGGCAACGATCCTACCAGCAAGCCGGCCCACTGGCTTGGTTCTCAAGCTCATCTGCTAGCGCTCAGGCAACAGGGCAAGGGGATCGGCGGCGCCGCGGCCAGTGGGGTGAATCTCGAAGTGCAGGTGGGAGCCTGTACAGAGGCCGGTGCAGCCCAGCAGGCTGATCACCTGACCGCGGCGCACGGTTTGCCCAGGCTTCACCAGGATGCTGGAGTTATGGGCGTAACGGGTGAGGCTGCCGTCAGGATGGGTCAACTCCACTAGATAGCCGTAGCCGTTGTGGTGCCATGATGCCCGCTTCACATGGCCGTCCGCGGCGGCCAGGACGGGTGTGCCCACGTGGTCGGAAATATCGATGCCGTTGTGCATTCGTCCCCAGCGCCAGCCATAGCCGGAGGTGATCAACCCGGAAAGAATGGGCCAACTCCAGCGCGTATCGAACCGCAACTCCTGCTGCTGGCCAGCCAACTCCTGGTTGGGCCAGGACAGACCAGCGACAGTCGGTCGTGCGGCCAGCCGTTGGCTGTTGCGGGCTGCTAGAGGAACCTTCAGTCTCATGCCTGGCCGCAGGTCCTGATCAGGAAGGTCCGGGTTGAGGGCATGGATGGTGGCGAGGTGATAGCCCCCTTGCGCGGAAATGGTTGTCAACTGCTCCCCCTCCACCACGGTGTGGATGCGCTCTCCTCGTTGGGGAACGGTGTTGTAAAAGGCCAGGCCGGGCGGTGGCGTCTCTCTAACGGTCAAGAGGTCGAGGGAAATCGCATACTCAACAGCGGAGCGCCAATCCCGGGGCACGCTGATCCAGCTATCTTTGGCCAGTGGCTTCTCGTCTGTCCATCCCCCGTTGATCCACCGCAGGATGTCGGGAGACATTTTGATTTGGCCGGCCAGTTCCTCGTAGGAAGTCTCCTGGACAAGCTGGATCCAGATCAGAGGTTGCCGGTCTTCAAAAATCGTTGCCTCCCGCTGGGCCAGGGCCGCGGATGGGGTCAAGAACTCGGGCGGCTCCAGCCGCAGGCTGGAGGGATTGATCCATGGCCCGGCGTAGTCTTCCAAATGGGACCTGAACAGGGCTGGCAGACTGATCCAACTCCCCTTCTCCAGAGGCTGGGACCGGGTGACCCCATTGAAATGCAACAGCGTTTCTGGCGGCAGCTTGAGCGCCTCGGCCAACGTCAGGTGCGAGCCGTCTTGTTCCAACTGCACCCAGACCAGGGGTTGCGCGTCAACTTGTTCTTGTTCCCCGGAGAAGAGCGTCCCGGTGGTCAACTCCCGAAGAATCGGCAACGGGGACAGCTCAATAGCCCTGAGGTTTGCGGTAGACGAAGAGAGGAGAGCAACAACTGTCAGGATGGGTACTGAAACAGCAGTGAACTGGAAGAGAGACCGCACCTTGGCTCCATCATTCAGAGACAGGGATACGGACCGCACCCCTTAAAAATTATTTAAGGCATCAGTAGCCAATCTCGCAAGCCACCGGCGCTCCCAAATTACGTTGCATAATATCCTCCACTTGAGGTTTTTTGAAAAGTCTGATGGGGGAGGCTCCCATGCCGCCAAGGCACAACTGGTCTGCAGGTCAGTGGACGGCTGCTTTGGAGGGATGGCCTGGTGCTGCTGGTCCCCGGCGTGTATCCGGCGTGGCCATGGAGCAGGCGGTGGCCATGGCGCTGGCATGTGGACTCCAGCCCCGTCGGCCCCTGCTGCGTTGGCGTCTCCGCTGGCGCCAGCTTCAGCCCCGGCAGACTGCTCAACAGCTTCTCGCGGCCGGCGTGCCCCGCGGCCCTGAATTGGGCCGGCGGCTTCGTGCCTTGCGGATGGAAGCCATTGAGGCTGTTGAGCAGAGCGCGCCCGGAGCGATTCGGTCTCCAGGCGCCAGGGCCTGCAACCAACCCCGGTACGGATAAGGGAACCAGAGGGCCGGTCCCCTCCCCGTCAGCTTCTGAAGCTGCTCAGAATCTTCCAAGACCGTTCTTCTCTTCGACTTCCCCTTGCCACAACTGTCCCTCCCTCCCCGGCAGAAGCACAAGAGGCCCGAGTACAGGCTGACCATGCGCCTGCGCCGGGGCGTGCAATGGCTCCTGCAGCAGGAGGGATCCCCCGGCCAACGCAGCCGCGGCCTGGCTGCAGGCGTTTTTGCAGGATGCTTCCCCTTCTTTGGCTTCCAGACCCTTCTTGGCGTGGCATTGGCCTCCTTGTTGCGAGGGAACCGCATCCTGGCCGCGGCCAGCACGTGGATCAGTAACCCGTTCACCTATGTGCCCCTCTACTGGTTCAACTACACCATCGGGAGGCGCTTGCTGGGGGAGCAGCCCGGCGCGGGATCAACGGGGCTCCATGGGGGCGCTGCATCAGCCTCTGCATCATCAGTCCCTTGGGAGGATGTGTGGTCCCTGGGCTGGACGGTGGCCCGCTGTGTTCTGCTGGGGTCAACCCTGGTGGGTCTGGTCCTGGGGGCGAGTCTCGGCCTGCTCTGCTGGCTCTGGCTGCGCCGCACCCGTCCAGCGCCATGAGTCCACCAGTTGGTGGAACGGTTCCCAATTGTCGTGGTTGCTGATGGACTGCCAGACCTGCTCAATCACAGGACGGGTGGGGGTTCTGGTGAGGTTCCAACGCTGCAAGGCCCAGCGTGCGGCCTGGCGGCCATCCCCACGGAGACCATGCCAATGGCTCCACCAGCAGTCACGCCAGGCCAGCCATGGTTGTCGGGGGGGCTCCGGCCCATGCCAAGGTCTTAAGGCATCAGGCTCCTCCAGATCCGAGCGACTGACCTGATCCCTCAGGCCAGCGAAAAAATCCCCGTAGTCAATCCTCCAGGCCGCAAGCAATTGCAGGGTCAGGGACACCAGATCCCCTGCAGGGGGAGCCATGGTCTGAACCGTGGCCCATGGCTGAGCCAGCCCAAGACGCCTTAGCAGGCCAGCGCGATAGGCGGTCCCATAGATGGACCCGAACGGCGCAATGGTGGCCTCAAGGGCCTCCAAAGGCAGCGCCATTGCCAGGGGCTGCAGCAGCAGTTTCAAGTTGTGATGGCAGACGGCTGGTTGACGTCCATAGGCATAGAGGCCGGTGTGGTCAAAATAGGCTGCCGTAAAGCCGGGATCCCAGGATGCAAGAAACCCGTAGGGACCGTAATCGAAGCTCTCCCCCGCCAGGGACATGTTGTCCGTGTTCAGGACGCCGTGGGTGAAGCCGGCCACCATCCACTGGGCAGCCATATGGGCCACCCGCTCCACCAACTCCGCCACCATGGCCAGCAGCGGGCTATCCGCTTCAGCCAGGTGGGGATAGTAGGTGCGCTGCACATGGTGGAGGAGCCGCGCAAGCTGGCCCGGCTGTTGCAGATAGAGCAGTCGCTCGCAACTGCCAAAGCGCAGATGGGTTTTGGCCAGCCGCACCATCACTGAACTGCGGGTGGGGGAAGGTTCGTCCCCGCGGTAGAGTTGCTCACCCGTCTCAATCAGGCTCATGGTGCGGCTGGTGGTGACCCCCAGGCGATGGAGGGCCTCCGCCGCAATCACCTCCCGCACCCCCCCCTTGAGGGTCAGGCGCCCATCGCCGCCACGGGACCAGGGGGTCTGGCCGGATCCCTTGGTGCCCAGATCCTGGAGCTGGCCGTGGCGATCCCGCATCTGGCCATAGAGAAACCCGCGTCCATCCCCCAACTGGGGGTTATAGACGCCGAATTGGTAGCCATGGTAGCGCAACGCCAACAGGGGCTGGCGTCCCTCAAAGCGACCGTAGGCGGCCTCCAGATGGTCCCGACTCACGCCTGACGGGTCCAGGCCCAATTGCCGAAGCAAAGCGTCGTTGCGGAAGCGCAAACGGGTTTCCGGGAAGCAGGCGGCCTCCACCACGTCCCAATAGTCACTGCCCAGGCACTCCAGGGAAGGCTCGAAGGGAAGCGCCAGCAGGGGATTATTGGTGGTCATGGAAGGCGCCCGTTCTCCTGTTGACCTCCTCCCCGCCCTGAAGGGCCAGCGCAAGGGGGACGTTGCTCACCTCTGAAAGCCGAGCCCGTTCAGGTGTCCGTTGGGCCGCTTTTACGCAGAGCGTTTTCTGCACCAGGAATCCCTCGTTGGCTGGAAGCAGCGGGAGTACTCCCCAAAGTTGGCCTGCTGCCTCTTCAAGGCTAGTACACGACCAGCCAACAGCCGAACGCCGTCCTGGAGGATGGGGGCTTGTATCCTTGGGCAACCTGGGGACCCGGCAGGGCAGAAAGCCCACCGATCAACTTGGATCCCTGGCTCACCACAGCAGTGCTCACCAGGCACGGTCACCATGACAACCCAGCAACCGACCCCGGACACCGCGCCAAAGACAGGAATTCCAGTCACCATCCTGACCGGATTCCTTGGGGCGGGGAAGACGACACTGCTCAACCACATTCTCAGCAACCAGCAGGGGCTGAAAGTGGCTGTGCTGGTCAATGAGTTCGGTGAGATCGGCATTGACAACGACCTGATCGTGACCACCAGTGACGCCATGGTGGAGTTGAGCAACGGTTGTATCTGTTGTTCCATCAACGGGGAACTGGTGGATGCCATGGACCGACTGTTGGCGCAGCCCCAGCGGTTGGACTACATCATTGTGGAGACGACGGGTCTGGCGGACCCTCTGCCCGTGGCCATGACCTTCTTGAGCAGCGAACTGCGGGATGAGTGCCGCCTGGACTCCATCATCACCCTGGTGGACGCGGAGAACTTTTCGCTGGATCTGCTGACGGGCAACGTGGGCCGTAAACAGATTGTCTACGGCGATATTTTGCTGCTCAACAAGACCGATCTGGTGAGCGAGGGGCGGCTGAAGCAGGTGGAGCACTCCCTCCTGCACATCAAACCGGACGCCCGCATTCTTCCCTGCCGCCGCGGCAACGTTCCTCTGGGACTCCTGCTCAGCGTGGGCCTGTTTGATTCCGATCGCTGGTTGCAGCCCTCGGATGAGAATCCGCAACCCGACCATGGCCGCCACAGTGGGGACCACCATCACCACGACAGCCATCATCACCACCACGAACACCACCACCATCACGCCGCGGAGGACGACTCCGGCGCCATTGAGGGGTTCACGTCCCTCTCCTTCCGCAGCGATCAACCCCTGGACCTGCGCTCCTTTCAGCACTTTCTCGACAATCAGCTTCCCCAGACCGTGTTTCGCGCCAAGGGGATTCTCTGGTTCCGGGAGAGTGAGCGGCGCCACCTCTTCCACCTTGCCGGTAAGCGCTTCTCCATTGATGATGATGACTGGCCTTCCGCCATGCACCGCGCCAATCGCCTGGTGCTGATTGGCCGGGACCTTGACCACGACACCTTGCGGCAGCAATTGGAAGCCTGCCGCATCATGACAAGGGCGGGTGTGGGCCTTACCTGAGTTCCTTGACTTCCTGCCCGCCCTGAGAGGGGGGGGATTCCTTCTCTCAAGCGGTGCATA
>VXWH01000021.1 GCA_009836025.1 Synechococcus sp. SB0668_bin_13 | reverse complement strand
GACTTACCCGGAGATTACGCCCCCTTCAATTTCCACCACCTTCGAGACACATCCGCGTGGCAATTTTCCTGTGAACTTCTATGTGGTCTTGGGCAGGCAAGCGCTCCCAGGGGAAAATCCCTGATAGAAACTGCATCGTTGATGTCCAGGTCCCCCCAGGCCTCTAAGGGCTTCTTAAAGGGCGCACCTTCCTCAACTTCCCGCCTTCCCTAAAGTCCCCCCTTCTCTCATGCTTGACGCTTTTTCCCGCGCTGCCACAGCGGCTGACGCAAGTGGCTCCTTTGTTAGCGGTAGTCAACTCGCCGGTCTCAAGTCCTTTGTCGCAGAAGGCAACAAGCGCCTGGATGCCGTCAAGGCCATCTCCACATCTGCCTCTTGTATCGTCACTGATTCAGTGGCCGGCATGATTTGCGAGAATCCTGGCCTCACATCCCCCGGTGGCAACTGCTACTCCAACCGCCGTATGGCTGCTTGCCTGCGGGATGGGGAAATTGTGCTGCGTTATGTGGCCTACGCCCTGTTGGCTGGAGACAGTTCTGTTCTCCAGGACCGCTGCCTCAATGGCTTGAAGGAGACCTATGCGGCTCTGGGTGTGCCCACGGGCTCCATGGCTCGCGCTGTGGCCATCATGAAAGCCTGCGCCGTAGCCCATGTCAACGGAACCAACAGTGACCGTGGTCCCCAGGCGACCAACAACACCATCACCCTTGGAACCACAGCAAAAGGCGACTGCTCTGCACTGGCTTCCGAGGCTGCCAGCTACTTTGACGCCGTTTCCAGTGCCATAAGCTGAAGGCACAGCCACTTCTTGATTTCCGACACCCACACCCTTCCTACGCTTTCGCGATGAAATCCACCATCACCACAGTGATTGCAGCAGCAGATAACGCTGCTCGTTTCCCCAGCGCTTCTGACCTGGAGTCTGTCCGCGGCTCCCTGGAGCGTGCCGCTGCCCGCATGGAAGCTGCCGAGAAACTGGCAGCCAACTACGACGCCGTGGCCCAGGAGGCAGTTGACGCGGTCTACAAGGTCAACCCCCAAGGCAACCTGGGCCGCCAGCCCCGGGTCTGCGACACC
This sequence comes from Synechococcus sp. SB0668_bin_13, assembly GCA_009836025.1. Taxonomy (GTDB): domain Bacteria; phylum Cyanobacteriota; class Cyanobacteriia; order PCC-6307; family Cyanobiaceae; genus Synechococcus_B. Next base: position 4,901 of record VXWH01000021.1, on the reverse strand, counting down.
GAGGGTAAAGACAAGTGCAAGCGTGACTTTGTTCACTACCTGCGTCTGATCAACTACGCCCTGGTCACCGGTGGCACCGGCCCCCTTGATGAACTGGCCATCAACGGCGCCAAGGAGGTCTACGCTGCCCTCAGCATTGACCCTGCCACCTATGTTTACGGACTCAACACCCTGCGCAACCGCGGATGCGCCCCCCGTGACATGAGCGCCCAGGCCCTGGCAGAGTATAACGCTGCTCTCGACTACGTGGCCAACTCCCTGGGCTGACGTCAGCCCTCGAAGAGGCGGGGACTGGAGAAGAAAGGCTTCAAGGTCGGTCTTCTCCAGTCTTCGTAACAATTTAGCCATGTTTTCCGTGGCGCCAAAACTTGGCCCTAGAACTTCACCACTGTCCTTAAAGCGGCCAGCTTCCGCTCTCACAACACGGTCCTCCTTCCATGACCTTTGGTCCAGCCTCTCGTCTTGGTGTCGAACGCTCCGAATCGACTCCACCCCAACAGCAGTACCAGGCCACGAACAACGAAGAGCGGGAAAACCTCCTATCCGCTTCGTATCGCCAAGTGCTTGGCAATGCCTATGTCATGGAGAGCGAGCGACAGCTTGTGGCTGAATCACAGTTCAAGCTGGGTCGCATCAGCATGCGCGAGTTTGTGCGCACCCTGGCCAAGAGCTATCTCTATCGTAGTCGTTTCTTTGACTCTTGTAATCGCTATCGCTACATCGAACTGACGTTCAAGCATTTGCTGGGCCGCTCACCGGACTCCTTTGCCGAGATGCGCCAGCATGCCAACCGCCTGGATAGCGAGGGCTATGATGCGGATATTGATTCCTTCATCGATAGCGACGAATACCAACAACGCTTTGGGGAGGATACAGTGCCCTATCTCCATGGCTGGAAGTCGGGACCAGGAAAGAGTATGCGGGAGTTCACCTGGATGTTCCAGCTTACCCGTGGCGCTGGCAGCAGTGACCTCAAAGGGGATCTGGCAGGCATCGACTCCAAGTTGGGTCGCGCAGCTTATCTCAATCGGCCCCTGCCGATTGTGGCTCCTTCCGGTGTGAACGGCAATGGTCAGGGGTTTGGCTTCCGTCCCACCACCCGACTCAACGAACCCCAGTCTCGACTTGGTGCTGGCGCAAGTGAGGAGGGTAAGGTGTTTCGCGTGGAGGTCACGGGGTATAGCGCTCCAGGTGTGGCCAAAATATCCCGCTATCGCAAGAGCAATCAGGTTTTCTATGTGCCCTTTGCCAAACTCTCCGAACAGTTCCAGCGCATCCACCGGGAGCGTGGCAAGATTGCCAGCATTACACCGGTGGGCTGACTCCTCTTTACCTTTTGCGTCTTTGCGAAACCCTCCAGCACTCCTCCCCATCTGCAACCATGACCACCACCAACAGCCTTTCTGATTACCGTACCCAGAAGTACTCCTTCGGTGTAGCACGCGATCTGGACCAAGATCCGGTTTGCCTGAGTCCCAGCGGCGATAATCTGGATGCGGTCATCAGCAGCATCTATCGTCAGGTGTTTGGTGGCATCGGCCTGTTTGAGGTTGATCGCGTCAGCATTGCCGAATCCCAATTGCGCCAAGGTAACTTGACGGTGCGGGGCTTTGTGGAAGCGCTAGGACAATCTAGCGCCTATGCACGGCTCTTCCTGGACTCCACCAGCCCCCATCGCTTTGTGGAACTCAACTACAAGCACTTTCTGGGCCGTCCCCCCGCCAGTGAGACGGAAGTGAGCACCCATGTGAAGCTGTTGCGGGAGCAGGGCTATGCAGCAGAAATCAGCAGCTACGTCAACAGTGACGAGTATCAGGAGGTCTTTGGGGACGAGACAGTCCCCTATTTGCGCTCCATTAACAGCTTGGTGGGCTTTGCGCAAGACACCTTTAACAAGACCTTCCGCCTCCGTGGCGGTGCCGCCGCCAGCGACTTCTCCATGGGGCGCAGCAGCCGCACCATCGCCGAACTGCTTGGCTATCCCAACTACGCCATTCCCCTGCCCAGCCAGGGGCGGCCTCTGCCCAAGCTTTCCAACTTTGCCCGCGTCACCAGGGGTCCCCAGTCCGTTCCCCTCAGCAGCAGCCCCTACGGTGGCTTTGGCGTGGGCGAGCGGGTTCAGCCCCGCTACGTGCGCCAACCCAAGGACAATGCCACGGATAAAGCCACCCTGCTGCGGCAGCTTTATCGTCACGTGATGGGGAACCCCCATCTGATGGAAACGGAGCGGCCTCATGCGCTGGAATCCCAATTTCTCAGCGGGAGACTCAGCGTGCGGGAATCTGTGCGTGGACTGTGCAAAACACCCCTCTACCGTAGCCGCTTCTTTGAAACAATGGCCCCCTATCGGTTTGTGGAGGTCAACTACAAGCATATTCTGGGTCGCAGTCCAGAAAGCCAAGCTGAAATGGGTGCCCAACTGGACCGGGTGATCACCGCTGGCTACGATGCCGCCATTGACTGGTTGGTGGATAGTGACGAGTACAGCAATGCATTTGGCGAAGACGTGGTGCCCTATCTGCGGGGTGTGAGTAGTGGAGACGGCCGCAGCCAGGCCAACTTCAACCGCACGCTGGCACTGGTGCCCGGCTACGCTGGCAGCGATAGCATAGGCAGTGATTCCAGTACGGTTGACACCATTGCTGGAGCATCCAGTCTGGCCATTGCCACCCGCAGCACCGCCAGCAGCGGCTCAGGTGATGCGCCTAGCAAGCGCTTCCGCATTGTTGTTCGCAGCCAGCGTGCCGGCAGCCGCCGCCGCCTTGCCACCACCACCTACGTGGTGTCTGGTGACAACATCACCAGCCAACTGGCGTTTATCCATCGCGACAGTGGCCGGATTGTCAGCCTTACGGAGATCAGTTGATCTTCCCTGGCACTTCTCTCTGCACGATGGCTTCGGCTGGGTGCAGCTTTTCCACTCCCCTTCCTCCCCCAATCACCATGCCCCTTTGGCTCGCCGACGAATTAAAATCGGAGTTGTTCAAGGCTCGCTCCGAAACAGAACTTCAGGATGCGATCACCGCAACCTATCGTCAAGTTCTGGGCAATGCCCACATCAACAGCTTCGAGCGTTGCAAGAAGGCTGAATCCCAGTTGCGCAACGGTAACATCACAGTCCGTGAATTTGTAATGGCAGTTGGTCTTTCAGAGACCTACAGGAATCTATTTTTCACCTGCAACAGTCAGTATCGCTTCATCGAACTGAACTTCAAGCACTTTCTGGGGCGTTCGCCACGTAATCAGCAAGAAGTTGCTGAACACGTGCTCATCTACAGCACCCACGGCTACGATGCTGAAATCCTCTCCTACGTTGATAGCGAGGAATACAGCAGCGCTTTTGGGGAAAACAATGTTCCCCATCCACGGGTTGACAGTAGCCAGTTCCAGAGCAACAGGGACTACCTGCTCACCCTGAATCTGAATCGCGGTCGGGCCAGTAGCGACAAAACACCGGTCATGGCCCAGGTGCGCCAGATTGCTGCCAAATTGCCCGCCAAGGCCAATCCGCCCCGGATTGCCAACAACCAGTACGACAATCGCATCACCCGCTACGAGGTCACCTATGACCTGCCCGGCAACAGCGCCACCAATCGCTGTGCTGCCCAGTCTGTTCAGGTTCAGTTTGCCAATCTGAGTCGGCAATTGCAGACCATTCAGCGTCGTGGCGGTCGCGTTCGCTCGATCCGCGTTACCGGCTGAAGTCCCTGCTGACCCGCCAGTTTCAGTTCAGTTCCTTCCCCTGGGCTGGCGGGCCCAGGAGGGCCAGTCGATAAACACACGCTCACCCAACTCAAGCCCATCCAGCACCTGGATGCTGCTTCCACCGGAATACCCCAGGGCAATGGAGCGAAAGGTGGGTTGGTCCTCCCTGCCCACCACATAGACCCCCGATTGGCCAGAACGGGTAACAACAGCAACGATAGGCACCACAGGGGTGGGAGAAAGTTCTTCGGTGAAAAATTGCACATCTCCACTCATTCCATAACGTAGCCGGGAATTCTCGGTCAGAAGCGTCAGGGTCACGTCAAAGGTGATCACGTTGTCGTTCACCTGGGACCGGGGAGCGATGATGTTCACTTGTGCGTCCAGGGGTTGGTTCGGGAAGGCATCCAGCACCACCGTGGCGTCCTGATTCAACCGGATGCGACCAACCTCGTTATCAGGCAGGGCGGCCACAAGCTGGTGGCCAGTGCCGATGGTGAGCAGAGATGTCCTGGTGGCGCCATTGGCATTGCCGGCGGCATTTCCCGAAGGGGTGACATAACTCCTCGGCTCCGCAAATCGCTCCATCACCAGGCCGTCAAAGGGGGCCTGTACCGTCAGTTCTCTCTGCTCCTGCAGCAATTCCTGGAGTCGCTGCCGGTTCGCCGCCACTTGGCTCTGCTGGGCCCGATAGCGGCTCTCCAGTTGGCTCAGGGCCAGTTGGCTCAACGCCCCCGCCTCCACCAACCCCTGCTGCCGCATGAACTCTTCCTCCCGCAAGGACAGTTCTTCCTCCGCCTGGGCCAGTAAAGCCCGGCGTTCCTTGATTCGCATGGGCAAATCGCCGCCATCCATCACCACCAGAGCCTGGCCAGCCCGCACCTGCTCCCCTTCTTCCACGTTGATGGCGGCCACAATGCCCGGCTGCGCAGGACTCAGGCTCACCTGACGAACGGGTTCCACAGTGCCAGTGGCCACCACAGTTCCCCGCAGGGCCTGCTGCTGTACTACGACGGTGTAGGGGTCAAGATCCCTGGTGGCTGGACGCCGTAAGACCGTGATGCTCACCCAGACACCAGCGGCCACCAGCCCTGCCACCAGCCCGACACGGCCAGCCCGGTTCAGCCAAGGGGTTTGCCGTAAATCCGTGGTGTTGGCCAAAGAAGGTGTGGTGGCTGGTGACCATCCTAGAGGTG
>VXWH01000051.1 GCA_009836025.1 Synechococcus sp. SB0668_bin_13 | reverse complement strand
AGCAGCAATCCAGCCAGCCGGGGGCGCGCCCGGCCTCCCATCACCCGCCTTCCCCCCCTGAACTCCCGGACCAAGCTGTTGATGGGAAGGAACTTCACGGGCGGAGGAGCACACAATGCAGCCCAATTCTACCCCAAGTCCGGATCAGGAGGCCAGGGGGAACCCCGTTCTGGCGGGGAAGCCGCGACTGTTCCTGGTCCCCCGATCCGGAACTGGGGTTCGCTAGACTTGATCTCATGGTGGCTATTGTCGTGCTTATCTGCTGCCGGTGAATCGTCTGCTCCAGCTTCTGCGGCATGCCTGAATCCATTGAATTTCCCTCTCCGGGGAGCGGCCCGAACGGCGAAGGCCGCATTGTGCCTACGGATTTGCGGAGCGAGATGTCCCGCTCCTATCTGGAGTACGCCATGAGCGTCATTGTGGGTCGGGCCCTGCCCGATGCCCGCGATGGCCTCAAGCCTGTGCATCGGCGCATCCTCTACGCCATGTATGAACTGGGTCTTACGGCCGAGCGGCCCTTTCGCAAGTGTGCCCGGGTGGTGGGGGAAGTGCTGGGTAAATATCATCCCCACGGGGAGAGCGCAGTGTATGACGCCCTGGTGCGCATGGCCCAGAGCTTCTCCATGCGGGCGCCGCTCATTGACGGCCATGGCAACTTCGGCTCTGTGGACAACGATCCCCCTGCCGCCATGCGGTATACGGAGTCACGCCTGCAGGCACTCAGCACCAGCGCCCTCCTGGAGGACATTGAAAGCGAAACAGTCGACTTTCTGCCCACGTTTGACGGCTCCCAGCAAGAGCCCACGGTGCTGCCCGCCCGGATTCCCCAACTCCTGCTCAATGGTTCAGCCGGCATTGCCGTGGGCATGGCCACCAATATCCCCCCCCACAACCTGTCGGAACTGATTGCCGGTCTGGATGCCCTCATCGATGATCCGCAGTTGAGTGACCAGCAGTTGCTCCAACTGATTCCCGGTCCCGACTTCCCCACCGGTGGTCAAATCCTGGGGCGCCGCGGCATCAAGGAGACCTATCGCAGCGGGCGCGGCTCCATCCCCGTGCGCGGCGTGGCCACCGTGGAAACCTTGCACGCCAAAGGCCGCCCGGATCGGGATGCGGTGATCATCGCCCAGCTCCCCTACCAGGTGAACAAAGCGGCCTTGATCGAGCGCGTTGCCGAGTTGGCGAACGAGAAAAAGCTGGAAGGCATTGCCGATATTCGCGATGAGAGTGACCGGGAGGGGATGCGCGTCGTCATTGAGCTGCGGCGGGATGCCTATGGCCAGGTGGTGCTCAACAACCTGTTCAAGCTCACCCCTCTGCAGACCAACTTCAGCACCAACATGGTGGCGCTCGTGAAGGGGGAGCCGCAGCTCCTCAACCTGCGCCAACTTCTGGATACGTTCCTGGCCTTTCGCGTCGAGACCGTTGAGCGGCGCACCCGCCATTTGCTCCGCAAGGCGGAGGAGCGGGACCACATGCTGCAGGGCTTCCTCATGGCCCTGAGAGACCTGGATGAAGTGATCCGCCTGATTCGCGCTGCCGCTGACACCCCCACAGCCCGCAGCCAGTTGGAGGAGCGCCTGGGTCTCAGCCCCCAGCAGTCCGAGGCCATTCTGCAGATGCAACTGCGGCGGCTCACGGCTCTGGAGGCGGACAAGATCCGCCTGGAGCACGAGGACTTGCTGAGGAAAATCACCGACTACCGGGACATTCTGGCGCGCCGTGAGCGCGTCAGCGGCATCATTCGCACAGAGCTGGATCAACTGCGCTCCCGCTTTGCCACGGAACGGCGGACCATGATTCTTGACGGCGAAGGGGACCTGGAAGACATTGACCTCATTGCCAATGAGCGCTCTGTGGTGCTGCTGACCAGTGGCGGCTACCTGAAGCGCATGCCCGTGCGGGAGTTCGTCGCCACCAACCTGGGGACCCGGGGCAAAGCCGGAACCCGCAGTGAAAGCATGGAGCAGGTGCGCCTGTTCATCAGTTGCAACGACCACGACACGCTGCTGCTGTTCAGTGATCGCGGCATTGTCTATGCCTTGCCCGCCTACAAGGTGCCCGTTGCCAGCCGCACCGCCAAGGGCTCTCCCATCGTTCAACTCCTCCCCATTTCCCGTGAAGAGGAGATCACCTCCCTGCTGGCCCTGCCCGACTTCAGCGAGGATCAGCATCTGCTCATGCTCACCCGGGCGGGCTTCATCAAGCGCACACCCCTCAGCGCCTTCGCCAACATTCGCGTCAGCGGGTTGATTGCCATCCACCTGGAATCCGGTGACGCCCTGCGCTGGGTGCGCCTGGCCCGGGTGGGGGACAGCGTGCTGATTGGCTCCCGGTCGGGGATGGCCATTCACGTGTCCATCAACGACAACCAACTGCGTTCCATGGGCCGCACAGCCCGCGGTGTCCGGGCCATGGCCCTGCGGCCGGGGGACCGGGTTATCGGGATGGATGTGCTGGTCGGTGACGCCCGGGCTGAATCTGCGCCCTGGGTCCTGGTGGCCTCTGCCCATGGCCGCGGCAAACGGGTGGCCATGGACGAATTTCCCTTGCAGGCCCGCGCCGGAATGGGACGCCGCGCCCTCAAGTTCCGCGGCTCCGGCGACGCCCTCATCAGCCTCCGCATCCTGGGGGAGGCGGAGGAGGTGTTGCTGGTGAGCGAGCAAGGGGTCATTGTGCGCCTGCAAGCTGACCAGATCTCCCAACAGTCCCGGGCGGCCACCGGCGTCAGGTTGCAGAGACTGGGGGCTGAAGACCGTCTGGTGGAGGTGGTGCTGGTGCCGCCGGCCGCCGGGGACGAGGAGAACGACAACGTCAGCCAGGACGCCAGAGAGGTGGAGCCACCGGTCCTGACGGCTGAACCCGAGGTGGAGCCTTGAGCGCCACAGGGCCACTGGTAATGGGGGTGACCGGTGCATCAGCTCAACAGTTGGCTGTGCGTGCCCTGCAACTGCTGCTCAATGCCGGCCAGCAGGTGGAGTTGGTGGCCAGTCGAGGTTGTGCCCAGGTGTGGCGGGATGAGCAGGGGCTGGTTCTGCCCCGTTGCCCTGACGCCCAGGAGGCGTTCTGGCGCCGGCAGTGTGGCTGCCAAGGTGGCCAACTGCGCTGTCACCCCTGGAACGCCCTTGGGGCCGCCATCGCCAGTGGCAGTTATCCGGTCCGGGGCATGTTGATCCTGCCCTGCACCATGGGCACTGTCGCACGCCTGGCGGCCGGGGTGTCTTTGGAGTTGCTGGAGCGGGCCGCGGACGTGCAGCTCAAGGAGCGTCGTCCCCTGGTCGTTGCCCCCCGGGAGATGCCCTGGACCCTGATCCACCTGCGCAATCTCACACGGCTCGCGGAGGCCGGGGCCCACATTGCGCCTCCCATTCCTGCCTGGTATCAGCGCCCGGAGTCCCTCAACGACATGGTGGATTTTCTGGTGATCCGCATCCTGGACAGCCTGGGCTATGACCTGGGGCAGCAACTGCGGCGCTGGCAGGGGCCCGTGTCTCTCCCGGTGGGGCCTGGGGCATGAAGCGCACTCTGCTGATCCTCGTGCTGTTAAGCCCATGGCTGTTGGCGGTGTGGGTGGGGCTTCACAATTTGCGTCAGCCGCCGCGTCAACTGCAACTGCTCACCGGAACCACCCCCCCCCTTCCCATTGGGGGCTGGCTGCTGCTGAGTTCCACCCTTGGCGTGACCTTAGGGGCCACCACCGTTGGCGCATTGCTCCAGACGGAACGCTCGCCGCGCCGTCGCCGCTTGTCAGAGGCCCGCCCGGAGGAAACCCCCTACGGGGATGAGGCGGACGATGAGGGGACAGGAGAAGAACCCGACCCCGGGACACGGTACTGGCGCGGCGCTGAATCCGTGATGGGGGAGCCGCCCCCCATCATGGACGTGCCGTTCCGGGTGGTGCGTGCGGCACGGACTCCCGATCCCGCCCCTGACGCTTCCCCGCCTCCCTCATCCAACGATGCCGATTGGCAACCACCACAATCTGAAGGCTGGTGAGTGTTGGCCGGGAACGGGACTGGTTCAGCGCTAGGGTGAAGGGGATCAATCACCACACGGCCTGTGACCAGAGACGCAAAAGCTTCTCCAGCGCCTCGTGGAGGTGCGTCGGCCAAGGCCAATGCAGCAGCCAGGCCGCCCGCCAGGAAAAAACCCCAACCGGAGGATCAACCCTTTGCCGAGTTTGTCCCCGGTTTGCTGATTCCAGCCATGGCCCAGGCCTGCGCCACCCATGGGGGATCCGCGCCAACCCTGCAACTGCAAGAGGCCTCCATGCCCGTGGTGGGTGGTCGGTGCTGGCAGATCCAGGGGGAGCTGCCGGGGCCGCGCCGATTCTGGCTCTGCTTTGAGAAGCCGGACATCAACAGCCGTAAAACCTTTGCCCTGGCGGAGTCTGGACACGAGCCTTCTCTGCTGGAGCCTTTTCTCATTGACGAGAAGCGCGTCTCTCTGGCCCTGCTGGTGGCTCGCCTGGTGCAGCGCCTCAACGGCCAGAAATGGCTCGGCCCCAACTGAGGGTCTGGCCTCATCGGCACCGCCCGACTCTGTAACAGAGTCAAGCCCCTTGACGCTACGCCAGTAAGCTGGATTGCAAAGGCGTCCATCGTCGGCGCGCTTTTTATCACCAGTTTTTCGTCCGCCTGTCTTCACAATGGTCAGCACTGCCCCAGCGCCCACCACCTCTGGCTTTGAAGAGATTCGCCCTGGTGTGAAGGCGCCGGTCAAGGACACCATCCTCACCCCCCGCTTCTACACCACGGACTTTGATGCCATGGCCGCCATGGATCTCCAGCCCAACGAGGCGGAGTTGGAAGCTGTCTGCGAGGAGTTTCGCAAGGATTACAATCGTCACCATTTCGTCCGCCACCAGGAATTTGAAGGCGCCGCGGACAAGCTGGATCCCGAGACCCGGCGCGTGTTTGTGGAGTTTCTGGAGCAGAGTTGCACGTCGGAGTTTTCAGGCTTTCTTCTCTATAAGGAGTTAAGTCGCCGCATCAAACAGAAAAATCCACTGCTGGCAGAGTGCTTCCAGTATATGTCCCGTGATGAAGCGCGCCATGCCGGATTTCTGAATAAGTCCATGGCAGACTTTGGACTTCAGCTTGACCTGGGCTTCCTCACCGCCAACAAGGATTACACTTTTTTCCAGCCAAAATTTATTTTCTATGCCACCTATCTCTCGGAGAAGATTGGCTACTGGCGGTACATTACAATCTTCCGTCATCTTGAAAAGCATCCAGAGAGCAAAATCTTCCCCATCTTTAACTTTTTTGAAAGATGGTGCCAGGACGAAAATCGTCATGGGGACTTTTTCGACGCCTTGATGAAGTCTCAGCCGGATACGGTGCGCGGCCCCGTGGCCCGTCTCTGGTGCCGTTTCTTCCTGTTGACGGTCTTTGCCACCATGTATGTTCGGGATGTGGCCCGCAAGGAGTTTTATGAGGCCCTTGGCCTGGATGCCCGTGATTATGATAAGCACGTCATCGCCAAAACCAACGAAACCTCCGCCCGGGTCTTCCCGGTGGTGCTGGACGTGAACCATCCGGACTTCTATACCCGTCTGGAGCGAATCGTAGGTAACAACAATCGGCTCGCCGCTGCCGATGCCGGCCAGGCTCCCGGGGCGCTGAAGCTGTTGCGCAAACTTCCCTTCTGGATGGCCAACACCTGGGAAATGGCTCGGCTGTTTTTCCTCAAGCCCATTACCTCCGAGGCCCTGCAACCCGCCATTCGATAGCCCTCCACTCTTGCCCCCAGCAGGGGTCTTCCCCTATCTATGTCCTTCTTCCCTTCAGAAGAGGAGGGAGAAGCACTGCTGCCCATTGCTGGGGGCATCCAAGTCCTGGATGGGGTGGGATGGAGCAGTGCGTCCATCACTGGCTGCGCCCTGCTGCCACGCTCCGGATCCCGCCAGGGGAGGAGAGCGCCCACCACCAAGCCCAAGCTGGATGTGTCTCGAAGGTGGTGGAAATTGAAGGGGGCGTAATCTCCGGGTAAG
>VXWH01000004.1 GCA_009836025.1 Synechococcus sp. SB0668_bin_13 | reverse complement strand
CGCCGCTTCCCCAACGCAGCACTCCCTCGGCCTCCGCTTCTCCCTCCTCTTCTGAACGGCTGCTCGCACTTGCTCACATCATGGGGGCTCTAGCGGAAGACTCCGACCCTCTCTTGCAGGATTCCTCTCCCCGGAGAGGAATCACTCTCCTTCAGTTTACCGGTCCTGACCCCTAGATTCAATCGAGATCCCTCAGTCCTCCGAAGCATGGTGGCCAGCACCAGGGACCATGGAGGATGCCAGGTCATGAGCGCCCGTAAACAGGGCATGGGTTCAATGGGAGCACAGGCAACCAGTTGGCTACGGGAGGGCTGAAGGTAAAGTTCAAGAAAGGTTCACGGTTTCCGGGCAGCGCAACCGATCACGCTCCAGCAGCCTCTCAAGGCGGGGCGTGACGCCCAGTTCCGCGTTTTGCCAGAGGCGGCCGAACTCACGCCGGAAGGCGTCGGCTACCTTGGGATGCTGGATCACCAGTAGCGTCTCGTCGTTTTGATGGGCCGCTGAAGGGCTCCAGTTGAAGCTGCCGGTGATCACCGTGGTATTGTCCACCACCGCAAACTTGTGGTGGAGCTTGTCCCCCCGTGCAAGCTGGGGAATGCCCACTTCCGCCAAACCCGACGGCCAGGGCTTGTTGCCGGCCTCGATGCGGCAGCGCCGATCAGGACGCACCAACCCAGCCAGATCCAGCAGTTCGCTGTAGTTGCGGGTGGCAAAACCCGGATCAATCAGGAGGCGGATGTTGACGTCCCGCTGGGCCAGGGTCTCCAGGCGGTTGGCAATGCCCTGATCGCTGAACACAAACAGGGCCATGTCCACCTGCTCCCGGGCCGTGGCCAGCACCCGTTCAATGAAGGCGAGACCGTTGTTGCCGTCCCGTCGGGAATGGGGGGCAAACAGCACCTCCAACTGGCCCTCTCCCTGCCGGAGCCGCACACTGCCGCCGCCCCCCTTCCCCAGGCCAAAGCGGGCATCCTCCAGACCACCGGGGCCATCCCCCCAGAGGCGGGAAAATTCTTCCTCAAACAGACCGGCCAGGGCGGTGGAGTGAATCCACACCACATGGTTGGCGTTGCCGCGGGAGTTGGGGGCGCCTGCATCGCCATGGATGCCGGAACTGGTGAAATTGGCTGAGCCGGTGACCACCTCCCGGCCATCCACCACCAGGAATTTGTGGTGCATCAGTCCACTGCCGGCACTCCCATCCGCGGTGTCATCCAGCAGGGGTACGCCGTCGTCAAGCAGGAGCGCCACCGCATCACCCGCCCGTCGCTCAGCCTGGGTGACGGCGCCATCCTGGTTGCTGTCGGCCAAATCATGGAGCCGTTGCCAGCGATGCCGCCCATGGTCGTCCAGCTCGGAAGGATGCTGACGACTCCACGGGGTGGAGTAGCTGTTCTCCAGCACCACCCGCACCTGTACCCCAGCGCGGTGACGCTCCACGAGGGCCTGGGCGATGCGGGGCAGGGTCAACTCCTGCACCGCCAGGCTGATGCTGCGACGCGCCCCGGCAATGGCGTCCAGCAGCACCTGCTCCAGGTCGTCTCCCTGGCGCATGGTTCCCGTAAGGGGGCTACGGTAGCGGGCCTGACGGCGTTGATTGAAGTAAACGCTGATGCCGTCGGCAGCGGCGGCGGGTCCCGCAACCTGTTGCTGCCCCACAAACCGGGAATTTTCCGCGCAGGATGCCAGCAGCACCACCAAGGGGACGGCAACAGGCAAGTGCTGGAAGACGTTGGCCCAGCCTCTTGGCCGATGCCGAGCGTTCATCCCAGCTTCAGGAAGAGTGGACATCATTCTCCCGCACACCAGGAATTAAGGCCAGGATCACGCCCCCGTTGCAGGGCAGTCCGCACCAGCTTCAGGCGTTCCAACTGGCCCTCCAGATAGTGGTGCAAGTGGGGATCCGACTGGCGTCCCATGCTGTGGAGAATCTCCAGCCGTTCTCCATGATCCTGGCGACACCGCTGCTCATGGGCATCCAACAGGGTTTCATCCAGGTGCTGGCCCTGAAGACAGAGGGCATGAAGCTCAGTACCGACCGAGACACGGCCTTGTGCCCGGGCCAGTTGCTCCTGGCTAAGCATGGCGCAATGGTGCAAACACACTCAGGATTCCCGCAGTTCAGCGTGCGGGAATCCCATGTTTTTCCAAGGTTTTCAAGGGTTGAAATACGCCTCCATCACCGCCTTGGCAATGGGCAACCCATGGACAGACCCTCCCCCCGGAGCATTGGCGGCAAAGGCCACCACCACGATTTCAGGGTTGCGGGAGGGGGCAAAGCTGGCAAACCAGGAGTGATCTTCGCCGTGGGAGGAGTTGTCTTCGGCGGTGCCTGTCTTGCCGGAAACAGCGGGTAAGGTCTCGCTGTTCATGGCATATCCGGTGCCGTCCGCCACCACTTTGCGCAAACCCCGCTGCAGGGTGGCCCAGGTCTCGGATTGAAAGTCAACGGGTTGACGTTGAGCCAGCCAATCCATCGGCTCACCCGTTTGAGGATCCAGGGACGAGAAGTGGGGTTGCACCAGCCAGCCCCCATTGGCAATGGCCGCATAGGCCCGGGCCACCTGGATGGGAGACACCTGCACCACAGACTGCCCAATGGAGGCACTGGCCATGTCTTCGGGAATCCAGGGGGTTTGGCCAGGCTCTGCCCAGCCGCGGCCTGCGGCGGCCCACTCTTCGTTGCCCACCAGGCCCGGATCCTCGTCAAAGCCGATCTCAATGCCGCTGCGCTGGGTAAAGCCCAGTTTCACGGCGGCGTCATGGAGCGCCATGGAGCCTGAACCCACACCCACCTGGTAGAAGAAGGTGTTGCTGGAGAAGCGCAGGGCATCCTCATAGCCGATCTGGCCAAACCCCTCGCCGTTGTGTTCCGGGAAGCAGTGGCTGCCATAGACAATGCAGGTGGTGGTGCGCAGCTTTGTCTGTGCTGGAAACATCCCGGATTCCATCCCCGCAGCAGCCGTCACCACCTTGAACACACTTCCCGGGTTATAGGGATTCAAGGCCCGGTTCAGCATGGGCAGGGCGCTGGAGCGAAACAGGGCATCCAACTGTGCCTGGGGTTTGAGAAGTTGGGAGAAGAAGTTGGGGTCGTAGGCGGGGCGGCTCACCATGACCAGAATGGCCCCATCCTGTGGATTCATGGCCACGATGGCGCCAACGGGGTATTGGGCCATGGCCTTCTCCGCCGCCTGCTGCAGGGCAAGGTCCAGGGTGAGTTGCAGGTCCTTACCCGGCACGGAGGGCTTCTCCCCCAGTGGACGCTGGACATTTCCATTGGCGCTGACCTCCAGCGTGCGCCCCCCCCACTGCCCCCGCAGGTGTTGCTCATAGGCAGCTTCCAGACCAGTGCGGCCAATGCGGTCCTGGATCCGGTAGCCCTGGCCCGCCAGATGGTATAGCTCTTCATCGGTGATGGGACTGGTGTAGCCCAGGGCATGGGCCGCCATCGTGCCATGGGGGTAGGCCCGCAGATAGTCCACACCCACCTCCGCTCCCTCAAGCTCATCGACCTGCTCCAGTAGCTTGATGGTCTGGGCCGGGGTGAGCCTGTCCGTCAGGGGAATGCGGTAGTCCCCTGGGCGAGCGTTGGCCCGCCGTTTCTCCAGTTCTTCCTCCGGCACATCCAGCAGGGTGCTGAGGCGCTGGCGCAAGTGGCGCCAGTTGGGATCAACCGCCTGCTTGGGCCACACGTAAAGCTTGTGAACCAGATGGCTGGAGGCCAGCACCTCTCCATGGCGATCCAGCATCTGCCCCCGAATGGGCTGGCTGGGCGCCACCCGCACGCTGTTTTCCTGGGCACGCACGCGATTCCGCTCCCCTTGAACGATCTGGAGCCAGAAGAGCCGTCCACTGAGCACCAGCACCAGCACCAGCACCAGCCGCAGCAGCAGCCTGTATTTGCCTTGATCAAGTCCCACCTGACGTGACAACTGCCCTTCCAGGGGCGGCGCGCCAATCATCAAGACTCCGTTCCGGTGGCGGGCAGAGCCGCTTTGAGTTGGGCCACCCGCTCAGCCATCAGCGCCAGCCGCTCCTGTAGCTCCTGAATATCCTCCCCCTGGCCAGACGGATCAGCAGACTGGGACTGCTGCACCTCCACGTCCACCTCCACCACCGGATTGCCCAGGCCAGGAGCCAGTCGATCCAGGAAGTCCCGCAGTTGGCGGGCGTCCTCTTCCCCATCCTGGCGCAGGTTGGCAACACCCTCCTGTCCTCTTACCAGGTCATTGAACAGATCTCCGGCGCGGGCCGAGCGTAACCGGGCCACAGCACCCAGACCAACCGGCAGGACATCGTTGAGCATCTGCAACCGTAGACTCTGCAAGGGATCGTTGGCCATGGCCGTCTCCACACATCACCATGGTATGGAGCCCGCAAGGGGGATGGTGGGGACTTGGCGCCACCAACAGGCCAACGCAACGCTGCCGCCCGCCCCTTTGGCCATCGCGTCCGCTGCCAACGCAATCTGGCGGGAGGAGAAGTATTTCTTGCGCTCGTTCCATCCGTACACGTTGGCAACCAGCTCATCTTGGGCTTGGAATCTCCCCTGTTCGAGTACCCGATCCACTGTGGATAACCCGAGTTCCGTATAAGGGGACCAGGAAAAGTCGCGGTTTCCCCGTCTGACCGTTGCCGCCTAGGGCAAGTCATGTCCCTCTGGCCTCCTGATCCAGAACTCGGGTGGCTGTAGGGTTGTGGGGTGTTGGTACTGACAATCGATTCCCGCTTTCGTGGGAATGGCCGGGAAGGGCGCAGGAGTGACAAGGAAAACAGGAAAGCGGCGGCGGATGGCGGGGAAAGGCGTGGGGAATGATCGGGAAAGTGCGGGAATGGCGGCAGGATGCAGGCATGAGACTCTGCTGGCTTCACCACCCGGTGCTCCACCTGGGACGGCGTTCTACCCCCCACCCCCCGCAAGGGCAGGGTGCCTGCTGTGGGGCGACTTCTGAAGACAGGGGGCAGATCATGGTGAAACAAGCCAACAGCAAGGGCGCCTCGGCCAGTGGGGAACCAAGTGGGGAACAGGGAGTTAGGAGCTGACAGTGGCGATGCCGGTGTTGTAGTTGGTATCGCTTGAGGTGGCGCTGTGGCGGATGGTCACGCTGCGGTGCCCCTCTGGTCCACACTGTCATCCACGCTGGCTGATGGGCGTCCGGGGGCCGTAGGTGTTGTTGCCCGCCTTCTGCTGGACCTGCCACCCGGTGATGTCAGTGTTGCCGGGGGTTGGTCCATGCCAGGGTGACCTGAGCGCTGCCCGCCGTGGCCGTGAAACCTGTGGGCTTGGCGGGGGCGGGGACCTGCACTGCCCCGGTCGCGGTAGAGGTCAGGCTCTCCGCGGTGCCGATGCCGTCGGTCCATGAGACCGTCACGGTGATTGTCTGGCCCACGTCGGCCTGAACGAGCATGTAGGTGGATGGTGTGGCCCCGGACATGCTGGTGCCGCCGCGCTTCCACTGGTAGTTGAAGGTCCCCAGGCCGTCCGCGTCCGCGATCCCGGACGTGTTCGTGGTCAGCGTCTGCCCCTGCGTCGCGGTTCCGGTGATGGTGAGCGATCCTGTCGGCGGGTTGTTGTCGTCGTTCAGGATCGTGTAGGTGGCGCTGCCCTCACTGCTGGAGATGACGACGTTCGCGGGAGTGTTGGACTTGCGCTTCAGGGTGGCGATCACCGTCTCGTCCGGCTCCATGGCGGTGTCGCCGGTGACTGCGATAGTCACAGAGGCTGGAGCCAGTAGATTGGCCGGGTAATTTACAGTGAAGCAGCCGTTGTTGTCAAAGTTAAAGCTTGAATCTAAGGTGTAGTCGGTCCCGCGTGTTGCGGTGCCGGTCAGGCACACATCGAAGGAAACCGGAATCGTCGGGTTAGAGGATAAGCTAATTAACCCGAGTTATGGATAAGGTGAGGAGGGGTTGGGGATGGTGGGCATGGAGTCAGGAGTGACGATTTTGCCCATTTTGATCTTGGGTTGTGCCAGGGTGGTTGCCGCCAGACAAGAGAGG
>VXWH01000128.1 GCA_009836025.1 Synechococcus sp. SB0668_bin_13 | reverse complement strand
GCTACAAGAACCTGTTCTCCTGGCGCAGCAATACAAAAATCTGCGGCGATTCCGCAGCGATTCGAGAAGTCTGAAATTCTGCCGTCTTCTCTAGTGCTGACAACCGCTATGGAATGGCCTTGAAGCTCTTCTGCGCGAGCGGCAAGCCCGGAAAGGATTTGAGGCGATGAGGAGTTGGCATTAACTCTGTCACCTGCATTGCCTGCAGCCCAGACAAGGATTGTCTTCTCTGGCCTACCGTCCTGGGCGAGAGCTTCAATGGTTCTGCTGTAATGTTTGTCCAGGTCTTGCGCGCTGTAGTTCTCAATGCCGCCCTGATACCCGAAAGAGAGATTCAAGATGTCAAGATCCTGGCTGAGAACATAATTGAACTCCGCTGCATCTCCAAAATCACTTGCCGACAATTGTTCGAGGGTTATGAGTCTATAGGGGCCGCTACCGTCGCCAAGAGGAATTGCAAACATCTTGACATTTATATTGAAATCTGGAGAGTCTGGAGGTAGACTCACAAAATTTCCCACGGCAACGCTGGCAACAGCAGTACCATGGGAAGGCTCATACGGAGCCTCATCAACTGCACCGGGAAGAAACTCTTCATCGACGGATACATAATCAAATGTTTCATGATCTTCATGGATGCCAGTATCGATAAATCCGATAGTGACCTCTTCATTCAGGGCGCCATCGCCATGAGCCAAAGCAAGATGCGCCGCTGCTTGATGAGCGTTAACTGCTTCGGCAGTCCATTTCAAGGCATTGGCGGCCTCAGGAGCATGACCCCAAGCATCATTGATTTGATCGTAATTTATGTCTTTTAGCTCTTCTGTTAATTGCCGCGCTCTTTCCCCAAGTTCAGTATTGGTCAGGCAATCGCCATCGGATACCTTGAAGCAAGGGAGAGGTGTAGGGGCGCCGTTGGCGCCAAGGGTGTCCATGAACGCTGGAATGCCCCACCCAGGGGTTGGTGGCGGCCCCCAGGTCCATGAGGCCATGGCCATAGATGGCTGAGTTAGCATGGATGCCGTTATCCTTGGCGGTGGCGAAGAGACGATCCACCAGTTGCCGATCAGAAAGGCTATCCCGGAAAAGCTGCTTCATCACTGCCAAGCCGCCGGAAACAATCGGAGCAGCAAAGGAAGTGCCACTAAAAGTTTCATAAAACCCTAATTCATAGCCACTTGTATCATAAGACGGCAATCTAAGATCTTCACCAGGCGCGGCAATGCAGAATGAAGCAGCGGCACCACAGCGGTTAGAAAAGTCAGATATTGTTCCTTGACGGTCTACTGAAACCACAGTAACGAATGGATTATTTGAGTTTAGACCCCAGAATGCTCCAACGTTGGGATGTTCTTGTCCTTCATTGCCAGCGGCCTGAACAATGATTGGGCGTTCTGATATTGGAGTATCCCAATATGCATCAAATCTATTTTTATAAAGACGACCTATTACAAATGCTGAATCACTATAATCTCTGGTACTTGTATCATCTGCTATTGTGGAGTAATTGAATTCAGGCGTTGTGTCTGGACCAAAACTAAGATTTAGAATGTCAATGTCTCTATTAAAGACACCATACCAACTAGAATAGCTAAGATCTACAAAATCACTTCTGCCAAAGGGATCAGGGTCACGAGCTCCAAACATAATAACATCTGCGCTTTTTGCTATGCCTGTATAAAGACCGGCAGCAGCTCCAACTACAGCAGTACCATGCGATCTTTCAAATGAACTCTCAAAGGTGGAATCAACATGCTGAAAGACTGTTGATTCACTACCTTGTGCAACAAATTCTGGATGATCACGGTGTAACCCTGAATCTATAAAACCTAACCTAACGCCTTCACCTGGCCCTTCACCATATCTTCCTGCAATAATAAGATGCGCATATGCTTCATATGCGTTAATACTATCCCTTGCCCAATTACCACTACTATTACCTAAGGCATCAATCTCATATTCTCTTAGTGTTGTCTTGAATTGATTAGTAAACCAATCTACATCTGCATCAAACTCAGATTTTTCTAAACAATAAGTGTTTCCCCCTGGTACGTACTGCACTGAAAAACACGGCACTAAGGAGATTCTGGGTTCCGGCTCCGGTTCAGGAGTCATTTCCGGTTCCGGCTTGGGGTCAGGTTCTGGCTGCGGTTCTGGTTCCGGCTCGGGCCTTGGTTCTGGTTCGGGCTCTGGTTCAGATTCCGGCGTGGTCTCTGGCGTTGGGACTTGTGGCGTGGGGGTCTGAGCGACGGTTGTACTGCTTCCCCCACCCCCGCCGCCGCCACAGGCTGCCAACAGCACAAGAAGGGGCAATGCCAGAAGGGTACGACGAACCGATGGACTCAGGCTTCGGGTTGCTATTACGCACTCAAAATTCGGGGGGGGGTAATAAATCGTTGCGGAGACGAGTGGGCGGTTGCAAAGACAAATGGGTCATGGCGTTGAAGAAAAGCACTTCGAGAGAATACCACCACCGGAAGCAGACCGCACTGCACCCAATGGCAATTCCATCCCCCCTGGCTCTGGACTAACGTGTGGCCGGTCATCGTGAAGCTCATTGGTCTTTTGGGGTCAGGGGTTGGGTCAAGGTTTTTCCGGGGAAACCGTCTGGTGGTCAGGGCTTAGGCGTCAAGGCTTTGGCCGCCAGGGCTTCCACTAGGCGATCCACCTTCCCGTCAAGCCGTTGGTTATCAGCCCGCAGGTCGTCGATTCGCTTGTTCAGGGAATCCCGCAGGTCGTCAATCCGTTTCATGATCAGCCCCACACCTGCCAGGATCACGGCAGGCTGTAGCAGCGTTGTCAACCATTCTCTGAGTTCAGGGGGTACGGCAGACATGGGCTGGGTTGGCGCGGGTGGGGGTGCTGTTCATGTTGCCGGGGTTGGGGGTCCATTGCTTGGCGGCATGGGGATGGCCCACCGGACGGCACTGGATTGGCTCCTGATGTTCTGGTGGAACATGACGTGGGTATGGCGTCGTCTTCGGTGGGGGGTCCACTCTATGGACGACGACACGGTGCCCGCTGCGTTCTGCCATGGGTCAGTGGGGCAGCGCCGCCACGCCAGACCACGACTGCACACAGCCCACAATCCGAAACACTGCTATCTCGTCCACACGTTTGCCACATGCTGACGCCTCCATAAATGAAGCTCGCCATGTTCCAGCGTGAGCAATCAGGGAGAGTCGCTGCCGGATTGCAGGCCATGGCCAACAGGACAAGCGGCGCCACTAGGAGGCTGTTGAAAAAGCCTTCACGAACGGTCACTTTCCCGCCGATGCACAGATTGGCGGCCAGGGTTCGGCATGAGCGGCATCGTCACGTACAACCAACTCATGTGCCAAACTACGCTCCCTGACTGGGATTTGGGACGATGCCAAACTGCCTTACGCGAATTGGTCTCCCATTGATTGCTGGCCCGCTTCCCGGTTTCAAGTGGCATGTCCGACTTTTTCAACAGCCTCCTAGTAGAGGCTTCAGCAACTTCATGGGTGTTCCATAGCAGAAGCCAGGCCATGCCGGTCAGGGCCAAAGAAGAGGCGGGAATGACGAAGAAGGACGCGGGAATGGTCACAGGCCAGCGAGGAGCCCTGTGGGCCAATGCCCCAGCAGGTGCAGCGCCTGGTGGTCCAACAGGGCGGCGGCCCCACTGCGGGACCACAGGATCAGTCCGCAGATGCCGAAGAGATAGAGGATGGAAAACCGGAACAGGTTGGTGGCCCGCTGCCGCTCCTCCGGCTGTTGCCGGAGTGCGCTGCTGAGCTGGAGCAGACGGCCGTTGAGGGGCAGCACCAGCAGGCCGTACAGGATTCCGCCACTGGGCAACAGGGCCATGCCCGCCAGGCTGGCCACTGGCCGAACAGACTTCAAGATTCTTGACGTGCTGATTGGCTGATACTCACCATTGAGCCTGATAGCCGCCAAAGAGGGAAAAGACCGCATCAGCCCCCGCTATGTGGCCTGGATCGGTGCTCATGGTCAGTCCCAAGGAAAGATCGCCCGCGCTTACAGGGACGGTCAAGGCCGTGGTCAAGTCCAGTTGGCGGCCTGTGGGGGCCAGGGAAGCGGATTGACTGGCGCCGGTTACGATGCCGTCCGCTTCCCCGTTGGCAAAGGTGTAGTCCATGGAGCCATGGGCCACCCGTAGGGGTTGTTTCAAAGAGAACCGCAGGACGTTGCCGTTGTTGAACGTCCTGGCGGCTTCAAGACCAAAGGCGTTGGTGGTCAGAGCATCGATGCCGTCAATGACGCTGCTGCCCGCCACTGTGGGGGCCACAAGACCAAGTTCCCCGTTGGCGGCAAAGGACCATTGCCCCACATCGGTTTGCCAGCGGGAACCCACATAGAAGGTATCAGCGCTCAGGGAACCAAAGAAACCCCTGGCTTGGGAACCCAAGAGGGAATCGGCTTCATGGATTACCCCTGACGTGAAGGTGAAGGGTCCCTTGCCGGGCTGGTACGCAAGCTCGATTCCCTGACCATAGAACGATGCCGTCCATCCCTGGGGGCTGGCCATATGGAAGAGATTGGCCCCGCGTTCAATGGCGGCCCCGTGGACAGTAGGGGCATATAGCGGTTTCAGAGAAAAACGCCACTGTTCAGGAGCGGTCCAATCCACAGGGGCCATAAAGGAATCCAGGGAAGCGGCTAAATCGGTCCCTGGCGCGCCTCCTACAAAAGAATCCCCGTTCAGTGTGAAGGTTACCCCTGGCACAGTGCTAAAGGCCGTCACCTTCTGCTCACCGATAGAGACCGCCAAGGCATCCCCCATTGGCGCACCTGGACTCAAGTAGCTGTTTGCCAGGGTTTGGGCATCGATAGGGCTTTGGCTGGATTGGCCTGGGGCAAGGTAACCAGGTCCCTGATTTATAGCAGCTTGTAATTCCTCAACCGCTGCCATAAAGGCGCCACCCACCAAGCCTGTCCCATAGGCATCTCTCCATTCTGCCCAGGCGGTCCCAATGGCCTCATAAGGCAAGCTATCATCGTTATTTAGAGTTGACATTCTACCGGCCCACCCGCCATCGGTCGTTGTAATTGTTTGTCCAGTGGCTTGAACATTGATACTATTTCCTGTCCATTGACCATTGGATTCAAGTGTTGTTGGATTCAATATCGCATAGTAGTCGCTTGGTAGATCTCTATATTCATCTATATTTCCTGAAGAAGCATCTGCTACTGCTAAATACTCTAAAACGCTACGACCACACCCAATACAACCTCCTGCTATAATATTACGTCCGAAATTGACAAATAAATCCAAAGAACCTTCATAATTACCTAATTGTACAAGATCTTGATTATTATTCACATGCATAAATGTTCCTATAAAGTCACCAGAATATGCTGCAGTTCCCGTTAATGGAAGACTTGCCGGGGCCTCAAAATCTGGTCCATCCGCAATTAAACCTAATTCCAATCTTCCAACAGGATTCGATGGTGTTGTATCCCAATCTAACCAATAACCAAAAGCTGCATAATCGTTAAAATCCTCATTGTTATGGTGAACCCTAAGACTTGCAGCCTGTAATCTTCCACCGCCGGACGAATAAGGGCTAACATTCATTAAAGTATCTTGATAATACGAATATCCACGAAAGAATGCATTATCGCTCAAGTCATATTCCTCTAGATTCAATCCATATACGGTGTTTATACTACCATCTAAGAACATTCTGCTACCGTCGGAACGTCTGACCGTTAAATCTATAGAGTCACCATCGAATGCTGTGGAAACGTCAGTAACCGGCGAAAATCCTAAAGAACCCGCTTCATAAACACTTCCAAACTTTGCCCCTTGAAATTTCAGATCGGCTAATTCCTTTGCCGTATTAGGGACTTGTCTTCTCAGGGCCTCCACTTCCTGCCTTGCCCTTTCCGCAAGTTCGCCATCGTTACCACCACCACCGCCTCCCCCACAGGCTGCCAACAGAACAAGGGGCAATGCCAGAAGAGCGCACCGAACGCATGGCCTCAGTCTTCGGGTGATTATTGCGCTCTCAAAATG
>VXWH01000142.1 GCA_009836025.1 Synechococcus sp. SB0668_bin_13 | reverse complement strand
TATCTTGCAGGTTTCCTCTCTTCCAAGAAGAATCACTCCCCCGGTTTATGGGGCCTGAGCCTAGGGAGCCCCGCACAAGGGAGCTTCAAGCACTTTGCAAAGCCGGCTGGTTCAGGGTGGATGGACGGTAGGGAATGAAGCTGGCCTTGCGGGCGCCGCAGATGGGGCACTCCCAATCATCGGGAATGTCCTCGAAGGGGGTGCCGGGGGCAATGCCGGAGTCGGGATCTCCCTTGGCGGGATCGTAGATCATGGAGCAGACGCGACAGATCCAGAGCCCCGGGACGGGGTTGGCTGCCTCGGCGGCATCGCCTTTGCCCTCCAGGGCAGCCAGAGCCACCCCATAGCGCTCAGCGTGGTGGCGCTCAATGGAGGTGAGGAAACCGAAATTGCTGGCTGCTTTTCTGAAGATGCCGGCGTGCTCCCGGGATTCGACAATCTGCTCGTCAAATTCCGCCGCGGCGGCGGCGTCATGATCGGAGCGGGCCGCGGCAGCAAACTCCGGGTACATTGTGGTGTACTCGTAGGTTTCCCCTTCAATGGCCAGCTCCAGGCAGCGGCTGAGAAGCGCTTGCCGTTGCTCAGGCGTCAAGGTCCGGGCATCCTCAACCACCAGCTCCGGATGGAGGAGACGGAAATGGGCAAAGGCGTGCTCGGTTTCCTGGGCGGCGGTGTCCCGGAAGAGCCTGGCCAGGTCTTTATGGCCCAGGGCCCTGGCCACCTCGGCAAAGAAGAGGTATTTGCGGTTGGCCATGCTTTCCCCGCCAAAGGCGGCTTCAAGATTGGCGTGGGTGCGGGGTTTGGAAAGGTCCATGGGAAGTGAGGCGTCCACACCGTTTGTTCTAACCCATACTCATAACGGTTCCGAGTTAGAATGCTGACAGTCTTCCATCTGGCCACTAGTCCAGGGACTGTCGCCAAGCTCAGGTCTCGTCACCAGAAGACAACGGTAGAGGCGGGGAGGACGGCAGAGTGGAAGACCGATGCGCAGGTCTTCCCCGGGCACTTGGGGGAAGGAGGGTCCGACCTGGCGCTACTCTCCTCCCACTCCTGGGGTAGTGGCTCCCATGAGGGAGATGACAATGCTGATGGTGACAGCAGCAGCACTTCAGACCGGCCTGTTCCCCCATGGTCGTTTGCCCTCACCCCACGCCTCGGCATCTGGGCCGTCGCCGGGTATGGCTGGGGCCAACTCTCCGCTTAACCGCTGTGCATATATTTTTTCCCTCTGCCGTCCTCCTGGTCCCTGCCGCCGTCTCCTGGTTATTCAGTCCTGAGCCTAGAATGGAGCCTGTTGATTCCATCCCAATGACCATGGACACCATGGCCCTCACCAAGGACAACGTGGAGAAAGTGTTGGACGAGGTGCGGCCCTTTTTGCTGGCGGATGGGGGCAACGTGGAGGTGGTGGAACTGGATGGCCCCGTCGTGAAGGTGCGCCTCCAGGGGGCCTGTGGCAGTTGCCCCAGCAGCACCATGACCCTGAAGATGGGCATTGAGCGCAAGCTGCGGGAGATGATCCCGGAAATCAGCGACGTGGTGCAGGTGCTCTGATCCGGATCAGAGCGGTTTGTAGGCTTTGCTTAGCCTGAAAGCGCCCATGGACCACCGCCGTGCTTGACCAACGCCTTGTTCGCCAGAACCCTGATCATGTGGCGGCGCAACTGGCCCGTCGTGGTCTTGTTGTGGACATTGACGCGCTCCATCAGCGTGCTCAGCATGTGCAGAAGCTGGTGGAGCGGCGTACTCAACTGCAAGCTGAAGGAAAACAAGTGAGCGGCTTGGTGCGCCAGCGGATTCGGGAGAACCAGGAAGCAAAAAAGCCAACACGACTCCGCGCCGCCGCTGGCCCTGGCTCTGGCACGGCGAGTTCCGCCATGGAGCCCAGGAACTTTCACATCGAGGTAAAAGCCCTTGAAGAGAAGGGCAAAACCATTAAGGCAGCGGTGGCCACCCTGGAGGCTGAAGAGCGTGCTGCCCAGGCGCAATTGCGCGATGAACTGCTGCACCTGCCCAATCTGCCCTCCCCCCATTGCCCCGATGGCCAGGGCGAATCCGATAACGTGGAGTTGCGCCGCTGGGGCGAACCCAACCCCGCCGCGGCTGGCCTGGAACATTGGCAGTTGGCCAAGACCTTGGGCCTGTTTGAAAGCGAACGCTCCGTGCGCATTGCCCAGAGCCGGTTCATCACGCTGCTGGGCCTGGGGGCGCGCCTGGAGCGGGCTTTGATTCAGTTCATGCTGGATCTGCACATCGGCCGGGGCTACGTGGAGGCGTTGCCCCCGGCTTTGGTGAACACCGCCAGCCTCACCGGCTCCGGCCAACTGCCCAAATTTGCCGAGGAAAGCTTTCGCTGTGCAGACGACGACCTCTGGCTGAGCCCCACAGCGGAGGTGCCCCTCACCAACCTCCATCGCGACGAGATCCTGGCGGCCACTGATCTACCCCGCCGTTACGTGGCCTACAGCCCCTGCTTCCGCCGGGAAGCAGGCAGCTACGGCCGGGACACCCGTGGTCTGATTCGCCTGCACCAGTTCAATAAGGTGGAACTCTACTGGTTCTGCCATCCCGATGCCTCCGAAGCGGCCCATGAACAACTGACCGCCGATGCGGAGGCGGTTCTGCAAGCCCTGGAACTGCCCTATCGGGTTGTGGAACTCTGCACCGCTGATCTGGGATTTTCCGCCTGTCGCACCTATGACCTGGAGGTGTGGCTAGCCGGAGCGGGCCTGTATCGGGAAGTCAGCAGTTGTAGCACCTGTGGGGATTTCCAGGCGCGCCGCTCCTCCATCCGCATGAAGGACGGCAAGCGCAATCGCCTCCTCCACACCCTCAACGGCAGCGGCCTGGCTGTTGGCCGCACCATGGCCGCCCTGCTGGAGTGGCACCAGCAGCCCGACGGCTCCGTGGCCATCCCCCAGGCGTTACAGCCCTACATGGGCTGTAACCTGATCACACCTCCCTCAGGCCCAGAATAGCGTCACAGCGCCGGCGACACCGGCCCAGGGCGGCAGCGGAAGCAGCGCCCGCCGCCGGGTCGTAGGGCAGAAGCTGGCCCAGCCGTTGGCCCCAGTGGCCGCCCTGGAAGCGTTGTGGAAAACAGCGCCGTAAAAGGTCCACCATGATGGTGACAGCGGTTGACGCACCCGGCGATGCCCCCAGCAGAGCCGCCAGGCTGCCGTCGGCTGCCGCCACCACCTCCGTACCCAGCTTCAGTTGTGCTCTGTGGCCGGGCTCCCGTTTGATGATTTGCACCCGCTGACCCGCCACGGCCAGGCGCCAGTCCTGCGGTTGCGCCTGGGGGAGAAAGCGGCGCAGGCTGGCAAGCCGTTGCCCGGGGCCTTGGCGCAGTTGTTGCAGCAGATAGCCCACCAGGTGACGTTCCCGTAGCCCCACCCCCACCATGGACAACAGATTATGGGGACGCACGGAGGCGGGCAGGTCCCACAAGGACCCGTGTTTCAAGAACTTGCTGCTGAAACCGGCATAGGGGCCAAACAACAGGCCCCGATGGCCGCTGATCCAACGGCTGTCCAGATGGGGCATGGACATGGGGGGCGCACCCACTGGCGCCCTGCCATAGACCTTGCCCCAGTGGCGGCCAACGAGGGGCGCCGTCTGGCAGATGAGCCACTGACCACTGACGGGGAAGCCGCCATAGCCCCGGGCCTCCGGCAGGCCGGACCGTTGCAGCAGCAGCAGGGTGCCGCCACCGGCGCCAAGAAACACAAAGGGGCTATCCACCTGAACCCTGTTGCCGCCGTGGTCCACATCCAGACGCCAGCGGCCGTCGGATCTGCGGCGCAGGCGACGCACCACGTGGTTGAGGCGCAACTCCACCCCGGGCTGGCGCTCAAGCCAGTTCACCAGGGACTCGGTGAGGGCGCCGAAGTCCACGTCCGTGCCCCGTCCATAGCGGGTGGCGGCCATCACGTCCCCAGCCGGACGACCCTCCATCACCAGGGGCAGCCAGTCCCGCAGAGCGCCGTGATCCCGGCTGAAGGCCATGCCTGCAAATTGGGGCAGGGCAGCCATGCGCTGCTGCCGCTGCGCCAGCGCCGCCACGTCCTCCTCGCCCCACACCAGGCTGTAGTGGGGCACCTGGTGAAGAAACGTCCCGGGACTGCCCAGCGCCCCCTGCTCCACCAGCGCGGCCCAGAATTGCAGGCTCTGCTCATAGGCCCCGTTGATGGCCAGAGCTTTGTGAAGGTCGGGCTGCCCACGACCATCCATGGGGGTGTAGTTCAGTTCGCAGTTGGCCCCGTGGCCGGTGCCGGCATTATTGAGGGCGGCGCTGCTTTCGGCTGCAACCCGCCCCAGCCGCTCCACAATCAACACCGTGAGCCCTGGCTCCAGTTGTTGGAGCAGCGTCGCCAGGGTGGCGCCCATGATGCCTGCTCCCACCAAGACGGCATCGGCCTGGATTCGCTCCACAATTTCTTCGCAAAGAGAATTACATGCCAAAGTAACAAGTTATTTGGCTTCTGCCTGCGCTGCCCTCCATTCGGCCATGGTCTTGCCGCCTTTGCTGCGGTTGCATCCAGAGCACAGAAGCTGCAGGTTGTCAGGATGGTCGGTTCCCCCTTTGCTACGGGGCAGGATATGGTCCACATCCATCACCCTGAAGGGGAAGTGGGTATTGCAGCCCACACAGATGCCTTCCTGTTCACCATAGAGGCGATGGCGATGGGTGCGGTAGTTGGGCAGTGCCCCCAAGTCCGTGCGCTTGGGTGGGGCATCCAGGGCAATGGGACCGGCCCACAGCGGGCTGTCTTCCAAGATCCGCTGCTTGACCAGCTTGATGGCCAGCGGGGAAAGATCAATGCCTGCCCATTGCCGCCCCAATCTGTCCGCCGCCACCAGGGCAGTGGCACAGCCACAGAAGGGATCAAGCACCAGGTCGCCAGGGTTTGAGCTGGCTTTGATGATGCGATCCAACAGGGCAAGCGGCTTCTGGGTGGGGTAGCTGGTTCGTTCCTTTGCTGTATTACCAATTCGTTGGATGTCGGTCCAGATGTTTTGCACTTTTGCCCCAGGATGTTCGTCAAGGTACTTTTTGTGACCCCTCAGAGAAGGCGTGCCATCCTTTTTCGTGTGGATCAATCCAGACTGCCAGAGTTCTTCCAGTTTTTCCAGTGAATAGGCCCAGCCACGGGGAGATTTCGGTGTTGCGCCTCGCCAGGTGAATTGCCTGGAGGCATTGTTGGATGGGGCGGTCAAATCGTTCCCTTTGTAGCGACGGCCATCAGAATCCGTGTTTCTGTATTCCTTTAGCTCGTTTTTACCAATGTCCCCATAAGGTTGATTCCAGGTAAAATTACTTTCTTTGATATAATACAAAATCCAGTCGGCAATCCTCCCATAACTTTCTCCGGCGTTGTTGGCAGAGTTTCGTTTCCAGACAATCTGCCCCCTGCATTTATCGGCCCCCCAAATCCCATCTATAAGCATCTTCAGATACGCTCCTGCTGTATCGTCACAATGAAGGTAGATGGAGCCTGTGGGCTTGAGGATGCGGTGCATTTCCATCAACCTCACTGCCATGAAGATCAAGTAGGACTGCATCCCCTTGCCATGGGCTTGACAGGCGGCTTCAATGACAGCGTAGGCGGCAGGATTACGCTCTGCCAATTCTCCGTGCTCGCACACGTCCACGTCATCCAGGGTCCAGGCGTCCTTGAAGGCGGCCCCGGCGGCTTTGCTGCCGATGGGGGCTTCGTAGTGCCGATTGGAATTGAAGGGCGGGTCCAGGTAGATGAGGTCCACACAGGCGGAGTTCATGCCCCGCATGATGGGCAGGTTGTCTCCCGTCCAGATGGTGGATGGCGCAAAGTTCGCGGGTGGCATGAGGTCAGGAAAGCCGGGCTCTGTGGCCCGGCTTCAGGGGTACTCGTGAATCCGGTGTCAGGAGTCAGAAGCTTCCGCCATGTGGACCTGTGCAGGACAGACTTGGAGGATGTGTCTCGAAGGTGGTAGAAATCAGGAGAGGGTGATTCTCCGAGTAA
>VXWH01000200.1 GCA_009836025.1 Synechococcus sp. SB0668_bin_13 | reverse complement strand
AAACTCCAACCATCCCCCAGTCCCACCATCTGGAAGCAACTTCTTCAGAGATGCCTTAATTTTATTTTACACAGGGTCTGGGGAGCATACTTTCAACGTGAGCTATGAGCCACCCAGCGAAAGTACCTGAAGCGGTTCAAGGGGAAGACACAGGTTTTGGACCTGGAAACGCGGAAGATGGTAGTTGACAAGCCGACCAAAGGGCTGCCAATGCGGGACGTGTGGGAGATTTCAATCCTTGCCGGATCATCCAAAGAGCGCCTTGCTAACCTACCCCAAAGCCCCTTGCTCTTCTGGATGGAGCGGATCATCAAAGCCAGTTCCAACCCTGGTGACTTGGTGCTGGACTCCTTCTGCGGCTGCGCCACTGCTCTGGTAGCGGCAGACCAGGCTGGGGCGCCAATGGGCAGGGACTGATCTTTCACCGCTGGCTACCAAGCTGGTGAAGGAGAGAATCATGAGAGGACAACCCGCTCTGGGCCGGTCCCATTGCCCTGGATGCCCCGCCCAGGCGCACCGATCTTGGCCGTCTGTCCAGCTACCGCACTCATCGCCACCGCCTCTACGGCCAGCAGGAGGGCATCTGTGCAGGCTGCGGCACCCATTTCCCCTTCCGGGTGATGGAGGTTGACCACATCCTGCCCCGCAGCAAGGGCGGGACGGACCACCCGGACAACTTGCAGCTTCTGTGCTCTGGCTGCAACCGCAGCAAGGGCCAAGACCATGGCTGAGTGGAGGGCGGCCCTTGCGTAAGGTGGGCAATGGGCTGAGAATCGTTTGGCTGGGGGAGCGATGGGTGCTCTCGTGTGGAATCCGTATCAAGAACGGTTACGCCAACTATGAAAAAGATTATCTAACCAGGATTCCTGGATGAGAGGATTTCTAAACTGTGGCAAGTTGCTCGATAAGCATTTTGGAGGCAAGATGAAGCGGGATTGTTTTGGCTGGATGCTGGATGGAATCGGCCGTTCCCGGCTGTTGGCCCCGGACCAGGAGGTGAATCTGGGGCGGACTGTGCGGGCCTGGATGGATTACCCCGGTGGACCTGAGAAGGCCCCTGCCGGGGTTTCCAAGGCAGGCCTTCATGCACGGGGAGAAATGATTCGCTCCAATCTTCGCCTGGTGGTTCACCTGGCCAAGAAATACCGAACCCGAGGCCTGCCACTTGAAGACCTGGTCCAGGAGGGCAGCTTTGGTCTACAACGGGCCGCGGAAAAGTTTGATCCCACCACCGGCTATCGCTTCAGTACATATGCCTACTGGTGGATTAAGCAATCACTGCAGCGGGCCGTGAGCCAGCAGGTGTCCAATATCCGCTTGCCGTTCCATGTGGCGGATCGCTTGGCGCGTCTCACGGCCTGCACCCACCGCCTCACTCAACAGCTTGGCCGCCCTCCCAGCCTGGAAGAGGCGTCCCTTGCCATGAACGAGACCAAGGAGCAGATTCGCCAGTTGGAGGAGACGGGCCGGTTGCTGAGTGGGGCGAGTTTGGATGCCCAGGTCAAGACCGAGGGTGATAGCAGTTCCCTTGGCGAGTTGATCGAAGACGACCGCACTCAACCCATGGATGCCTTGGAGCAGGTTGATGTCTTGACGCAGTTGGAGAAGCTTATGGATACTGCCAAGCTCAGTGAACGGGAGCGGCAGGTGGTCAGGCAGCGCCATTGCCTCCATGAACGTCTACCCTTTCAAGGGATTGCCGGAAACCTGGGCCTCAGCCGTGAGCGTACACGTCAGATTGAGCAGAATGCCATGCGCAAGCTGCGGCGGGCCGCCCGTGGCGGGTCGCCCCATTGCCAGCAACCCCGCACCGTGAAAAAAACCATCTGCCGCACCGCGCTGGTTCATCGGGAGTGTGCCACAGCTTGAACCCTCTCCTGCTCATCGATGCCATAGCACAGGCTGCAGACAGCCCTGGAACGGCTAAAGGGTCTCTGTTGTGGATCGTATGACCATGGAAACAACGACCTTGGCATGGATCCTTCGGAGAATCTCTCAGTTTCGGCTGTTGACCCCTGAGGAGGAAGTCAATCTGGGCCAGATCATCTCCACATGGCGGAGCTATCCTGGCGGTCTGGAGTTGGCGCCAGCAAAGTTGCGCAGGGCAGGGATTCAGGCTCAGGAGCAAATGATTCAGTCCAATCTCAGGCTTGTCGTCCATCTTGCAAAGAAATATCAGAACCGTGGTCTTCCCGTGGAGGACCTTATCCAAGAGGGTGCAATGGGTTTGCAGAGAGCGGCGGAGAAATTTGACCCTTCCAAGGGTCATCGCTTTAGCACGTACAGCTACTGGTGGATTAAACAGTCGTTACAACGGGCCATCACTCAAAAAGCATCCACCATTCGTCTACCCTTGCACATGGCGGATCGCTTGGCTCGCTTGGCGGTGGTGGCGCAGCGCTTATCCGACAGGCTGGGACGATCACCCACTGTGGCAGAAGTGGCCGGGATCAGTCAGGAGACCCAAAGCCAGATCCGCAAACTGCTCCACACCGCCCAACTGCTCCACACGGTCAGTCTCGAGCAGTACATGCATGGTGATGGAGACCAGATTTCCCCTGATCCGTTCATTGACGAGCGCCCCCAGCCCATGGATGCGTTGATCCAGGTGCTGGATAGAGACTACCTGGCGGAGATCATCACCACAGCTCAGTTGCGGGAGCACGAATGGGCAGTGGTGCGGCAACGCCACTGCCTGCATCAGCGACCCACGTTCCAGGATATTGCCAGGCGTCTGGCCATGAGCCCTGATGATGCGTACCGGGTCAACCAGAGGGCGCTCTGCAAGCTCCGCAGTACTGCGCGAATGATGTGAACCGGGTCACCGTCACCGCCCGGTGTGCTTCTCTGGCGGCTCAACACTCATCGGCGCTGGCGCATAGGAGGGACAAAGTTCAGCCAGGCCGCAGCGTCCACAGGCTGGTCGCCGTGCCTTGCACACAGCACGGCCATGGAAAATGAGGCGGATGGAGAGCAGGTCCCAATCGGATTGGGGCAGCAGGGCCATCAGTTCCGCTTCAATGCGGGCTGGATCCGTTGCCGCCACAAGGCCGAGCCGGTTGCTGAGACGGCGCACATGGGTGTCCACCGTGACACCCACATTGAGGCCATAGGCTGTGGCCAACACCACGTTGGCTGTTTTGCGGGCCACACCGGGGCACTGCAGGAGCGCCTCCATCGACCTGGGCACATGGCCCTGGTGGCGCTCCTGCAACAGGCGTGACGTGCCCACAATGTGGCGGGCTTTGCTGCGGTAAAATCCTGTGGAGCGCACATAGGGCTCCACCTGCTCCGGCTCCACAGCGGCAAAGCTGGCGGCATCCGGGAACCGGTCAAAGAGGGCTGGCGTCACCCGGTTCACCCGCTCATCCGTGCATTGGGCCGAGAGGATGGTGGCCACCAGCAACTGGAAGGGATTGCGCCAAGCCAGTGAACAGCGGGCTTCCGGGTAAAGCTGGCCCAACTGTTGAAGGATCAGTGCCGCCCGCTGGGGTGGCGGTGGCCAGCCTGGATTCTCCGCACCTGACATCAGCCGCTCAACCACGTTTTGAAGATGTTGAGCTGGGATGTGTCACGGACCATTAACACACCCACCAGCCCCAGTAACAGAGCGAATCCCAGGCGGTTCACCGCTTGGGTCCACCGTTCCGGCAGCGGTTGTCCCCGCAGTCCTTCCCAGAGCAGCAGCAGCATCTGGCCCCCATCCAATGCGGGCAGGGGCAAGGCATTGAGTACGGCCAGGTTGATGGAAATCAAGGCCGTGAACAACAGCAGACTGGCCCCACCTTGCTGCGCCAACCGGGCGCCCACTTCCACAATGCGGACTGGCCCCCCCAATTGCCGGGCCGTGGCCTGGAAATGGGTCAGCAGTTGGCCATAACCCGCCAGGGTATTGGCTGTGATGGTCCAGAAGCCCCGGCTTGCCGTGGTCAGCCATTCCCCCACATCCTCCACGGGCCGATACCGGCTCGTCCCATAGGGTTGAAGCTGAGTGCCAATGCGGCTGGTCCCCTGCTCGTCAAGGCGTGGGGTCACCTGACGCTCCTGTGGACCGGCGCCACCCTCCAACTGGAGGATCAGGGGAGCACCGGGCCGGGTCTGCACGGCCGTGATCAGGGTTTTCACGGCCTCATTCCCCTCTCCCAGGGGCTGGCCGTTGACGGCCACAACATGGTCCCCCGGTTGCAGGCCGGCCACGGCAGCGGGGGAACCGGGGCTGACTCCTGTCACCACAATGCCCGCGGCGGCAGTGATCCCGTCGGGCACGCCATACACGGCCCCCTGGGCCAGCAGCGCTATCCAGGCAAAGATCAGGTTGGCCAGCACCCCTGCTGCAATCACCAGTGCCCGCTGGTGGAGGGGGCGGTTCTGAAACAGATCGGGATCCTGCGGATGAATCCCTTCTTCGCTCTCAGGATCGGGGAACGCCACATAACCGCCGATGGGAATGGCCCGCAGGGCAAACTGAATCCCACGGCGGCGCCAGCCCACAAGCATCGGCCCCAGGCCGATGGAGAAGCTGCTCACCCGAATCCCCTGGCCTGCCGCCGCCAGAAAATGTCCTGTCTCATGGATGGCAATCAGCAGCCCGAGCACAGCCAGGGCTGCCAGGATATGAATCACGGTGGCAACAGCATGGTTGGCGCCATTCTGCCCTTTGTGAAGGAATTGTGGAGCGAATCCAGGCGGATGCCGTCTTGGTGGGAGCAGGCATCATGGGCGCCACCCTGGCGACTGGCGACGCTGCTCCAACAACTGGAGCCGGGGCTCACGGTGTTGATTGTGGAGCGGCTGGGGCAGGTCGCAGCGAAAGCAGCAACGTTCCACTGGTTTTCGACCAAGCACATGGACCGCTACGTGTCCACCTTGCCGGGCGCGCCAACATCCGCCCCCTTGATACGGCAGATCAAATGGGCTGGATTGCCAGGAACCTACGCGGGAAACGGCTCCGCTACAGGGACCTTATTGCCTGAAGCTAAGTTCGGTAAGGGTTGATTCTGCTACAGACAAAGGACTGAGCCAGTTGGGTAGTGTTGACATGTGGCGATTAGTCGCTTTTTGCCTTTCCCTGCGCCCCACATCACACCATGACAATGACGCCTTCAATCGGTCCCCCCGCCAAGCCTCACCTCCACCGGAAATCTTGGCCACGGCCTCCGCTGCTGGCAGTGGGGTGACGGCAGAGCCCGTTGCTTCCATTGTGATTGGTGGAGACGCTACTGCAACCTTTGTCATTCTTAGCATTGTCATTGCCGTTATCCACTGCGTCCTCATGATCAAGCGCCCCACAGTCCGCGCAAGCCCCACGACCACCAACCCAGCAAGGCTGAACTCGAAGAATCCTTCCATGTGACCACACCAGAAGCCCTGGCCAAGGCACTCTTGACCCAGGTTCGCGTGGTGGAAGGCCGCAATGCCCAGGCTTGACTGAAGTAATTCTGTACTAGGACAGCTATGCCAATCCCAGCGCTTCCGAGGAACGTTTCCCCACGGGGGGAAACCACATCCGAACGAGTCCACTACAAACTCAAGGCCAGCCCCAACGCTGCTAAGCGGATGGATGACTTGGCGGAAAGCCTTGGAACAACTGCCAGTGTGCTCATCTCTAGCGGCATTGACGTTTATTACGAGATTTTGAAGCAGCTCCTGGACCAAGGGGGAGGGAAGCTGTACATAGAGGATCTCCAAGGAAAGAGGGCTGAGGTCAAGGTCATTGATGATTAAGCCAAGGCAGCGAGGTCTGGAAGAATGGGAAGTGGAAGCAAGCCTCAGGGAGCAGAAGCATCAGTACAAAGTGGAAGTCTTCCATTTTTGCCTAGGTGCGGCACTGCTGTTCCTTGTGATAGTGCTTGCTGTCACCACTCAGCAACAGTGGCTACCTTCTGTCATTGCCGGGAGTTACGCTTCTTTAATCACTGTTGTCTTTCCCCGCAGAGGGCAGGGAGGCCGATCATTCCATCCTGTCCCCTGAAGACCTGTCCAAGTCGGATGTGTCTCGAAGGTGGTGGAAATTGAAGGGGGCGTAATCTCCGGGTAAG
>VXWH01000106.1 GCA_009836025.1 Synechococcus sp. SB0668_bin_13 | reverse complement strand
CCACCCGTTCAGGCTCGGCGCTGGGAGGCAGGTCCACCTTGTAGCAGACAGTGGCATACCATTTGCCGCACTCATGGACCACCGCGGCCTTGACCGGCCTGCCCTCGGGATAGGGATTGCCGCTATGGCGCCGCAGCCGTAGCAGGCCAACGCCAGGGATGCTGAGGCGATCACCTTTGATCTTCCCCTTGTCAGGGATAGTGAAGCGAGGCTGGTCCCGGCCTCTGGCCTTGAAGCGGGGATGGCCCTTACCCCTGAAGAACCCCTGGAACGCCAGGGACAAGCTCTGCAGGGCGGCTCTGACAATTGTGAAGGAGTAGCCCTGTAGCCAGGGGAAGTCACCACTGTTCCTGAGTTGAGTGAACTCCTTGCCCAAGGAGAAAAAGCTGATGGACGGCTTGGCGTGGTGTTCTGGATTCTCCTTGTGGAGTTGATAGGCTGCTTGGTGTTTGGCCAGGAAGTGATTCCAGATGAATCGACCTGCTCCAGCCAGGCCGAAGAGTTGCCGTGCCTTGCTGGCGGTGCCAGGCAAGAGCCGGTAGCGGACCTGGCGGTAGTGGACAGGTGGACCGGAGTTGGTCACGCTGCCGTTGTTGGTGAAATGGAGCAAGGCCAGGTGGCCAAACTGCGGCCCTTGTTCTATCTATGTAACCCCAGTTCTGGATAAGGGCACCAGGAAAAGTCGCCGTTTCCCCACCTGTAAAAAGGCTACCGGCACTTGAAAACCATTTCCACGACTGGCTTCTCATGGTGAGAGGGCATCCCCACGGGAAAGGATAAATCGGGCGCTGCCTGATTCTGGAAGCTCCCTCTCCCCCACCGCAAAGGCTGGAAAGCCTCAAGAACAGACCACAGCGGGGGGGTCCCTCTCCTCTCCCCATCAGGCTTCCCCAAGCCCCAAGCCAGGGCGGGGGCAGTTTCCCGCTGCCCCCTTATCCAGAACCCGGGTTAAATTAACCACAGTGCTGAGCATGAGGTCAGCAGCACCCTGGCCGGCGTCTTCCCCTATGGGCGCTACGGCCTCACCCCGCGACTGGGCATCTGGGCCGTGGCCGGGTATGGCTGGGGCCAGCTCTCCCTCGAACCAGACGGCGCTGCTACGGACGATCCCAACACCAACCTGAGGATGGCAGCCATTGGCATGGACGGCCTGCTGCGGGAGGGGGGCGCTGGGGGGATCAGCCTCACCACCATCACCGATGTGCTGCTGCTACACACCACCTCGGAAGAGGTGCAGGGCCTTCAATCCTCCGAGGGCAGTGTTTTCCCGGCTCCGCCTTGGTCTGGAGTCCACACGTCCCTTCCCCTTGGCGCATGGGTCGTCCCTCCTCCCCTCCCTGGAGATGGCCATCCGCCACGATGCGGGTGATGCCGAAACCGGCTTCGGTATGGAGGTGGGGGCTGGCATCCGCTGGCATGATCCGGGGCGGGGCATCAGCAGGGGTGAGCTACAGGGCGCACCCTGCGCACCCATGGGGAGGAGGAGTTCCAGGAGCAGGGCCTGGCCCTCGGTCGGTGGTGCCCTATGCCCAACAACAGGACCAGGGGGAACCCTGGCAGGTCGCCCTGGAGGGGGAGCGCCACGAGCACATCTCCTCCCCTTCCCCAACGGATCGTTCCCTGAAGCTACGCTTCTCTCTCCTCTTCTGAAAAGGACGGGACAGGACCAGAGGAGAGGGGAGCTTCCCAGGGGTTCCCGATGGAGCGGGTCCCTTGACCCCTTCTCCAGGGAGACCCTAGCCGGAATTCGGGTTCCCTTAGAAAGGGTGATGGTGGTGAACCCTTTCGCTCCAGTAGACAACTGCACCCTGTGCCTCCAACTCGCGCCGGCGGTGCCGCGCCTCGTGGAACGCCACAGTTTCGTGGTTTCGATCACCAGAGAGAGACCAACTGATCTGAACCATTGCGCTCAGAGTGGAAACAACAGCACATCCATCTTACTTAAAACAGTGACCAAGAACACAATTCCTGGCCACCGTGCCATGCCATTAAGCCGCTGACCGGACTTGAACCGACGACCCACGCTTTACGAAAGCGTTGCTCTACCAACTGAGCTACAGCGGCTAACCAACCATGGAATCCTAATTTAGCGCCAGACCAAGTTCCCCCATGACTCCCCAATCCCCCCATCCTCTGGATCCACAACTCAAAGCAAAGCTTCAAGAAGAATTAAGGACCCCATGGCAGAGTCTGCGGCGGGCGCTGTGGATCGCGCTGGAGGCCTCGGCAGCCCTGGGGCTGATGATCATGGTGTTGCGGCTTGTTGGCGGAGAAGCAGTGCGCCCGAACGATGTGCTCATCCAGGTGGGTGCAGTGGTGCTGTTTGGCTACTTGCTCTGGAAGGACCGCTCCCCAAAACCCGAGGTCAACCCTGGTCAGACTGGAGAAAGCACGTCGCGGAAGGGGCGCTGACGCTGCAGAAGCCCACCTCAAACATTCAACGTGCGCCTCACCATGACCATCGAGAAGGCTTCCAGCCGGTCCCCCTCCTGCCAACTCGTGAAGCGACTTACGCCCACACCACACTCGTAGCCAGCATTCACCTCCTTCACCCCATCCTTGATGCGGCGGAGAGAGTCCAAATCCCCTTCATGGACAACTTGACTGCCCCGATGCACTCGTAACCGGCAGTTGCGCTGTAGCTTGCCTTCCGTGACATAACACCCAGCCACGGCGCCATTGCCGATGGAGAAGACGGCCCGCACCTCTGCCCAGCCCAGGGGCTCCTCCACCAACTCCGGTTCCAGGAGGCCCTCCATGGCTCCCTGGATGTCCTCCAGAAGTTTATAGATAACGTCATAGTTGCGTACGTCCACGGAAGCGGCTTCTGCGGCTCGGCGCGCACCACTGGCCATGGAGGTGTTAAAGCCGATGACCACGGCGTCTGAGGCTGTGGCCAAATCAATGTCGGTTTCCGTGACCTCTCCGGGGGACGACAACAAGACACGAATCTGCACCTCTTCTTGAGAGATCCGTTCGAGGGACCCCAGAATGGCCTCCAGAGACCCCTGAACATCGGTCTTGAGAATGACGTTGAGTTCCTTGAGTTCACCCTCGGCTGCCTGATCCGACAGGGCTGTGAGGCTGACGCGACGACTGGCCATCTGCTGGGCCAACCGGGCTGTACGGGCATCACTGACCCTGTTGCTGACCACAGCGCGGGCAGCTTTCTCGTCTTCGAACACCTCGAAGGCATCCCCCGCCGTGGGCACCTCACTGAAGCCAAGGGCTTCCACGGCAGCGGAGGGGAGAGCTTCCATGAGCCGCTCACCCTGATCGTTGACCATGGCTCGAATCTTGCCCAGAACCGGACCAGCGGCGATCACGTCACCAGGTCGCAGGGTGCCGTTCTGAACCAACAGGGTAGCCACTGGACCCTTGGCTTTATCCAGGTGGGCCTCCACCACGGTTCCTCTGGCCAGCCGCTCGGGATTGGCCTGTAGATCCTCCACGTCGCTGACCAGAAGGATCATCTCCAGCAGCTTGTCAATGTTCTGGCCCTTGAGTGCGCTGACGGGGACCATGACCGTGTCGCCCCCCCACTCCTCACTCGTCAAATCGTGGTCAGCCAACTCCTGGCGCACCCGGTCCGAGTTGGCGCCCTCCTTGTCCATCTTGTTGATGGCCACCACGATCGGCACCTCAGCGGCGCGTGCGTGGCTGATGGCCTCAATGGTTTGCGGGCGCACTCCATCATCAGCGGCAACCACCAGGACAGCAATGTCAGTCACCTTGGTGCCCCGTGCCCGCATGGCTGTGAAGGCCTCGTGACCAGGCGTATCCAGGAAGGTGATGAGGGAAGGCTTCTCCTCATGGACCACCTCCACCTGGTAGGCGCCAATGTGCTGGGTGATGCCGCCAGCCTCTCCTGCCGCTACACGGGTGCTACGAATGGCGTCCAGCAGACTGGTCTTGCCATGGTCAACATGGCCCATCACCGTCACCACGGGTGGACGCCGGCTGAGGTTCTCAAGGTCCTCGTCCTCAATCATGGCAACCGTCTTCTTGGCTGCGGCTTCAACGTCATCCTCCACAACAGGCACCCCAAACTCCTCGGCCACTTTCTCGATGGCCAGCAGATCCAGGGATTGGGTCACCGTTGCCGAGATGCCTTTGAAGAACAAAGACTTGATGATGTCCGAACTGTCCACGCCAAGGGCCTCGGCCAACTCCTGAACCGTCAAGTTGCCTTCTGGAACCACAAGCATTTCAGGACGCTGCTGCTTGGCCTCCCGCACTTGACGCAGTTCCATGGCCCGCCGCCGTTGCCGCTGCCGGGCTGTCTCCTTGGGCTTCTTACGCCGCCTTGTCTTGATTGCGGGTTGCCCCGTCACACCCTGGGGCTTGCCGGAAGGACGAGCCAACGACGCAGAAAGCACCGCCGCCGCCCCTTCACTGGCAAAGCCTTCACCAGCATTCACGTCTTCGTCATGGATGCCAATGATGTGAACCTTGGTGCGCTGCTTGCTGGCAGCGCCGCCACGTCGCAACTGCTCCAGGCGGACCGAATCATCCCAATCCTGACGCCTGGATCGCCCACCAGCGGCAGTGCGGGCACGACCACCGGGAACGCCACTTCGGGGCGGGCCAGGGCGTCGTGGCGGTGTGGGGGATTCCGTCGTGGTTTTGGGCTCGTGCCTGGGACGCGATGCGGTCGGTGTGGCCCTGGAAGCCGCCTCCTTGCCCAGAACTTCACTGGGCGCTGCAGGCCGTCGCACCCCTGGGGGAAGTCCGCCCTGGGGACGCTCGGCTCCAGGCCCTCCAGGACGGCTGACGCCCGGAGGCCCCCCTGCAGTACGGTGGGGACGACTCAACTCTGATGAGCGGGAGAGATCAGTCGGTTTAGGGCGCCGCTCGCCAGTTGCGGGGCTGTCCCGCACAACCGGGTTGCCACTGGCGGCGCCACTGCGCTGAAGACGTCCCACGAATTCCGGACGGTTCTGCTGTGGCGCCGCCGCCACGCCTCCAGATCCGGAGCGCTGTGGTGTGTCAGGGTTTTCCGTCCTGGCGTTGGGACGGCGCGCCACGATCTGGGGTCGCTTTACAGGCGGCTGTGCCTGGGGCGTGGATTGCGTTGATCGGGTGCCATCGGAACGCCCCGCCAGCACGGACGACCGGGAACGGGGCATCCCGGATGCCACCACAGAGCGTGGAGCTTTTGCGCCAGGACGACGGAGTGGCTGGTCCATCGCCTTGGCGGGCTGTGGGGGGCGACTGGGACCACTGGGAACCTTGGGTGCAGCAGATGGGGATGGCTTCCTGACGGGGGGAACTGTTGCTGACTTGCCTCCTGGACGTAAGCGCTGATCTTTTGCCGGTCTGGGAGTCGGTGTGGAGGAGGTTGCGGATGATACGGGGCTGGTGGGACCAGTGGACTTGCGAACAGGTTTCTCGGTAACAGGGGATTTGGTGGCCGCAGGCTTGGGGGGTGCCATAAGCTGGGGCGGCTGCTTGGCCACGGGCGCACTTGCCGCCTTGCCTGGTGGAGTTGTCCCCTTGGGGCGACGATTGCTGGTTGATGACGTTTGTGGTGCCCCCTTGGCCTGCTTTGTGGCCGCTTTGTTGACCACAGCAGACGCCTTTGGCGGCTTGCTGATCACAGATGGTGATTTGCCCCTTGCGGAGCCCGCCTTTGCCTTGGGCGCCTTTTCCGACCCGGCAGTAGGGGGGGCTTCTGCAGGCTTCTTTGGTGCAGTGGGCGGCGCGGTGGGCCGTACCACAGTGGGCCGCACCAGCCTGGGCTTCTGGACTACCTTGGGTTCCCCAGATGGCGGTTTCACCAGCGTAAGACCTTCCTTTGCTGCTGCCCCCTCCTTGTCAGCAGTCTTCCCTTTGGCAGGATGATCCGCTGCTTTGGTCCTGACCTTGACCACACTGGGGTGCCGCGGGTCCTTCTTGGTCGTGGGGGTGTTGGCCAGCCTGACAGGGCCGGGAGCTGGCTCCTTGACTGGTTGGGATGGCTTTCTATGGAGTCTCTGGTTAGCAGGAGATGGCCTGGGGGCAGGCTTGCGTGGGGGGGAGGCTTGTGCCGGTGTGGGTCGTGCGGTTACCACCGGCTTGGCTTTCAACCGGACTGTGGACGCTTTGCTGGTCGGTTTGGCCTGCTTGGGGGCAGGCTGAGCTTGACCAGGCTTATCTGACCCAACGGTCTTCTCCTTTTGGACGGCCCTGGTTTTGTAGGCGGACGCCAGATCTTCACTCAGGTGACCTTCAGCCACAAGGTGGCCAATGATGGTTTCGGCCTGCTCCCCATTAATTGAGCTGCTGTGGCTCTTGGCGGGAATGGAAAGCTTCTCCGCAGCGTCAAAAACAACCTGCCATGCCGGAAGGCCAAGGTCGCGCGAAAGCTGATTGATACGGACTTTGCCGCTTTTGGTCATGCGTACTCCAGACGAGCGATGAGGGGTGACCCCATCGAGCCCTCCTTATGCAAGGGCTGTTGACATCTTGCCCCAGG
Organism: Synechococcus sp. SB0668_bin_13; assembly: GCA_009836025.1. GTDB lineage: Bacteria > Cyanobacteriota > Cyanobacteriia > PCC-6307 > Cyanobiaceae > Synechococcus_B. The sequence continues at coordinate 27,366 of VXWH01000106.1, read as the reverse complement.
GAAGGCGAGTACTGCTGGAGAGTCTCGCCAAAACCCTGATTCTCCAAGACCTCCCTTCAGAAAGACTTGCAGACGGGAACCACTTGAGTCTACAGGGCAAAAGCCGTGGGACTTGTGGGATCGGACTGGAGAGTGAGCGTAAGACCAAAGGCCGCGGCACTTGAAAGCACTGTCATCCTACAGGAGAATCTTGACCAGGCTTCTGGTTGTGCCGTTCAATCTTGTCCAGTTCCGTTGCCAATGTGGCGTCAATGGCGGGATGATTGGGAATCCGCAGGCTTTTCTGGATGCGTTTTCGTCGCCGGGCGTCTTGCAGGCAACGCCTGGACCGGCACACGTAGGCGGAGCGGCCAAACCCCTCGTCCAGGCCAAGTCCCCCGGACGCCAGCCGCACCAGCCGCAGCATCTGGGTGCGGTCCTTCAGGTGTGTACAGCTAACACAACGCCTCACAACCGGCTTGTGGGTGGTGCTCATTGCTGTTGTTGCCAGAGCGCTTGACCATCAAGATCATCCCGCTGTGGATAAAGCTCCCGCAGGCGGGCATCCTCCTCGGCGCGCATGGCCTGTTCCGCCTTGATGCGCGCTTCTGCTTCCACTTGCGCTTTTTCCTCCTTCTGCCGCTGCGCGATGAGCCTGGCCACGATGGCTTCCTCTTTCCCCTGGTCGTACTCCGTGGAGTTTTTAATGTCGATCTTCCAACCCGTGAGTCGGGCGGCCAGGCGGACATTTTGTCCTTGCCGGCCAATGGCCAGGCTCAACTGGTCCGGGGGAACAAGCACATGGGCATGCCGGGCTTCGGGATCCACCAGCCGCACCTGACCCACCTTGGCGGGGCTCAGGGAATGGGCAATATATTGCGCTGGATCCGCCGACCAGCGGATCACGTCAATTTTCTCGCCCCTGAGTTCATTGACCACCTGCTGGATCCGCGAACCACGGGCCCCAATGCAGGCCCCCACAGGGTCCACTTCCCGCTCCGTGCTGTCTACGGACACCTTGGTTCGTGTCCCCACGGAACGGGAGGGAGGGTTGGCTTCCCGGGCCACAGCCACAATGCGCACAGACCCCTCCTGAATTTCGGGGACCTCGTTCTCGAACAGATAGACCACCAGTCCCGCATTGGCGCGGGAGACAAACAACTGAGGCCCTCGCCGCGGCACCTCCGATACCTCCTTGAGAAACACGCGGAAGGTGGCATTGGCGCGATAGTTGTCATTGATAAGCTGATCTCGCCGCGGAAGCTCCGCCTCCACTTCCGGTCGTCCAAGGCCAGAACTGACAGCCATGATCACGCTCTGGCGTTCAAAGCGCAGGACACGGGCACTGAGCACAGGATCATCCAGGTCCGCAAACTCTTCCTGGATCATGTGACGCTGATGGTCCCGCAGCCGCTGGGCCAACGTCTGCTTTGTCTGTGTGGCGGCCATGCGGCCGAAGTCGTCCCGATCCGGCGTGACATCCAACACCACCGTGTCGCCAATCTGGGCATCTTCCGCCACCTGCTGCACATCGGCCAGAGCAATCTGATGATCTTCACTATCCACTTGGTCTACGATGATCTTGCTGGCCAGAACCCGGAAGCCTTCCTCGTCAAGGCTGAGGGAGACATCGAAGTTCGCGAAATAATCCCCCTCAAACGGATCTTTGCCGCTGCCCAGCATCTGTGTGCGCCGGTACTTTTCATACCCCTTGAGGAGGGATTCCCGCAGAGCCTGCTCAACCGTACTGGGGGGTAGCTTCTTCTCTTCGCTGATGTTCTCGATCAGGGCCGCCAAGCCCGGAAGCATTACGAGCGCCATGGATGGTCAAGTTGTGGATAACGAAAGGGTGGCGGGCCTAACCAGGTTCGCCGCTGGTGAGTCGGACCTGAAGCACGTCGCCACGGGGAACACGGGTGATGCGGCCCTTGCGGTTCAGCCAGACCACGGTCTCGTCCCGGCCCATTAAGGTGCCGTGGATCACATCATGATGCCCCTGCCGCTGGCGGTGGAGTTCCACGGGGAACCCGCGAAAGCTCTGGAAATCACGATCATTCACCAGATCCTCGCTGAGGCCAGGGCTGGACACCTCCAGGACAAAGGCCGTTGCAAACAGTTCAGCCTCGTCAAGGAGAACCCCCAGACGGTGGCTGAGCTTTTCACAGTGAACGATAGACACATCACCTCCATCCAGGCGGCGGATTGCGACAACCACCGCAAGCGGCTGCCGGTGGGCCTGAATGGCCACGTCAGACACAACCAGGCCAAGGGGCCCAGCGGCTGTCTCGGCATGACTGCGGATTGCGGGGATCAAGGCGTGAGCCAAGGCACTGGTCTGGACAGACTCTCAGGACCAACTGGGGGAACACTCCTCGGGCAACCTTCAGGGCTTCAAAGTGCCCGGAAAACGAGCACGGACACCATGAAAATCGAACGGACCCAGTGGCAATGTGAGGCAAAGCTAGCAACCCTTTCAGGCCATTGGCACACCCCACAGCATGGACAGTGGCTCAACTGACAGACCCTCACCTGTTGGCTGACCCTCGTGGACGCTATCGCGGCATCAACAGCTATGCTCAGTTCCAGAGTTGTCTTCGCTCTGTACGCAGCGCAGACCCTGACCTCATCCTGCTGACTGGTGACCTGGGCCAGGATGAAACCTGGTCTGCCTATGGGCTGCTTCGGGATCAACTGGCCACCTGTGACAGCCCTGCTCTGGTGATGGCGGGGAACCATGATCAACCCCATTTGCTGAGAAGCTGTCTGAGGCGACAGGCCTCGGTTGCACCCTGTGGCGTGGCTGTGGGCAACTGGCTGGTGATCGGCCTGGATTCCCATGTGGCCGGCCGCATGGGTGGCCGCCTCTCCACTGCGCAACTGGACTGGCTGGCGAGCATCCTCCGCACGCATCCAGGCCCCTGCCTGGTGGCCCTGCACCACCCGCCCACCATCATTGGTTGCCCGCGCATGGATCCCATCGCCCTGGAGACGCCTGAGCACTTTCTCAGCCTTCTGCAGAGCTTCCCCCAGGTGAAGGGCGTGGTGTTTGGCCATGTGCATCAAGCCTGGCGGCAGCAGGCCCCTCTGCACCTCATGGCGTGTCCATCCACAGCAATGCAGAAGTCGCCAGCCCAGCCCAGCGCCTATCCCGATGCACCGGGCTGGCGACTTCTGCGGCTGGAGGTAGACGGTCAGTTGCACACCCAGGTGATGCGGGTCGTCAACGGGCACGCCACACCAGAGGAGTCCCTGTGTCCTGGGTCACCTGGCTAACTTGTGCCGTAAAAACACGCTGTGTTGTTTCAGTACGATCAAAGATCAGCGTTCACCACCATGGCTCAGTTGCTATTGCGCAGATGGGCTTCCGCCCTTGCCGCCGCCGCAACCTTTGCACTGGCACTGGCCTTCCCCCAGCCCCTCCTGGCCCAGGCCGATGGCTTGACTGCGGTGGAGACGCCGGGGGGGCCAGCAACCACCCAGGCCCATGGCCACAGCTTTGTTGCCATGGCTGTACAGCGGGTGGTGCCGGCTGTTGTCCGCATTGACACGGAGCGCCGTGTTCAAGGCTCCGGTCTCAATCCCCTGCTTCTGGACCCTCTGCTGCAGGATGCCCTGGGGGATCTACCCAGTACCCACCAGCAGCATGGCCAGGGTTCAGGGGTGGTGATTGCCACGAATCCAGAGAAGAACCATGCCCTGGTGCTCACCAATGCTCACGTGGTGGATGGTGTTGACAGTGTGGAGGTGACGTTGGCGGATGGGCGTTCCTTCACTGGCGCTGTCAGTGGCAGTGATTCCGTCACGGACCTGGCTTTGGTGGCGCTGCCCACCGGGGACAGCACCATCCAGATCCAGGCGGCACAACTGGGGGATTCCGCAAGCCTTGAGGTGGGGGACTGGGCCATTGCCCTGGGCAATCCCTATGGGCTGGACAGCACTGTTACCTTGGGTATTATCAGCAACTTGCACCGCAGCATTGCCAGTCTGGGATTCGCCGACAAACGCCTGGAGCTGATCCAGACCGATGCCGCCATCAATCCCGGCAACTCCGGCGGCCCCTTGGTGAATGCAGCCGGCGAGGTCATCGGGATCAACACCTTGGTGCGCAGTGGCCCCGGGGCGGGGTTGGGATTTGCCATTCCCATCAACCTGGCCCGACAAGTGGCCATTCTTCTGGAAAACCGGGGGGAGGTCACCCACCCTTATCTGGGGATTCGGATGGTGCAGTTGACCCAGCGCCGTGCTCGGCATCACAACGCTGATCCCAACACGCTCCTGAAGCTGCCTGAACGGGATGGGGCTTTGGTCCAGAAGGTGGTTGAGGCCAGTCCGGCGGAGCGGGCCGGATTGCGCCGGGGCGACCTGGTGGTGGGCGCCGGTCACCAGACCGTTCATGAACCGGCAGAACTGCTGGCTCTTGTGGAAGCATCCCAGGTGGGTCAACCCCTGCAACTCCATATTCAGAGGGGGGAACAGGAGTTTCAGTTGGAGGTGACCCCTGAGGCCATGCCCAGGTGATCATGCTCGACCGCCCTGGGGAAATGCCAGCGCCCTGCTAGAATCTCCCCCGCTGTATATGGGGCATGAGCGACCTGCAGATCCGCATCAAACAGGCCGTGGCAGAGGCAGCAGTGGAGCAGATCCAGAGCGGCATGGTGCTGGGCCTCGGATCGGGATCCACAGCCGCTCTCATGATTGAAGCCTTGGGAGAGAAACTGCGCCAAGGTCAACTGGAGAACATCACAGCGGTGCCCACCTCCTTTCAAAGCCAGGTTCTGGCCAGCAGGCTGGCCATTCCCCTGGTGGATCTCAACCATGTGGAGACTATTGATCTGGCCATTGATGGCGCCGATGAAGTGGACCCTGAATTTCAGTTAATCAAAGGCGGGGGCGCCTGTCATGTCCAGGAAAAGCTGGTGGCCTCGGCGGCGCGCCGCTTCGTGGTGGTGGTGGATGCCAGCAAGCTGGTGGACCGGCTGAATCTGGGCTTTCTCCTGCCGGTGGAGGTGCTTCCTGGCGCCTGGGCCCTGGTCAGTCGCCGTCTTCGGTCCATGGGGGCCGAATGTGAGTTGCGGATTGCCCAACGGAAGGCCGGTCCGGTGGTGACTGATCAGGGAAATCTGGTTCTGGATGTGCGCTTCCCGGGGGGCATTGGCGATGGCGCAGAACTGGAGCGTCAACTCAATTCCATTCCTGGTGTGGTGGAAAACGGCCTGTTTGTCAATCTGGCGGACCAGGTGCTGGTGGGGGAGGCGACGGAGCAGGCTATTCATGTGCGCACACTGGCGCGCCCTGCGGGCCGCTAAGGCTTCAATCCTTCTTGAGCCGCCAGCGCACGGATTCCCCATGGCTATGGAGCCCCTCGCTGGCCGCCATGGCCATCACGTGTTCACCTGTGGCCGCCAGCGCCTGGCGGGTGTAGTGGACCAGGCTCATATTGGTCATGAAGGTTTCCACACCAAGGGCACCGGCGAAACGGGCCGTGCCGCTTGTGGGCAGTGTGTGGTTGGGGCCAGCCAGGTAGTCTCCCACCGCCTCGGGTGTATCGGGGCCAACAAAGACGGCTCCGGCATGACGGATGTGGGGTAGCAGCGCATCGGGCTGAGCCACCAGGAGTTCCAGATGTTCCGGCGCAAATTCATTGGCCAGCTCAATGGCGTCGGCCAAGGTGGCCACCTTGGCTGCCAAGCCCCAATCTTGCAGTGATCGGATGCTGGTGGCTGGCTTGGGGTGCTTTTCCAGTTGCTGGACCAGACAGGAGGGAAGACGGGACAACAGATGATCGCTGGTGGTGAGAACAATGGCGGCAGCCAGGGGATCGTGCTCAGCCTGCGCCAGGAGATCGGCCGCCACCAATTCCGGGGGCGCTGTCTCATCAGCAATCACCAGAACCTCGCTGGGGCCAGCCAGGGCATCGATGGCCACCGTGCCGTACACCGCCTTCTTGGCCATGGTCACATAGACATTCCCAGGTCCCGTGATCACGTCCACGGCAGGGATGGTCTCCGTGCCGTAGGCCAGAGCCGCAATGGCCTGGGCCCCTCCGATCCGGTAGATCCGGTCCACACCAGCCAGTGCTGCGGCCGCCAACACCACCGGATTGACCGAACCGTCCCTGGAGGGCGGAGTCACCATCACCACCTGCTCCACCCCGGCTACCTTGGCAGGGACGGCATTCATCAAGACGGTGCTGGGATAGGCGGCACGGCCACCGGGAATGTAGAGTCCCGCCCGGGCCATGGGCCGCCAACGGCGTTGCAACCGTTCTCCGTAGGGGCCGGTCACGTCAATGTCCGGGGGGCATTGCTGGCGGTGGAACGCCTCAATACGGCTGTGGGCAGTTTCCAAAGCCAGGCGCAACTCCGATGGCAAGCCGGCCAGGGCCTGCACGCCAGCCTCCGGGGGCACCATCAACTCCTGGGCGGCAAAGTGCTGCCCGTCAAAGCGGGCTGTAAAGTCCAGAAGGGCCGCATCCCCCTGCTCCCGAACGGCAGCAAGGATTGTCTCCACTTGCCGGGTGTGTTGCTGGTCACTGTCGAGGCGCGCTGCAATCTGCCGTAGACGAGTCCGAGCATCTTGAACTGTCCGCAGAATTGGCGGACCGGGCAATGCCATGGTCGCGGCCCCCATTAGGCGATGGCTAGAGGCATGGTCTTAGGGTAGACTCAAACCCCTTACAAAACGATTCAGCCACCTTTGGCCAACATTAAATCGGCACAAAAGCGTATTGCCATTGCTGAGCGCAACCGGCTGCGCAACCGCATGTACAACGCCGGGGTGCGGACTCTGGTGAAGAAATGTCTCGGGGCCTGCACAGCCTATGGCGCTCATCCCGATGAGACGGGGCGGGAGCTGGTGACCACCAGTATTCGTGTTGCCTTCAGTCGGATTGATAAGGCGGTGAAGCGGGGTGTTCTCCACAGGAACGCCGCGGCCCACCAGAAATCCCGTCTCAGCCGAGCCGTCAAGCAGGCTCTGGAGCCAGCCGCACCGGCCGCCGCCCATGGCTGAGGTTGGCGCCCCACCACTCATCGCCTCTCCCTTGGTGGATAGCCATTGCCATGTGGTCTTTGCGGATTTTCAAGAGGACCTGGACACGGTGGCGCGGCGGTGGCGGGAGCAGGGGGTCTGCGCCCTGGTCCATGCCTGCGTGACCCCCGAGGAGATCCCGGCCATCCGTCAACTGGCGGATCGCTTCCCGGAACTGCGTTATGCAGTTGGCCTTCACCCGCTGGAGGCGGGGCGTTGGCGTGAAGCCATGCCGAATCTATTCCTGGAGGCCTGCCGTCAGGACGAACGTGTTGTGGCCGTGGGGGAGTTGGGCCTGGATCTTTACAAAGCCACCAATGTGGAGCAACAGGTCCATGCCCTTGAAGCCCAACTGGATGTGGCCTGGGAGGTGGACCTGCCGGTGATTATCCACTGCAGGGATGCCGCCATGCTTCTACGGGACATTCTGGTGGCACGGCGCCAGGCAGGACGACCTGTGCGTGGGGTCATGCATTGTTGGGCCGGCACGCCGCAGGAGATGGACTGGTTCCTGGATCTGGGGTTGATCATCAGCTTCAGTGGAATTGTCACCTTCAAGAATGCCAAGGCTGTCCATGCCTGCGCCCAGCAGGTGCCCGAGAACCGCTATATGGTGGAGACGGATTGCCCGTTTCTGGCCCCAACACCCCATCGGGGTCAGCGCAACGAGCCCGCGTTTGTGGCCCATGTGGCCGAGGCAGTGGCGGCTTTGCGCCACTGCTCCGTTGCAAGGGTGCGCCAAGTGAGCAGCCAGACAGCGGCAAGCCTCTTTGGCTTGGAGTCATTGGTGCGGGAGCCACCTTTGATGCAGAGGAACGTCTTGGCGACCCCCGTGCCTGCCCCAAACAGCGCCGATGTATGATAGAGTAGCTTTTTGTGTGACTTGGTTTGCCCTGTGGCAGACTGAGCAAAAGCCATCCCACAAGGCACTTGTCCAAGGTCGAAAAGCTTCATCATCACAGGTCTTGAGCGGCGGAGCAGGGTCGAGGCGCCATCCTCCCCTTTGAAGGATTGCCCTTTGCCGTTGCTGTCCATGAGACTGTCTTTCTCAAACGACCCCCAACTCCACGTCTTTGTCATTTCTTCAACAGGGACACCACCCTATGAGCAGCGCCATTCAGGTCGCCAGAGCCGCCACCCATCTTCCTGACCTCGTGGAGGTGCAGCGGAGCAGCTTCAAGTGGTTTCTGGAGAAGGGGCTGATTGAGGAGTTGAACAGCTTCTCACCCATCACCGACTACACAGGAAAGCTTGAGTTGCACTTTATCGGTGATCAGTACCGATTGAAGCGGCCTCGCCATGACGTGGAGGAAGCCAAGCGCTGTGATGCCACCTACGCCTCGCAGATGTATGTTACCTGTCGCTTGATCAACCGGGAGAGTGGCGAGATCAAGGAGCAGGATGTGTTTATCGGAGAGCTGCCGTTGATGACTGAGCGGGGTACATTTATTATCAATGGAGCAGAGCGCGTCATTATTAACCAAATTGTACGTAGTCCCGGTGTCTATTTCAAGGATGAGCAGGACAAGAATGGTCGCCGCACTTACAATGCCAGCATGATTCCCAATCGTGGGGCCTGGCTCAAGTTTGAAACGGATAAAAACGGTCTTCTCCATGTTCGAGTGGATAAGACTCGTAAGATCAATAGCCACGTGATGATGCGCGCCATTGGCCTGTCCGACACGGATGTGCTGGACAAGCTTCGCCACCCTGAGTACTACAGAAAAACCATTGAGGCCAGCGTGGAAGAGGGAATCTCTTCAGAAGACCAAGCCCTGGTGGCGCTCTACAAGAAGCTGCGGCCAGGTGAGCCTCCCTCGGTCAGCGGTGGTCAGCAGTTGCTGCAAAGCCGCTTCTTTGATCCCAAGCGCTATGACCTCGGCCGCGTCGGCCGCTACAAGGTCAACAAAAAGCTGCGCCTCACAGTTCCTGACTCAGTGCGTATTCTCACGCCCGAGGATGTGCTCTCCACCCTGGATTACTTGATCAACCTGGAGTTGGATGTGGGGGGTACCAGCCTGGATGATATTGATCATCTGGGGAATCGCCGCATCCGTTCAGTGGGTGAGCTGCTGCAGAACCAGATGCGCGTTGGCCTCAGCCGACTGGAGCGCATCATCCGTGAGCGCATGACCGTTGGCGAAGCCGATACCCTGACCCCAGCCCAGTTGGTCAACCCCAAGCCTCTGGTGGCCGCTGTCAAAGAGTTTTTTGGCTCCAGCCAGTTGAGCCAATTCATGGACCAGACCAATCCCCTGGCAGAACTCACCCACAAGCGGCGCATTTCAGCACTGGGTCCTGGCGGCCTCACCCGGGAGCGGGCTGGTTTTGCCGTGCGAGATATTCACCCTTCCCACTATGGGCGGATTTGCCCCATTGAAACTCCAGAAGGTCCAAACGCTGGCCTGATTGGCTCTCTGGCAACCCATGCCCGCGTGAATGAGTATGGCTTCATTGAGACTCCCTTTTGGAAATGCGAAAATGGCCGCGTGATTAAAGAAGGAGATCCCATCTATCTGGCGGCTGATGTGGAGGATGAATGCCGCGTAGCCCCCGGTGACGTGGCCACCGATAGCGAGGGCTACATCCGCACCGAACTGGTGCCCGTGCGCTACCGCCAGGACTTTGAAAAGGTGCCCCCTGATCAGGTGGATTATGTCCAGCTCTCGCCGGTGCAAATCATTTCCATCGCCACGTCCCTGATTCCCTTCCTGGAGCATGACGACGCCAACCGCGCCCTGATGGGTTCCAACATGCAGCGCCAGGCTGTACCACTGTTGCGTCCCACCCGGCCCCTGGTGGGAACTGGTCTGGAGCCCCAGTTGACCCGCGACTCCGGCATGGTGCCCATTACCCGCGTGGATGGAGTGGTCAGTTTTGTGGACTCCGCCACCATTGTGGTCACCACAGCGGATGGGGGGAAATACGTTCATTATTTGCAGAAGTACCAACGCTCCAACCAGGACACCTGCCTCAATCATCGGCCCATTGTCCAGGTGGGAGACCATGTCATCCGTGGCCAGGTGCTGGCGGACGGCTCCGCCTGCCAGGGGGGGGAACTGGCTCTGGGGCAAAACCTTACTGTGGCCTATATGCCTTGGGAAGGCTACAACTACGAAGACGCCATTCTGATCAGCGAGCGGCTGGTCCTGGACGATCTCTACACATCTATCCACATTGAGAAGTATGAGATTGAGTCCCGCCAGACAAAACTGGGACCTGAAGAGATCACCCGGGAGATTCCCAACATTGCTGAAGAGTCCCTCGCCAATCTGGATGAAAACGGAATCGTTCGCATTGGAGCCTTTGTTACAGCCGGAGATGTGCTGGTGGGGAAAGTGACCCCCAAGGGTGAATCGGACCAGCCGCCTGAAGAAAAGCTACTGCGGGCCATTTTTGGTGAGAAAGCCAGGGATGTTCGGGACAATTCCTTGCGGGTGCCGTTCAAGGAGAAAGGGCGGGTGGTGGATGTGCGCGTCTACACCCGCGAGCAGGGAGATGAGCTGCCCCCCGGCGCCAATATGGTGGTCCGGGTCTATGTGGCTGTGCGGCGCAAGATCCAGGTGGGAGACAAAATGGCAGGACGCCATGGCAATAAGGGCATCATCAGCCGTATCCTGCCTCGACAGGACATGCCCTACCTGCCGGATGGATCTCCTGTGGACATTGTTCTCAACCCCCTGGGTGTTCCCAGCCGCATGAACGTGGGCCAGGTCTTTGAATGCCTGATGGGATGGGCCGCTGAGCATCTGGGGATCAGGGTCAAGGTGGTCCCCTTTGACGAAATGCATCAGCCGGAGATGTCCAAGAAAACTGTCACGAGTTTTCTTGGACAAGCCGCAACCCAGGAGGGCAAGACGTGGGTCTACAACCCCGAGCATCCGGGCAAAATTCAGTTGACGGATGGCCGCACCGGCGAACCTTTTGACCAACCCGTCACCGTCGGCAAGGCCCACATCCTCAAGCTGGTGCATATGGCTGATGATAAAATCCACGCCCGATCCACGGGTCCTTACTCCCTGGTAACGCAGCAACCGCTTGGCGGCAAGGCACAGCAAGGTGGCCAGCGGCTTGGGGAGATGGAGGTGTGGGCTCTGGAGGCCTATGGCGCCGCCTACACACTCCAGGAATTGCTCACGGTCAAGTCTGACGATATGCAGGGTCGCAATGAGGCCCTGAACGCCATTGTCAAAGGCAAGCCCATCCCGCGACCAGGAACACCGGAGTCATTCAAGGTGTTAATGCGGGAGCTACAGTCTCTGGGCCTGGACATTGCTGCCTACAAGGAGAATGGAACGGAAGTGGACCTCATGCAGGACGTGAATCCTCGCCGCAGCACCCCCAGCCGACCCACCTATGAGTCCTTGGGCATTCCCGACTACGACGACTGACGCCAGGCCATGCGTCGACATTGCTTCTACCTCAGCCCGCCATTCTTCCCCCTCTTCCACTGACCCTGATCCTTGAAAGCCATGTCCACCAGCAACATCCGCTCCGAAAACCACTTTGACCACGTCAGGATTACCCTGGCTTCTCCAGAACGGATCCGATCCTGGGGACAACGCACCCTACCCAATGGTCATGTGGTTGGTGAAGTCACAAAACCGGAAACCATCAACTATCGTACACTGAAGCCGGAAATGGACGGCCTCTTCTGCGAGAAGATTTTTGGTCCCGCAAAAGACTGGGAGTGTCATTGTGGTAAGTACAAGCGCGTACGCCATCGGGGAATCGTTTGCGAGCGTTGTGGTGTTGAGGTGACCGAAAGTCGTGTACGGCGCCATCGCATGGGCTACATCAAGCTGGCGGCTCCTGTTTCCCATGTGTGGTATTTGAAAGGGATTCCAAGTTATGTGGCGATTATCTTGGACATGCCTCTGCGGGATGTGGAGCAAGTTGTCTATTTTAATTGTTATGTTGTGCTGACAAAGAACAAGGAGTATAATTCAATAGTTGATCAAATCTTTAACGTTGCTACTTATTCTATCAATTTAAGTGAAATTCCAAGTTCTGATGTAGTTATTAGTCTCAACATTAAAGGCAAAAATTCTGCCGCTGCAAAAGTCAATCCAGAGAAGTTAACTTTTAATGCAACCAATTGGAATGTACCACAAGAAGTAAAGATTATTGGAACTAATAATAAAGATAAACAACGCAATCTGATCGTAAATTATTTAATTTCTAGTCAAGACAGTAGATATAAAAATGAATATGTTTCAGTTAATGAAATCAGCGTTAGTGCAACGGACGAAGATGTAAAAAATGTTGTAATTACACCTGGTGTGACTCCCATTGAGCCAGGAACTTACAACATTAAGCTGAGTACTGCCCCCACTGCTGATGTTCAAGTCACCGCTAGCCCCATTATCGACGGGGAACCATACTACCCCGCTGGCAAAAAAAATCTAAATCTGACCAATGAAAATCTCAGCACAAAAACAAATAAAGAACTAAAGGATCTTTGCAAGCAGTATGGCCTGAAAGGGTCTGGGACAAAAGCCGAGCTTTGTCAGAGGCTGGAGCAGGCTAGTGCAGCAGACCCAATCGTGAAAGGTCAGTCGTCATTGGAAAATCCTGATCTGGTAGTAAGCCCACAGATACTGATTTTTACGCCTGATAATTGGGATGAGTCACAGAAAATCATCATTCGAAATATCGATAAAGATGATTTCCAGGCCAGAATAGATATTGGTTATTCTCTTTCCAGCGATGATCCTAGATATAACAGCAAAGCAAGAGTAAAGCTCCATAAAGATAACGATATTGAAATGATAACGATTTCACCAGAAAATAATACTACTTCAGTTACACTTATGAATGCAGAGAAATACAAATTGACATACAAGCAACTTCTAACTGAAGACGAATGGCTTGAGATTGAAGATTTTATTTATACAGTAGATTTTGATATGGAGCAGGAGCCAGAAGTGAGCATTGGGGCTGAGGCACTGAAACAGCTTTTGAAGGACTTGGATTTACAAACTATTGCAGCAGAAATGCGGGAGGAAATTGTCAAGAGTAAAGGACAAAAGAGGGCCAAGCTCATTAAGCGGCTGCGGGTGATCGACAATTTTACCGCCACAAAGTCCCGGCCAGAATGGATGGTGCTGGATAATTTGCCCGTAATTCCACCAGATTTGCGTCCTATGGTGCAACTGGATGGGGGCCGTTTTGCCACCAGCGATCTGAACGATCTCTATCGGCGCGTCATTAACCGCAACAATCGCCTGGCCAGATTACAGGAAATACTTGCCCCTGAGATCATTATCCGCAATGAAAAGCGCATGCTCCAGGAAGCTGTGGATGCCTTAATCGATAATGGGCGACGAGGCCGTGTGGTTGTCGGCGCCAACAATCGCGCCTTCAAGTCCTTAAGTGATATTATTGAGGGCAAGCAAGGGCGCTTCCGTCAGAATCTTTTGGGGAAGCGGGTAGACTACTCAGGACGTTCTGTGATTGTGGTGGGTCCCAGCCTTAAAATTCATCAGTGTGGTTTACCTAAGGAGATGGCAATCGAGCTGTTCCAACCCTTTGTGATTCATCGCCTGATCCGCCAGAATATTGTCAATAACATTAAGTCAGCTAAGAAAATGATTCAACGAAATGATGATGAGGTGATGCTTGTTCTTCAAGAAGTGATTGATGGACATCCCATTTTATTGAACCGCGCCCCTACCCTGCATCGTTTGGGCATCCAGGCTTTTGAGCCCAAGCTGGTGGATGGTCGTGCGATTCAGCTGCATCCCCTGGTTTGCCCAGCGTACAACGCAGACTTCGACGGAGACCAAATGGCCGTCCATGTTCCTCTGGCTCTGGAGGCTCAGGCTGAAGCCCGACTCTTGATGCTGGCCAGCAACAATGTGCTCTCACCCGCCACAGGGACTCCTATCATCACCCCATCACAAGATATGGTTCTGGGAGCGTACTACCTTACTGCTGAATCTCCCCACTCCATCAGGAAGCCACCCTACGGTAGCCATCGCCATACCTATGCCTCCTTGACAGATGTGAGCGGTGCTTATGATCAAGGACTTCTCAATCTGCATGATTGGGTGTGGGTCCGCTTCCATGGGGAGGTGGACAATCCTGACGAGGCGGCTCGCCCCCACCGCGTGGAGCGCTTTAAGGACGGAACCCGACTTGAGCACTGGAAGTTTCGCTGTGACCGTTTCGACAGTGGTGGTCGTCTGTTCAGCCGCATGATCTTGACTACAGTAGGCCGTACTGTGATGAACCACGCTATTCATACGGTGATCAACGCCCACAACGTCAAACCTCAGCCACCTGATTCCGCCTTCACCGCCGCTTAAGCCCACCCTCCACCACCTCTCGTTCTCACGCCTCTCTCCACCCATGACTCTTAGCAACGCCTCCAAGCCCACCACTTCTTTGACCAGCTCAATCACTGCTGTGCTAAGCACAGGAACTCCTCTGATCCAGGAAGGGGCGGGCACGAAAAAATCTCGCCTTGTCTTTCGCAATCGGGTTATTGACAAAAAAGGGCTGCGCAATCTTATTGCTTGGGCCTACAAGGAATTTGGCACTTCAGCCACAACGGCTATTGCCGATGAGTTGAAGGATCTGGGATTTCACTATGCAACCCAGGCGGCTGTTTCCATCTCTGTGGATGACCTGAGAATTCCTGAAGACAAGAAAGACCTTCTCAATGAAGCCGAGGAAGAGATTACCCGCACAGAAGAGCGTTACCGGCTGGGAGAAATTACAGAGGTGGAGAGACATACAAAGGTAATTGATACGTGGACAGAAACCAATGAGCGTCTTGTTGAGGCTGTCAAGAGGACATTCGCAGAACACGATCCACTGAATTCGGTCTGGATGATGGCCAACTCTGGCGCCAGAGGAAACATGTCCCAAGTACGACAGTTAGTTGGGATGCGTGGACTCATGGCCAATCCTCAGGGAGAAATTATTGACTTGCCCATTCGGACAAACTTCCGCGAAGGGCTGACGGTTACAGAATATGTTATTTCTTCCTACGGGGCTCGCAAGGGTCTGGTGGATACAGCCCTACGTACAGCCGACTCCGGTTATCTTACCCGTCGCCTGGTAGATGTTGCCCAAGATATGATTGTACGTGACGAAGATTGTCATACTCAACGAGGCATTATTATCAATGCCGATGAGAAGGGACGCTATCAAAGTAAGTTAGTAGGACGTTTGACTGCTGAAAATATTACAAAAATGCTCAAAGTTACCAATGTTACGATTCTTGGGGGTGAGCTATATCCCTGTCACGATAAGACAGTGTTAAAGCGTTTTGGCAAATGCACTTTAGTTCAGCCAGGAGACGAGCTACAGGAAGAACTGAGCAGCTCATCACTGGCTCTCGTCCAAGCCGTTAAAGTTCAGCAAGGGTCCGCATTGCTGGTCAGCGAGCTTCCTCAGAAGATATGGAAAATCAAGCCAGGGGACTCCCTTGCGGTGGCCGACGGTAGTTGGGTTGAGGCAGAAACCAGATTGAGTGAAGAAATTATCAGTACAAACAGTGGGCTTGTCGTTGTGAGTGAGAGTAATGGAATCTCGTATGTTAGCCTTCTTCAGGGATCTTTGCATGTGTGCAAAGAGAAAAAGACCTTAAAACGTTTTGAAAAAGGCTTATTAGCCAAGCCAGGAGATACCATAGCTAAAAATCTGAAAGTAAACCAGTACACGTATGTACGATCTATTATATCTGATCAGAATGATACTTTGTTTCTTAGCGAATTTAGTCCTCAAAATAATTATACTATTAATACGAATGTTTTTCCTCTTCTTATTCAGAAGAATCAGTGGGTTGAGCGCAATACTGAAATCTCCAAAGACGTATTGAGTCCAATTGCAGGATTGATTAATACTTATCCCACCAAAAAAGAACAACTTTTACTCCCTCGCAATGCAGAGATTAGCGTTGAGGTCAGTACCCAGCTTGAAGCCCATCAGATCAAAGCCGTGAAGGTCCGCTCGCCGCTCACCTGCGAGACACCAAAATCCGTCTGCCGCCGTTGCTATGGCTGGGCTTTGGCGCACAACAAGCTGGTTGATCTGGGAGAAGCTGTGGGTATTGTGGCTGCCCAGTCCATTGGCGAGCCCGGTACCCAGTTGACCATGCGCACCTTCCATACTGGTGGTGTGAGCACAGCAGAAACGGGAACTGTGCGCTCTACGATTGCTGGTGTTGTTAGCCTTGGTGATCAGGCACGGGTACGGCCCTATCGCACACCTCATGGTATTAACGCTTATATTGCCGAAACAGATTTCCAGTTGATTGTCAAATCCACTTCTGGCCAAGAGCAAAGTGTCTCTATCACTTCCGGCTCTGTTCTATTTGTCAAGAATGGCAGTACTGTCGATCATGACGATGTGCTGGGACAGATTGCAGGTGGCAACGTGAAGAAGAGCATTGAAAAGGCTACCAAGGATGTCATCTGTGACCTGGCTGGTCAAGTCAATTATGATAAGGAGATTCAACCTCGGGAAGCCACAGATCGCCAAGGTAACGTTACCGTTAAGGCACAACGGCTAGGACAGCTCTGGGTTCTTAGTGGTGACGTTTATAACTTGCCTCCAAATGCCGAACCAATTGTTGAGGCTGATTGCGCAGTTCAAGCAGGTGATGTGCTTGCAGAAAGCTGCTTACGAAGTGAGTATGGCGGGAATGTGCGTCTACAAGATGCTACAGGTGACTCGCGTGAGGTACAGATTGTTACAGCTAGGCTTACGATTAAAGATCTAAAGCTAGTTGAGGAAAGTAGCCATGCCGGTGAGCTATGGAATTTAGAAAGTGATGATGGTTTAATCTATCGACTAAATAACAATCCAGGTAATAAGGTTGGCCATGGTGATGTCATTGCCGAACTGAGCGATGAGCGCTTCAGAACCCAGAGCGGTGGTCTAGTTAAATTTAGCCCGGGCTTAAGTATTAAAAAGACCCGTTCAAATAAGCATGGCTTTGAATTATCTCATGGGGGAACTCTGCTATGGATTCCCCAGGAAACTCATGAAATTAATAAAGATATTTCTTTGCTGATGGTCAAGAATTATCAGAAAATTGAGACTGGAACTGAAGTTGTCAAGGATATCTTTAGTCAAACTTCAGGCATTGTAAAAGTTATCCATAAAAATGATATCTTGAGGGAAATAACTATAAGAAGCGGTAAAGTGTGTTACTGCGATGTGAGTAAAACAAGTCACAAAGAAGCCCTTGAGCGCTTCTCCGAGGAAGGTATGCTTGTTAATCCTGGAGATGTGTTGATCGAAGGTGAGCTAGTCGCTGAGGATATTCATTATGTGGAGTCTGTTTTGGACCCATCCGAGGGTAGTCCTTTCCTCCTTCTTCGTCCCGTCGAGGAGTTTGCCATTCCAGACGATGCTTATGTTCCTGCCACCACGTCAGTTAAGCAAGCCAGAGGCCCTTCCATGGCCTTGAAAGCACAACAGCGTTTGATGTTCAAGGATGGTGAACTGGTGAAGTCTGTGGAGCCAGTGGAGCTTCTGCGCACCCAGGTCATTCTGGAAACCTCTGACACAACACCGCAGATGACCGTCGATGTGGAAATAGTGCCTGGCCGTACCAAGAAGAGTCAGCGTCTCAGCATGGTGATCTTGGAAAGTCTGTTGGTACGCCGTGATACCCTGTCTGATGCAACCCATGGCTCTACGCATACGGAATTGAAAATAGAAGATGGAAAGCGTGTTAAGCCGGGCCAAGTGATCGCTATAACCCAAATTCTCTGCAAGGAAGATGGTGTGATACAAATTCCCCCACTTGAGGCGCGCATTACAAAATCTTGGGATACTTCGTTGGAGAAAGATGCTGTTGTTGAAGTTTCCACAGTGGAAAGAATTAATAAGGAAGTAAGAAGTGTAGGCAAGAAGCCAGCCGAATTTGAGGCTGAACCTGTTCGGAGATTAATTGTAGAGCGGGAATCGGATACTTTTAATATTGTGGTTCCAGAAAACACTGCTGTGGATGTTAAACTAGGAGAACGTCTTGTGCAGGGGGATGCTTTGGTGAAGCATCAGGAGAATTTGTCTGACTGCCAACTTAAAATCCGTAGCGGTGATATCCATCTCTGCCATGATAAACATGCTTGCGAGTCCTTTCGTAAGGGTCAGTTGGTTTACCCGTGGCAGCCCATCACTGAAGAGCTTTTTGCAAATGCCTTAACATGCGTTGAGGCTGTAGAGACCCCAGAAGGTTCTGGCTTGCTGGTCAGTTCCCTTGATCAGCAGCAGACCTGCCCCATCCATGCAACCACTCAACCCCTTCATCAACATGGTCAGTGGGTGGAGAAGGGCACGGAATTAGTGGCCACAAGCAGCCAGATTAGTGGCATTGCCAGAGTTACAAAGGAATCTCATGGTCAGACGGTGAGCATTCGCAGCGGCCAGCTAACGTCTTGCACGAATAAGAGCACCCTGGAGCTCTTCCAGCAAGGCCAACTGATTGTAAAGGGTCACGTTTTAGATGAAGGTATTACACTCGACACGTTGACACTCGTGGAATCTGTTGATGTACCAGAGGGTTCGATGTTGCTGCTGAGTCCTGTTCAAGAGTTTACCATTCCACAGGAGTCCTATTCCTTCAGTCCAGATACACCTCTTCTCGTTGTCAATGGCCAGTCGATTAAGGCCAATACTGAGATCATGCCAGATGTCCATAGTCAATTGTCTGGTGTTGTGATAATTGACTACAAGAAACAAAAATTAATAATTTGCGATGGTGAACTAAAGATGTGTCAAGAACAGTCAATTTTAGATCACTTTAGAAAAGGCTTATTATCTGATATTAATGATAAAATAATTACTGAATATGTAGTCAAGAATTCAGAGAACTTGCAAAATCTTTCTGCAGTTTATATTCAATCTGTTAATACTCCAGAAGGCCCTGCTCTACTGCTTAGTCCAGTACAAGTTAAGACATTTGCTACTTCAGAAGAAATTCATGTATTCAATCCAGATGTTGATCTGTTGATTACTGATGGGCAGTGGGTTGACCCTGGAACACGTCTGACCGAGGCTCCTATCATAAGCCAAATAGACGGCGTAGCGGTTCTTACAGATAATAGTATTACTGTTCTTTCTGGGAAACAGTATCTCTGCACCAATCACAGTATCTTGAAACGTTTCCACAAGGGCATGCTGGTTAACTCGGGCGTGGCTTTGGCAGACGACCTTGTCACAGATGTATTAACCTATGTCCAGTCTGTAGAGACTCCGCAAGGTTCTGCTCTTTTGGTCAGCCCCCTATCCCAAGATGTTTATCAGATCAGCCGTAACCAAACCCCGCTTCAAGTCCAGCAAGGACAATATGTTCGGAGTGGCGACATGCTGGCCCAAGGATTGAAGGCGGAACGATCCGGCATCGTGGTGATTGGGGAGGTTCATACCACCTCCCCTACCAGTGGCGTGGTGGAAGCCATTCGTCCAGGTTGGCTACGTCTCCGCGTTGGCCGCCCTTATATGGTTTCTCCAGAATCCATCCTTCATGTTCGGGATGGTGGCTTGGTGCAGCGTGGCGATGCCCTCGCTCTGCTGGTGTTTGAACGCGCCAAAACAGGTGATATTGTGCAAGGCCTGCCCCGCATCGAAGAACTTCTTGAAGCTCGTCGGCCTCGCGATGCTTCTGTCCTGTGCCAGAGTTCGGGACATGTGAAGCTGGAGGTCAGTGAGGATGAGGAGGTTTCGGTTAAGGTCATCGAGGACCAGCAGGGGGATAGCTCCTACGACATCCCTTCAGATTACAGCATATTTGGGGGACCAGTCAAAATCCGCAAGCCGGCCCCATGGGACGAAGATCAACACAAGACAGCGCTGCTGGGTGTGGGTGAATTGAGCGCGATGATGGTGAAGGACCTGCAGGATCTCTGTCGGCAGCATGGGTTGAAGGGCTACACCTCATGGAAAAAACCAGAGCTCTGCCACAGGTTGGAGCGCGCTGGCGTCACGGCTCCACCTCCAGCACTACAGGACCTCAAGGCTGGCCAATTGATTGACCTTATGGACAAACTGGATCCTGCTGGTGAGCAGCGCATGGAATTGCTGAAAGGTGACTTCAATCAACAAACACTTGCTGAATTGGAGGAGTTGAGCAAAAAACATAACATTCATCCTACTTCCTCGAAGGAGAAAGGGAAAAAGGCTACACTAATTCGGTACTTAAAGGATGCAGGTGTCTCTATGCCATCTCTTTCGATTGACGTACAAAAGGAAAAAAATATTATCGCTTTTATCAATGAGATTGATTCTTCTCAGGAGAAGCGAGCAGTATTTCTAGAAGGTAGTTTTGATGGCCAATCGTCTCGGCAACTCAAGAAGTATTGCAAGGACAATGGACTAAAAGCTTATTCTAAGCTTGATAAGTCAGCGCTTTGTACAGCTCTGAAGGATGCTGGTGTGCAAGCTCCACCGCGACCCCTGGAGGATTTGGATAAGCCGCAGCTTGTACAGCTTGCACACCAGCTTGACCCGCAGGGAAAGAAGGCTTCAATCTTCTTTAAGCCAAGTCTTGAGCAACAATCCATCAAGACCCTGCAAACACTTTGCAAGGATCATGATCTGAAGCCATTGTCGCAGCAGAGTCAGGCTGTCAGGAAGACTGAACTCTGTCAAAAGCTGAGCCAAGCGGGGATTCTTCCTCCACCTCCACCCCTGGACACCCTCAAGAAAAGCGAACTCATTGAGTTAATTCAGCAGATGAAGGCCCCCACCTCGACTGAGGTGCCTGCTGTGGCTGAGCCCATGATGACAGAAGATGACCGTGTCCACCTGTACGACATTCCCTTAGGGCGCAATGTCATGGTTTCGGATGGTCATCAGGTCCAGGCAGGAAGTGCGTTAACCGATGGACCGATTAATCCCCATGAACTCCTGGAGATTCACTTCAAGGATTTGCTGCGCCGTCGTCAATCCATGATGGAAGCTGCCCAAGGAGCCATTGCCACTGTGCAGCAGCGTCTGGTGGACGAGGTGCAGTCGGTCTATCGGTCCCAGGGGGTCACCATTGACAACAAGCACATTGAAGTAATCGTGCGCCAAATGACTAGTAAGGTGCGGATTGAAGATGCTGGAGACACCACTCTCCTTCCTGGAGAGTTGGTTGAGCTGCCCCAGGTGGCCAAAACCAATGCAGCCATCGCTGTCACTGGTGGGATGCAAGCCCGGTTCTCTCCCATGCTCCTGGGTATTACCAAAGCCTCTCTCAATACCGATAGCTTTATCTCCGCTGCCAGTTTCCAAGAAACTACGCGGGTGTTGACAGAAGCGGCAATCGAGGGCAAAAGCGATTTACTCCGTGGCCTGAAGGAGAACGTGATCATTGGTCGTCTAATTCCCGCTGGCACAGGTTTTGATGGCTTTTATGATCAATTGCGGGATGAGGCTGGCCCCCATCCTGATATTCTCGACGATGATCAAGCCGGCTACCGTCGCCTATCCAGTTTGCGGCCAGACTATACGGTTGAGATTCCTGTGACCAGCCACGCTGCCCCTGTTCTGGATGACCCGTCAGATGAGCAACTTCGCAAAGCTCGCCGCCGGATTGACGGTGCCAGCGTCAGTCCGGCGGCCTTGACACGCCCGAGTGAGTCCAACGATCCGGTGGACCCTTCAGAGGTCCTCCCTGAGGGGCAGAGCAACACAGCAGACGAATCCGAGCAAGACCAGAAGAACCCGGAAGAGAATGTTATCCATGACAGCGCGCAGGCAGAGGCCATGGAAACAGAGCCTCTGCCCATGGATGAGAGGTTTGAACCCTAGCCTTGGTTCCTCCATTACTTTCTTCTTCGTCGACTGCCATGCTTGAGCCTCGCATTGTTCCACAACGTCGCCGGCCCGCTTGTGGGTTCCACGGTCATGTCGAGCGACTCAACGGGCGCGTTGCCATGGTGGGTTTTATGTCTCTACTGCTGGTGGAAATCCTTCTGGGCCACGGACTGCTGGTGTGGAAGTAAGCCGATGAATCCTCCTCACGTGAATCCTGCCCCGGCAGCCTTCGTGCTGCTGGGGATGAGTCCTGACGACCTGCAGACCTGGCTGGCCTCCACCGGCCAGCCTTCCTACCGTGTCCGTCAACTGCAGCAGTGGATCTATCACCGGGGAGCACGGCATCTGGGGGCCATCACTGTGCTACCCAGGGACTGGCGGGAGGCTCATCGGCATGTCAGCATTGGGCGCTCCCGGTTGGTGCAGCAGGTTCAGGCTGGAGATGGCACCACCAAGCTGTTGTTGGGTCTTGCGGATGGGAATACCGTTGAAGCTGTGGGGATTCCCACCGCGGAGCGGTTAACGGTCTGTGTGTCCAGCCAAGTGGGGTGTCCCATGGCCTGTCGCTTCTGCGCCACAGGCAAAGGAGGATACCAGCGCTCCCTGGCCGGTCACGAGATGATCGACCAGGTGCTCAGCATGGGGGAGGCCATGGGACGTCAACCCACCCATGTGGTGTTCATGGGGATGGGAGAGCCCTTGCTCAATCTTGCCGCAGTGTTGAGCAGTGTTCAATGTTTCTGCCGTGATCTGGGCATTGGCCAGAGGCGCATCACCATCAGCACCGTGGGCATTCCTCACCGCATCAACACCCTTGTGCAAAAGGCTCACCAGGTGTTGGGGCGCAGCCAGTTCACCCTGGCCGTGAGCCTCCATGCTTCCAACCAGTCTCTACGGGAACACTTGATTCCCACTGCCAAGGCTTACCCCCTGGAGGACTTGCTGGAGGACTGTCGTTCCTATGTGGCCCAGACAGGACGGCGGGTGAGTTTCGAGTACGTTCTTCTGGCGGGCGTCAACGATCAACCCCACCATGCCGTGGAGTTGGCGGAACGAATCCGAGGGTTTCAAAGCCATGTCAACCTCATGGCCTACAACCCAATCGCAGAGGAGGACTTTCAACGTCCTCACCCCCGGCAGGTGGAGCGTTTTCGGCAGATCCTGGCCCGGCAGGGCGTGGCGGTGAGTGTGCGGTCCAGTCGGGGCCTGGATCGTGATGCCGCCTGTGGCCAACTGCGCCGCCGTTTGGCAACCGACGCCCCTATTCCACGGTGACGCTCTTGGCCAGGTTGCGCGGCTGATCCACATCCAGGCCCCGGTGGGCCGCAACGTGGTAGGCCAACAGTTGCATGGGCACGATGGTCAAGAGGGGCGAGACAAGTTCATGGACGGGGGGAATGGGCAGCAGCACGTCAAAGATCTCCGTGTCCCCACAGACGGGGCCAATGCCAATGAGGCGGGCATCACGGGCCTTGGCCTCCTGGGCATTGGAGAGCACCTTCTCGAACACCGGTCCAGGCGTGGCGATGGACACCACCGGCACATGCTGATCCAGCAGGGCAATGGGACCATGCTTCATCTCGCCGGCGGGGTAGCCTTCCGCGTGGATGTAGCTGATTTCCTTCAGCTTCAGGGCGCCTTCCAGGGCAATGGGATAGTTGATGCCCCGCCCCAGGTAAATCACGTCCCTGGTTTCTGCAAAATCATGGGCCAGTTCTGCACAGCACTGGTTCATGGCGCGCAGGGCCTGGGAGAGTTGCTCCGGCAGTTGTGCCAGGGCTTGCCGGCAGGTTCTCACCTGGTCTGAGGCGCCATGGCGCTGGCTTGCCAGAAGCAGGGCAATGGCGTAGAAGGCCAGCATCTGGCCCAGAAAGGTTTTGGTGGCTGCCACGCCGGTTTCCACCCCGGCCTTGAGGTCCAGCACATGGGGCACCAGGCGGCCGAGGGAGCTGTCAGGGCGGTTGGTGATGCCCAACATCAGCGGTGGGGCATTGGGCTCCAGTGCATGGCGCCGTTCCATCTCAATGGTCAGGGCCGCCAGGGTGTCAGCGGTTTCTCCGGATTGGGTCACCCCAATGGTGAGGGTTTGGGGCAGCAGCGGCGGCGGCGCATAGCGAAACTCACTGGCGTAATGCACACTGCTGGGAACGCCAGCCAACTGCTCAAGGAGATGGGCCCCCACCAGGGCGGCATGGCGGCTGGTGCCACAGGCCAGAAGCTGTACCCGCTGCACATTCTGTAGAACTGTTGCCAGGGTCTCATCAGCCGGCGCCGCCAGGCAGCGCTCCACCCAGGCAGCCGCCACATCCGCCTGCTCATGGATTTCCTTGAGCATGAAGTGACGAAAGTGCCGTTTATCGGCAGTGTAGTCGCCCCCCCGCAGAGGTTGAGGGGTGCGCTGGGTGCGCTGACCGGATCCATCAAACAACTCCACCCCCAAGGGGGTGAGACGGGCCATTTCCCCATCCTCCAGACTGACAATGCTGCTGGCAACACCGGCCAGAGCAGGAGTGTCGGAGGCACAGAAAAACTGCCCTTCCCCCAGCCCAACAAGAAGGGGAGCGTTGTAGCGCACCCCCACCAACTCTTCAGGCTGACCCAGCCAGATGACCGCCAGAGCGTAGGCGCCTTCCAACTGTTGAACCGCCTGCACCACCGCCAGACGCAGCAGGTCTGCTGGGGGCACGGTTCCCCGCAGGTCCGCCAGGGCCATGGCTACCAGGTGAGGGATCACCTCCGTATCCGTGTCGGATCTGAAGGGAACGCCCTGGTGCTCCAGGCGCTGGCGCAGGAGACGGTGGTTTTCGATGATGCCGTTCTGGACCACCGCCACTTGGTCAGCCTCATCCACCTGGGGATGGGCATTGCGAACATCCGGCTTGCCGTGGGTGGCCCAGCGGGTGTGGCCAATGCCGCAGTATCCAGCGACAGGGTTCTTTTCCAGCCTCTTCCGCAGGTGAGCCAACTTTCCCTCTGCTTTACAGCAGTGGAGTTGGCCGGGCGTCACTGTGGCCAGACCGGCAGAATCGTAGCCCCGATACTCAAGGCGTTGCAGACCTTGCAGCAAAAGGGGGGCTGCCTCACGGGAGCCAATCGTGGCCACGATGCCACACATACCGCACCAGTGCTGAGATTGGCTCAGTTTGACAGAGGTACCAGGGCGGCGCCAGTGGCCATGGCTCTCTCGGTGATGAAACCGGGACCTTGAACCGCGAGGGAGACCTTAATAGGCCAGCCCCATGCTGCGGGTGGTCTCGTCGCCCAGGTAGACGCGGATGCTGAGAAAGTCTGTTGGGCAGGCGGTTTCACAACGCTTGCAGCCGATGCAATCCTCGGTGCGGGGAGAAGACGCAATCTGGCCGGCCTTGCAGCCATCCCAGGGAACCATCTCCAGGACATCCAGAGGGCAGGCACGCACGCACTGGGTGCAGCCAATGCAGGTGTCGTAGATCTTGACGCTGTGGGACATGCCCGAAGTTACGAACAATTGCCCCCCGATCCTACGCAGTAACTTTCCGATCATCCGCAAGATGCAACGATCACGTCACGGTTGTTTACCAGGAAGGTCCCCGCTGGACATGGGGGAAGGACAGGATGTGCATTGACGTCGGAACGTTTCTGGACAGGACGGGGCCAAAATCCCGAAGCGGAGGGCCATCATCCTCTAAAGTGCTTTGCTGCACCTTGCAGCCCCAAGCCCCATGAGCGATCCCCTCGCCACCCTTGAACAGGATGTCATCGACATTGTCTCCGAAGTGCTCAGTGTCAGTGACAAGCCGGTCACCCAGGAGAGTCACTTTCAGAATGACCTGGGGGCTGATTCTCTCGACACGGTTGAGCTCGTGATGGCCCTTGAAGAAAAGTTCGAGATTGACATTCCTGACGAGGCCGCCGAAGGGATCACCACCGTGGAAGAAGCGGTGGAGTACATCCGCAAGCAGCGCTCCTCCACGTCAGGGGAGGGTTGATGGCAGCCTCCCCACGCACCTTCCCCACGCTCTGACATCATGCCCACTTCCGCAGGACCGCGCCGTGTTGTGGTGACCGGCCTTGGCGCCGTAACTCCCATCGGCAACGATGTTGAGAGCTATCGACAAGCTTTGGGCTCCGGCGTCAACGGGGTTGGACCCATTACCCATTTTGACGCCAGTCGCCATGGCTGTCGCTTTGCAGCGGAGGTGAAGGATTTTGACCCCAGCGGCCATCTGGACCGCAAAGAGGTCAAGCGCTGGGAGCGCTTTTGCCAATTTGGCGTGGTCACCGCAAAGCAGGCCCTGGCCCAGTCCGGGCTCAAGATCACCGAGGAAAATGCTGACCGTGTTGGCGTGCTGATCGGGTCAGGAATCGGCGGCGTGCTGCTGATGGAGACCCAGGCGCTGGTGATGGACAAGAAGGGTCCTGATCGGGTCAGTCCCTTCACGGTGCCCATGATGATCCCCAACATGGCCACCGGCCTCACCGCCATTGCCCTGGGTGCGCAAGGCCCAAGCAATGCGGTATCCACCGCCTGTGCAGCGGGATCCAATGCCATCGGAGACGCCTTTCGCATCATTCAGTACGGTGATGCGGATGCCATGATCTGTGGCGGCACCGAGTCTCCCATTTCCCCCCTGAGTGTGGCGGGCTTTGCCAGTGCCCGGGCCCTCTCCTCCCGCAACGAGGATCCAGCCCATGCCAGCCGACCGTTTGATGCGGAGCGGGACGGCTTTGTGATCGGGGAAGGCTCGGGAATGCTTCTCCTGGAAGAGTTGGGCCATGCTCAGGCCAGGGGCGCCCGGATCCTGGCCGAACTGATTGGCTACGGCAGCACCTGTGATGCCCACCACGTCACCGCTCCCCCCGCTGGCGGCGGTCCTGCCGCCAAAGCCATGGCCCGCTGCCTGGCGGATGGGCGCCTGGAGTCCAGCCAGGTGGACTACATCAATGCCCATGGCACCAGCACGGGGGCCAACGACAAGACGGAAACGGCTGCCATTAAAATGGCTCTCGGGGAAGAGGTGGCCCACTCCGTTCCGGTGAGCTCCACCAAGTCCATGACCGGGCACCTGCTGGGTGGATCCGGAGGGATTGAAGCCGTGGCCACGGTGCTGGCCCTCACCCATGGCTTTGTGCCCCCCACCATCAACCATATGATCCCCGACCCGGACTGCGACCTGGACTACGTCCCCAACGAAGCCCGGGAATTGACGGTCAACGTTGCCCTGTCCAATTCCTTCGGCTTTGGCGGGCACAACGTATGCCTGGCGTTCCGGCGCTGGAATTAATTTCAAGTCTTGGCTCCCCATCGTCCCTCCCACACCATTCACCCCTTCCTGCCCCATGGTTGCCGCGCCTGTTTCCATTGACACCCTCTGCGTCAACAGCATTCGCTTTCTGGCCATCGATGCGGTCAACCAGGCCAAAAGCGGCCACCCCGGCCTGCCCATGGGGGCCGCGCCCATGGGCTATGCCCTGTGGGACAAGGTGATGCGCCACAATCCCAAGAATCCCAAGTGGTTCAACCGGGATCGCTTTGTGCTGTCCGCCGGGCATGGCTGCATGTTGCTCTATGCCCTGCTGCACCTGACGGGCTATGACAGCGTGTCCCTGGAGGAC
>VXWH01000090.1 GCA_009836025.1 Synechococcus sp. SB0668_bin_13 | reverse complement strand
CAGCGCCCGGCTCAGGGTCACCGTGAACGCCACCGTGCTCACCGTACCCGTGCGGACCAGGCTCACCACCGTCGGGTCGTTGTCACGGATGGAGAGCGTGACGCTGTTCGACGTGACCGTCTCGCCCGTTTTTTCATATTCGACGACCGCCGTCAGCGTGCCGTCCGGCTCGTCGACGCCGTCGTTCCACGTTCCAATGTTATAGATAATCGAATCTGCGCTCAAAGCTCCCAAATGGAGGTCATCGGTGCATGCGCCCTTGCCGGTCCCATCACCCTGCAAACAGTCCTGATAGTTGCGGTACTCATCGGAAAACGTGGGCCAGTTGTGGTCTCCATGGGCTGTGGCCATGAAGTCGCCCGTGCGCGTGATCTTAACCTTTGCCGGAACGGATACCTGCGCCCTCGTCGAGGGCCGGATTACGAGGGCGGTACCTATTCCTTCCGTGATCGTCGACGACCCCCGAGTGGAAAGGGTGACCTTGTCAGGGATGTCCGGCGAGTCATTGTCTTTCACGGTGACCGAGGCCGAGGAGGGCGAGCCCACGCTGTAGCCGTCGCCCGCCTGGACGGTCGCGTCAATCGCGCCGTGCAGCTCGGCGAAGCTGTCGTCCACCGTGGCCACCGTGAAGCTGGCCGTGCCGCCCGTGCCGATGGTCACCTTTGCGGGTGAGTACCACCGTAGGTAGTGGAACGACTCGGGGTATCCATCGGGTATTTCCCGATCAAGGTCGGGAACCCATGGGACTGCGAAGAACCCCGGCTTGTCGTCCAAGTGGACCTTCACCGTGATGTCCGCCGCCGGCGCCGGGTTTGCGGTCAGAGTGAAGGTCGCGTCCGCACCCTCGGTCACGGTCGGGCCGCCCGTGATGCTCACCGCCGGCTCGGTCGACGGAGACTGCGCCACCGCCGGCAGGATAGAAGCCCCCAACAGGAACCCAAGCACACCCAGGCCAGACCAGCCAAAAGCGGTTCCGTACCCCGCCTTACCTTCCGTTTTTAGTATGGAGTGGGCCATGGTGGACGGCGTGCAGACGGAGTACCCCAATTTTAGATCGGAGACCCGGGGGAAGGTCCTCCCCGTTTGATTCGGTAATGACGAGATCCGTAGAGAGACCCTAAGACCCGTCAGGCAGCCCCCAACGCAACAGGGCGGCCCCCCAACTCAGACCCGCCCCGAAACCACTGCTGGCGATCAGGTGACCGGGCCGGATCCGCTGCGCCGCCACCGCCTCGTGGAGCATGAGGGGAATGGTGGCGGCCGAGGTGTTGCCGTAGCTCCCCAGGTTGCTCAGCACCTTGGCGGCAGGGATGCCAAGGCGCTGGGCCACGGCGGCCAGAATCCGCTCGTTGGCCTGGTGGAGCAGCAGCCAGTCCAGTTGCTCCGCGGTGACGTCAGCCTGCTTCAGGGCCTGGGTCAACACCAGCGGCACCTGCTGGACAGCGAACTTGTACACCTCCTGCCCATCCATGGCGATGGGGCGGAAGCCACCGGAGCCGGCTTGAAGCTGGTCGTGGAGGGTCCGGGGGGTGGCCTGACGGGCCATGGTGAGGCACCTGCGGCGGCGGCCGTCCGTGCGCATGACCATGGTCAGCAGACCGTCCCAGCCTTCCGGAGCCGCTTCCATGGCCACGGCGCCCGCCCCGTCGCCAAACAACACACAGGTGCGCCGATCCCGCCAGTCCACCCAGCGGCTGAGGAGATCAGCGCCCACCACCAGCACCCGCCGATAGACGCCGCTACGGATGTACTGGGCCGCGGTGATCAGGGCAAACAGAAACCCGCTACAGGCCGCGGTGAGGTCAAAGGCCACGGCGTTGCCGGCCCCCAAGGCCGCTTGCACAGCAGGGGCGGACCCGAAAAGATCGTCGGGACTGGAGGTGGCCAGCAGGATGAGGTCCACCTGGTCCGGCCGCCAGCCAGCCCGCTCCAGCGCCTGGCTTGCCGCCTGGCCGGAGAGGGATTCCAGGCTGTCTTCAGCCGTGGCAATTCGTCGTGCAGCAATGCCGGTGCGGCTGCGAATCCAATCGTCACTGGTGTCCAGCCACAGGCTCAACTCGTCATTGGTCACCACACGAGCCGGCGTGGCAGCACCACTGCCAGTAAGGGCAACGCCAACCGCTGCAGACACAGAACAGCTCCAACCCTGGGCAGTTAATCATGGCCCACTACGCCAGTGTAGGGGGCCGTGGTTCCTGCACGGGGCGATCAGCCGGAGACGGCACGGGGATCTCCGGCTGGGCAACCAACTGCCTCAACTGGCCCATGATGTCCTTGTCACAGGCGGAGAGGGCCAGGCGCAGGGCGGCCACCACTGCCGTGGTGCGGCTGCCGCCGTGGCCAATGACGCAGATGCCGTTGACCCCCAGCAGCAAGGCGCCGCCATGTTCGGCGTGGTCAAGGCGTTGCTTGATGCGGCGCAGATTCCCATGGAGGAACGCGGCCCCCAGCTTGCCGCGACGGCCACGGGGCAGTTCCGCCTTCAGCACGTCCAGCAGCACCTTGCCCACGGATTCAAGGAATTTCAGGAGCACGTTGCCCGTAAACCCGTCACAAACCACCACGTCAAATTGTCCACTGAGCACATCGCGGCCTTCACAGTTGCCGCGGAAGTGAATGCGTTGCTCGTTCTGAAGCAGGCCGTAGGCCGCCAAGGACAGTTCGTTCCCCTTGCAGGCCTCTTCGCCAATGTTGATGAGTCCCACCCTGGGTTTGTGTACCCCCAGAATGGCGGCGCTGTAGATGCTGCCCAGCAGGGCAAACTGGTGCAGATAGGCGGCCTTGCAATCCATGTTGGCCCCCACGTCCAGAACCAGCACCTGCCGGGCCGGGTCGTTGGTGGGGAAGAGGGCGCCAATGGCGGGCCGATCCATGCCCTCCAGACGACCCAGACGAAAGACGGCCGAGGCCATCACCGCGCCAGAATTGCCAGCGGAGTAGACCCCGTGGGCGCGGCCACTGCTGACCAGATCCATGGCCACGTTGATGCTGGCCTTGCGTTTGCGGCGCACGGCGGTGGCCTCGTCGGCCATGGTCACGGAAGGACCGGCATCCACAACGGCGATGAGCCCGTTGTTGACGGAGCGCTCAAAATCCTGTAACAGGGCCTCGTCCTGCCAGAGGGTGTCCAGGGCTTGGGGCTCGCAGCAAAACCACAGCCGCACCGGCAAGCGCTGCACCGCCTCCAGGCAGCCCCGCAGGATGGCCTCGGGTGCATGGTCGCCCCCCATGCCGTCCACCGCCAACCAGAGCCGACGACTCAGGTCCTCCTCGGAGCGCTTGGGGAGATGGCGTGTGGTGCGGAAGTGCCGCAACGTCCCCACGGTGTTGAGCAGAGACCGCATGAACCGGGACTGACGCGACAAACGCCGGATGCGGCGGATGCGGCGTATGGCCCGGCGGCGCGCCCAAGGAGAGTGAGATCCTTTCGTTGCCACCGCTTTCGGCAATCCACGGATGAGTCTAGCGGGTGTCTGGCGGGTTCAGGGGAACATGAAGACGGCCTCCCGCGTCCAGCACCTGAACGCCCATATTCAGGTGCAGCTTCAGGTGCAGCCGGTTCAGACGTTGACCTTGCTGGCGGCAGCGGCCTGGGCCGGGACGGACGAAGCCATGGCCATGGGGGCGACTTCAACACGGCTGTAGCCATTGCGGGCCGGTGCGGCCGCTGGAACGGCAAGGGCCTCCCGGTCCACAATCCGCTGGAACAGATAGCCGGTGCCACGGGCTGTGAGGATCAGTTCCGGATTGGCGGGATCTTCCTCCAGCTTGGCCCGCAGCCGGGAGATATGCACGTCCACCACCCGGGTGTCCACATGGCGTTCAGGGGTGTACCCCCACACCTCCTTGAGAATCTCGGCGCGGCTGAACGGTTCCCCCGACCGACTCACCAACAACTCGAGCAGGCTGAATTCCATCCCCGTGAGACGAATGCGCTCATCTCCCTTGAACACTTGGCGCTTGTTGGCATCAATGCGCAACTGACCAATATGGATCAGGCCCGAACTCGGCGCCCCTGATCCTGAATCCTTATCAATGCGGCGCAGCACGGAACGAATGCGCGCCTCCAGTTCCTTGGGACTGAAAGGCTTGATCACGTAGTCGTCAGCCCCAAGCTCAAGGCCGGTAATGCGGTCCGCCACATCCCCCAGGGCGGTGAGCATGATGATGGGCACATCCGATTCACGGCGCACCTCCTGGCAAACCCCGTAACCATCCAGCTTGGGCATCATCACGTCCAGAACCAGCATGTCCGGCTGGTGGCGATGGAATAGATCCAGGGCCTCCTCCCCGTTGCTAGCGCTATGCACCATGTAACCAATCATGGAGAGGCGTGCCTCCAGAATCCGGCGGATGCTGGGCTCGTCATCCACAACAAGGATTTGTTCTTTGGATGTGCTCCTGGTGGACATGGGCAGAGTTCATGCTTCCTTAATAATCGCAAGCGGAGGATGGGGGGCACAGCCTTAACCTCGGCAGGCCGCTATTTTTCTTCACAAAGAGGATCTCAAGTCTCCATGGACCGCTCCACATCCGTCGTCCTGCCCTGAAGTGCCTCGCGTTCAACCTGTTTACCGTTGCCAGGCCTGCGGTTCCCAGACCCACCAGTTCTTTGGTCGTTGCCCCTCCTGCGGCGCCTGGAACACCCTGCTTGAGGAGGCGCCCCCAGCCCGCTCCCTCACATCGCAGCGGGACCAACCATCCTCCACCGCGCCCCGTTCCCAGCCCATGGCGACGGTGGAGCCCATGGCCGAGGTGCGCATCAGCACGGGCTCCGGTGAACTGGATCGGGTGCTGGGGGGAGGGCTGGTGCGGGGGTCTCTGGTGCTGGTTGGCGGTGATCCCGGCATTGGTAAATCCACCTTGCTGCTCCAGACCGCCCACCACATGGCCCAACAGGTGCCCGTTCTCTATGTGGGCGCGGAGGAGTCGGCCCAGCAGATCCGGCTGCGCTGGTCGCGGTTGTGTGGTTGCCGGCCAGAGCCGCAACCCCGTGATTCCGGCAGCGCCATGGGGTTGCGGCTCCAGGCGGAGACCGATCTGCACCTGGTGCTGCAAGAGCTGGAGAGCTTGGCTCCGGATGTGGCCGTCATTGACAGCATTCAAGCCCTCCACAACCCGGACCTCAATTCCCCGGCGGGCTCGGTGGCCCAGGTGCGGGATTGCGCAGCGGCCCTGCGGCAACTGGCCAAGACCAGGCACATTGCCACGCTGCTGGTGGGGCACGTGACCAAGGAGGGAACCCTGGCCGGCCCCAAAACGCTGGAGCACCTGGTGGATGCGGTTCTGAGCTTCGAGGGAGACCGTTTCGTTAGCCACCGTCTCTTGCGGTCCCTGAAAAACCGTTTCGGCGCCACCTTTGAACTGGGGGTCTTTGAAATGGGGGACAGGGGGTTGGCAGAGGTGGCCAATCCCAGCCAACTGTTTCTGAGTCAGGGGGAGCCCACCAGCGGCACCGCCGCCATTGTGGCGTGCGAGGGCACCCGTCCCCTGGTGGTGGAGTTGCAGGCCCTGGTCAGTCCCAGCAGCTACGCCAGCCCGCGCCGCTCTGCCACGGGGATTGCCAACAACCGCCTTCATCAGATCCTGGCGGTGCTGGAAAAGCAGTTGGGGCTGCCCCTGTCCCGCTTTGACTGCTATCTGGCCGTCGCCGGCGGCCTGGAGGTGACGGAACCGGCGGCAGACGTGGGGGTGGCGGTGGCCGTGGTGGCCAGCCATCGGGACCTGCTGATTCCCCCCGGCACCTTGTGCATTGGCGAATTGGGGTTGGGAGGCCAACTGCGTCCCGTGGCCCGGCTGGAGCAGCGCCTCCAGGAAGGACAACGCCTGGGGTTTCACCGGGCTTTGGTTCCCGCTGGCAGCGAGATTACCCCCCCAGCCACCATGACCATCATTGAGGCTGGAACCATCCGCCAGGCACTGGTGGCGGCCCTGCAAAACGATCCGGCCGTGGCAGATTCAGCTCCGCCCCGCACTCCCGCCGCAGGGCAAGACCCCGCCAACACCCCTCTTCTGTGACTTGCCTTCTCAACCGGAGTTCTGGATAACCTGCCCCACCTCCCCCAGCGCCGAGAAGCGC
>VXWH01000057.1 GCA_009836025.1 Synechococcus sp. SB0668_bin_13 | reverse complement strand
ACCCCTCCCCGAGCAACACGCCATCGCCCGCTTTCTCTCCCACGCCACTCAACGCATCCAACGCCACATCCACGCCAAGCAAAAACTAATCAAACTCCTGGAAGAGCAAAAGCAGGTTATTATCAATCAAGCCGTCACAGGCCAAATCAATGTCCAAACCGGCCAGCCCTATCCAGCCTACAAGGATTCTGGTGTGGACTGGTTAAGGAGAGTGCCGGAGCATTGGGAGGTGTGCCGTAATGGATGGCTCTTCAGCGAGCGCAGTGAAACAGGATATGACTCACTACCCATTTTGGAGGTGTCACTTCACAAGGGAGTTGTTATTCGGGACATGGAGGCTGGCGGACGTAAGCAGCAGATGAGCGAGAAAGATCGCTATAAGCGAGCCAAGAAGGGAGACATCGCATACAACACAATGCGCATGTGGCAAGGGGCTATTGGTGTTGTGCCAGCCGATGGATTGGTCAGCCCTGCATATGTTGTGCTCAAGCCGATTGATAGAATAGAATCAGACTACTACGAACATTTGTTCAGCACTGGCGCTTACAAGCGCGTAGTGAAAAACTATTCAAGAGGGATCGTCTCGGACCGTGATCGGCTCTACTGGGATGAATTCAAGCGAATTAAGTCAGTTGTACCTCCGATAGGAGAACAAACCGCCATCGCCCACTTCCTTAACCACACCACTCAACGCATTGCAAAGCACCGCGCCGCAATCAAGCGGGAGATTGACCTACTCCACGAATACCGCACCCGCCTCATTGCCGACGTGGTCACCGGCAAGCTGGACGTGCGGGAAGTGGCGGCCCACTTGCCCAAAGGCGACCCGCTCCCACCGGACTCCAACTGTCAGGATGGGACGGACCTTGCCGACCCCGGCCGGAGCCCCCACCCATGACCACCGATCTCAGCGAACGGGGCCTGGAACGCCTCATTTGCAAGGCCCTCACCGGCGATCTTTGCGATCCCCCTGCCGGCCCCACCATCGGCGAACCGGCGGCGCCAGGGGGGTGCGGCTGGTCGCCGGGCAATCATCACGATTACAACCGGGAATACTGCCTGGACCTGGTCCAACTCCGCACGTTTCTCCACGCCACCCAGCCCAAGGCCGCCCCTGCCCTCCAGCTTGA
This sequence comes from Synechococcus sp. SB0668_bin_13, assembly GCA_009836025.1. GTDB lineage: Bacteria > Cyanobacteriota > Cyanobacteriia > PCC-6307 > Cyanobiaceae > Synechococcus_B. The sequence continues at coordinate 4,972 of VXWH01000057.1, read as the reverse complement.
CGAGGACGGCCCCACCCGACGCAAGTTCCTGGCCCGTTTGCAAGGGGAAATCGCCAAACACGGCGTTGTTGCCGTGCTGCGCAACGGCATCCGCCATGGCGCCCATGACATTGATCTGTTCTACGGCGCCCCTTCCCCCCACAACGAGACGGCCCGGCGATGGTTCCAGCAGAACCGGTTCACCGTCACCCGCCAACTCCGTTACAGCCGGGACGATACCCAGCGGGCGCTGGACATGGCGCTGTTCATCAACGGGTTGCCCGTCTTCACCCTCGAACTCAAGAACAGCCTCACCCGGCAGACGGTGGCGGACGCCTTTGAGCAGTACAGGCGGGACCGCAACCCCCGGGAGCCCCTGTTCCAGCTTGGGCGGTGCGTGGCCCACTTTGCGGTGGACGATCACCAGGTGCAGTTCTGCACCCATCTCCGGGGCAAGGCGTCCCGGTTCCTGCCGTTCAACCGGGGTTGGCAACAGGGGGCCGGCAATCCCCCCAACCCGGACGGCCTCAAGACGGATTACCTGTGGCGCCGCGTCCTCACTCGCCAGAGCGTGGCCGACATCCTGGAGAACTACGCCCAACTGGTGGCATCCAAGGACGGGAAGACCGGCAAGGCGAAGAAGGTGCAAATCTGGCCCAGATACCACCAGTTGGAGGTGGTGCGTCGGCTCCTGGAGCACGGCCGCCGGCACGGGGCGGGGAGACGGTATCTGATCCAGCACTCGGCCGGCAGCGGCAAGAGCTATTCCATCGCCTGGCTGGCCCATCAACTCATCGGGCTGGAGCGAGACGGCAGGCCCGTTTTCGATTCCGTCGTCGTGGTCACCGACCGCCGCGTTCTGGATCAGCAGATCCGCGACACCATCCGGCAGTACACCCAGGTGCGGGCCACCGTGGCCCATGCGGAACACTCCGGGGACCTGCGCCGGTTCCTTGAGCAGGGCAGGAAGATCATCATCTCCACGGTGCAGAAGTTCCCCGTCATTGTGGACCAAATCGGCAACGGGCAGCGGGGCCGCAGCTTCGCCATCCTCATCGACGAGGCCCATTCCAGCCAGGGGGGCAAGGCCAGCGCCGCCATGGCCCGCGCCCTGGGGGAGACGGGTGACCCGGAGGAGGAGGAGACCGACGAGGACCGCATCAACCGCTTGATGGCGTCCCGCAAGCTGCTCCCCAACGCCAGTTATTACGCTTTCACCGCCACCCCCAAGAACAGGACCCTGGAGATTTTCGGGGATCCGGATCCCCAGGGGGACGGCACGGCGCGCCAGCGGCCGTTCCACGTCTACAGCATGAAGCAGGCCGTCCAGGAGGGGTTCATCCTGGACGTGCTCCGGCACTACACCCCGGTCAGCAGCTACTACAAACTGGCCAAGACCGTAGCGGACGACCCGGAGTTCGACGCCAGGAAGGCCCGGAAGAAGTTGCGGCGCTACGTGGAGGGGCACCAGCACGCAATCCGCCACAAGGCGGAAATCATGGTGGACCATTTCCATGAACAGGTGATCGCCCAGCGCAAAATTGGCGGCAAGGCCCGGGCCATGGTGGTCACCAACGGCATCGAGCGGGCCATCCAGTATGTCCGCGCCATCCGTAATTATCTGAAGGAGCGCAAAAGCCCCTACCGGGCCGTTGTCGCTTTCTCGGGGGAGCACGGCGACGAAAAGCTGAGCGAGGCCACCCTCAACGGGTTCCCGTCCGCCAGGATTGCCGAGGTGTTCCAGGAGGAGCCCTATCGCTTCCTGGTGTGCGCCGACAAGTTCCAGACCGGTTACGACGAACCCCTGCTCCACACCATGTACGTGGACAAACCCCTCTCCGGGGTCAAGGCGGTCCAGACCCTTTCCCGCCTCAACCGCGCCCACGCCGGGAAGCACGACATGTTCGTGCTGGACTTCCAGAACGACACGGAAACCATCAAGGCGGCCTTCTCGGATTATTACCGCACCACTGTTCTCTCCGACAAGACGGACCCCGACAAACTCCACGACCTCCAGAGGGACCTGGATCATGCCCAGGTGTACGGGCCGGATCAAGTAGAAGCTTGCGTCAGGCGCTACCTGGACGGCGCGGAGCGGGACCAACTGGACCCGATGTTGAGCCAGTGCGTGGCGGTGTATCGGAGCGACCTGGACGAAGACGCCCAGGTGGCCTTCAAGAGCAAGGCCAAGGCGTTCGTGCGCACCTACGCTTTCCTCTCTTCCATCCTTCCCTACAACAACCGGGATTGGGAAGAGCGTTCCATCTTCCTCAACCTGCTTATTCCCAAGCTGCCAGCGCCGGTGGAGGAGGACTTGTCAAAAGGCATCCTTGAGACCGTTGACATGGACAGCTACCGGGCCGAGAAGAAGGCCATGCAGGCAATCCTCCTGAAGGACGAGGACGGGGAAATTGACCCCGTGCCGGGAGAGGGGGTTGGCGGACAACGGGAGGCCGAGCTGGATCTGCTCTCCCGTATCATCGCCAATTTCAACGATCTTTTCGGTGGAATCGAGTGGAAGGACAAGGATCGAGCCGGAAAGATGATTACGGAGGAGATTCCGGTCAAGGCGGGAAAAGATCCCGCCTTCAGGAACGCACGGGAACACTCGGATCGCGACAATGCCCGTGTTGAGTACACCGCTGCCGTGAGTCGGGTGATCATGGGCATCATGAAGGACGACACCCAGTTCTTCAAACACTTCATGGACAACCCGGACTTCCGGCAGTTCGTGATCAACGCCAGCTTTGACGTGGCCTACAGGGGGAAAGGTTGAGCGGATGGGCTATAGGATCAAGTCCCAACCACCATCCCCCTCTCCATGGTTGCCAGCGACGCCAGCCCTGCTCCCTTTGCTGGTGTTGGCGCCGTGGCGCGCCAGGCCTTTCCCCTGGCCGCCGTCACCGGCCATGACACTGCTAAAACGGCCCTCCTCCTGGCGGCGGTGGATCCCGGACTGGGCGGTGTGGTGATTGCCGGGCGCCGCGGCACGGGCAAGTCGGTGCTGGCGCGGGGGCTCCATGCCCTGCTGCCCCCCATTGAAATCCTGCCCGGCAGCCTCAACAGCGATCCCCACGATCCCCAGGATTGGGACCCCAGAACCCGGGAACGCTGGGCGGGGGTGGCGCCCGAGCAGTTGCCCGCCCGGGTGGCGCCGGCCCCCTTTGTGCAGGTTCCCGTTGGCGTGTCCGAGGACCGGCTGTTGGGGGCCGTGGACGTGGGCGCCTCTCTCGGCAGCGGCAAGGCGGTGTTCCAGCCGGGGCTGCTGGCGGAGGCCCATCGGGGGGTGCTCTATCTCGATGAGCTGAACCTGCTGGACGACACCATCATCAACCTGCTGCTGGAGGCGGTGGGCAGCGGTTGCAACCGCATTGAGCGGGAAGGCATCAGCACCAGCCATCCTTGTCGCTGCCTGCTGCTGGCCACCTACAACCCGGAAGAGGGACCCGTGCGGGACCATCTGCTGGACCGCTTTGCCATGGCCATCAGCGCCGATCAACTCCTGACCCGGGACAATCGGGCCGCGGTGGTCGCCACGGTGCTGGACGCAACCCGTGATTCCCTGGGATTTCGTGAACAGTGGCAGCAGCAGACCGACGCCATGGCCACCCAACTCCTGCTGGCGCGCCAGTGGCTCCCGGACGTGCGCATCAGCACGGCCCAGGTGGCCTATCTGGTGGAAGAAGCCACCCGGGGTGGGGTGGAAGGACATCGGGCGGAGTTGTTTGCCATGGGGGTGGCCAGGGCCGCAGCGGCGCTGGCGGGGCGGGATGAGGTGCTGGCGGAGGATCTGCGCACCGCGGTGGAGCTGGTCATTGCGCCCCGGGCCCGGTTTGATGAGCGCCAGCAGCCCCAGAATCAGCCGCCCCCCGCCCCGGAACCGGACGCAGGTCAGGAGGAGACGGACACCGAACCGGATACGGAACCGGACCCGCCGGACGGGACGGACAACAATCCTGAACAGCAAGGCCCCGCCGCCATCCCAGAGGAGTTTCTCCTGGAGCCGGAAGCGGCTGCGGTGGATCCGGATCTACTGGTGTTCCAGGCGGCGCAGTCCCGGGCCGGGCGCAGCGGCCGCCGGGCCGTGGTGAACAGTGACAGCCGGGGCCGTTACGTGCGCCCCATGCTGCCGCGGGGACCGGTGAAGCGGATTGCGGTGGATGCCACCCTGCGGGCTGCGGCGCCCTACCAGAAGCAACGCCGCCGCCGGGATGCCAGCCGCCCTGTCGTCATTGAGGAGAACGACCTGCGGGCCAAGCAGTTGGAGCGGCGAGCCGGGGCGCTGGTGGTATTTCTGGTGGACAGCAGCGGCTCCATGGCCCTGAACCGGATGCAGGCGGCCAAGGGGGCCGTGCTGCGTCTGTTGGGGGAAGCCTACAAAAACCGCGACCAGGTGGCCCTGATTCCCTTCCGGGGAGAACAGGCGGAGGTGTTGCTTCCCCCCACCCGCTCCATTACCGCGGCGCGGCGGCGCTTGGAAACACTCCCCTGTGGGGGCGGCTCACCCCTGGCCCATGGCCTCACCCAGGCGGCCCGGGTCGGGGTCAACGCCATCGCCGGGGGCGACATCGCCCAGGTGGTGGTGGTGGCCATTACGGACGGGCGGGGCAACGTTCCCCTCAGCCGCTCCCTCGGCCAGGAGGAGGACCCCGGCAAGGACGTGCGCCAGGAACTGTTGGAGGTGGCGGCCCAATACGTGCGGCTGGGCATCAAGTTGCTGGTGATCGACACGGAGCGCAAATTCATCCGCAGCGGCTTTGGCGAGGACCTGGCCCAGGCCGCCATGGGCCGCTACGTGCGCCTGCCCAAGGCCACCAGCCAGGCCATGGCCGCCATGGCCACAGACGCCCTGCAAGGCATGGTGTAGGCAGTCTGCGGTGTTGTTGCAAGCCGGGTCCTAAGGGGTTGCCGCTCAGAAGAGGAGGGAGAAGCGTAGCTTGAGGGAGTGGTCTGCGGCGGTGGTGGCGCTGCGTTGTTCTCTCTTCCCCTCCAG
>VXWH01000065.1 GCA_009836025.1 Synechococcus sp. SB0668_bin_13 | reverse complement strand
GGGCGCCGTCACCTGCACCGGCTCGGTGGTGGCCATGGGCAAATTGCAGGGATGGCTGCCCACACCCGGCTGGATGATGAGCCGCTGGCGCCACGGGTTCAACATTGCCCTGGCCACTGTGGCGCTTCTGGCCGCTGTGCTGACGGTGGGTGGCTCCAGTAACGCACTGTGGCCTTTGGTCATCAGCGCCAGTCTGCTGGGCATCGGCCTGACCCTCCCCATTGGCGGCGCCGATATGCCCGTGGTCATCTCACTGCTGAATTCCTATTCAGGTGTTGCGGCGGCAGCGGCCGGCTTTGTTGTCGGACAACGACTGTTGATTGTGGCTGGCGCCATGGTGGGCGCCGCAGGCTTGATCCTGACGCAGGTGATGTGTGCCGGCATGAACCGCAGCTTGACTGCCGTTCTCTTTGGGGGCGCGCTGGGGACAGCATCCACTGGCAGCAAAGGGAGCAGCGAATACACCAACATCACCTCCTGCTCGGCCGAGGAGTGTGCCTTGACCCTGGAGGCGGCGGAGCGGGTCGTGGTTGTGCCTGGCTACGGCCTCGCCGTGGCTCAGGCTCAACACACCCTGCGGGAGGTGGCCCGCCTGCTGGAAAAGCACGGGGTGACGGTCACCTATGCCATTCACCCTGTAGCTGGGCGTATGCCGGGACACATGAACGTGCTGCTGGCGGAGGCCGACGTGCCGTACGAGCAACTCAAGGAGATGGACGTCATCAACCCCGAATTCCCCGCAACGGACGTGGTGCTGGTGTTGGGGGCCAACGACGTGGTGAATCCCCAGGCCAAGACCGACCCTGATTCGCCGCTCTATGGGATGCCGGTGCTGGACGTGCAGGAGGCCCGGACCGTATTCGTGGTGAAACGGGGCATGAGCGCCGGCTACTCCGGCATCAAGAACGATCTCTTTGAACGTCCCAACACGTCCATGCTCTTTGGGGACGCCAAGCAGATGCTCAGCAACATTCTGGGCGAACTGAAAATCCTGGGCGTCGGGCAGTAGAGAGGAATCCCCCGCCTTCAGGACGGGGAGGAGGTCAAAGGAAACACCATGGATCATCAACACGGTCGCTTGCTGCTGGTGGGGGGCACCCACGGCAACGAGCGCACAGCACCCTGGATCTTGCAGTGCTGGGAGGCCCAACCTGTGCTGTTGGCCTCCCCCCTGCCCACCACCACCTGCATCGGCAACCCTGAAGCCTATGGGGCCAATCGCCGCTACATGGATCGAGACCTGAACCGCTGTTTCACCGAGGTGCTGTTGAGGGATCGGCATTGCGCCATCCGCGAAGTCGTCCGCGCCCGGGAGTTGGTGGACACCTACGGACCCAGGAGTAACGATCCTCACGATCTGGTGCTGGACCTGCACACCACCACAGCAGCCATGGGCTCCTCGGTGGTGGTGATTGGAGAACGCCCTGCGGATCTTGCCTTGGCCGCGCTGGTGCATCAGGCCGTTGGCATGCCGGTCTATCTCTTCCAGATCAACGAGGACCACCCTGAGGAGTGTGGTTTTCTGGTGCGGCACTGGCCCTGCGGCCTTGTGCTGGAAGTGGGTCCGGTGGCCCAGGGAATCGTGGACACGGGAACCGTTCAGAAAACAACCGCTTGCCTGGAAGGTGTGCTGGCGGTGCTGGGGGACTGCCTGATTGGCAAGGCAAGGCTGCCGGAGACCATGGTGGTTCACCGTCATCTGGGCAGCCTGGACTGGCCACGGGACAACGCCGGTCGCCAGATTGGATGCCTGCATCCGTATCGTCCCCAGTGGGATTGGACCGCGTTGTGTCCAGGAGATCCGTTGTTCCTCATGGAGACCGGCGAGACTGTCGCCTACCAGGGGGAAGAACCTGTCTGGCCCGTGTTTTGCAACGAAGCTTCCTACGGGGAAAAGGGCATTGCCCTGAGTCTGACCAAGCGAGACACCATGGCACCACCCGCTGATGGGCTGGAGGCCTTATTGGGCTTACTCAGGCCCTAGGGGCAGGCTGTTTATTGACCCTGGCTTCACCGGCCTTGACTTCATACCAGATCAGCCCCAACAGGGCAGTAAAGAAGACCGATGGCAATCATCCCGTCAGGCCGGTGGGAAGCGCTGGCATGGGGTCGGTGGTGCGGGGTACATGTTCAGGTTACTTGGACGGTCACGGTACACGGGTGAGGCTCAAAACCTGACGCCCACCCGTTTCCACAGGCGGCAATGGTCAGGCGGGGAAACCGCGACTGTTCCTGGTCCCTGCCGGAACTGGGGTTAGTGGGACAGCCAGGCGCCCATGGGCGCTTCAGGACGCGGGTCAGTCCCTGGCGGCCGTCAGCCATTCCAGGCAAGGGAATGATCCTCCTTGCGTCCAGGCGGTTTTCCAGGCCGCCTTGGCGGCGGCCATTGTGGGACAGGGCTGGGGCCAGAGTTGAACCGCCACCTGCGCTGCCCGGTGGCGCTGCACACAGGCTTGGGCCGCCGCCCGGCTCATGGGGTGGTTATAGGTGACCAGCACCTGGGGGTGAGGGCCATGGGGGGAGGCATGACCCTGGGCGGGCTCCCCAGCCGTATCGGCAGGCAGCAACTCCGCTGGCACCTGGGCGCGGTGGTGACGCTCCAGACAAGCCATGGCGTCCCCCAGGCGGCAAGGATGTTCATAGGTGACCAGCACATGCACAGCGGTCTGGCCGGACAGCGCCACCCTGTGGTCTTGCAGGAGTCTGCGCAGCCGCTCCACCTTGAAACTGAAGCCGGTGCCACTGGCGTCCTGGTCCCCGGGGGCAAAGTGCCTGAGCAGGCGGTTGTAGCGGCCCCCGGTGGCGACCGGCACCAGGGCGTGGGCGCCTTGGCAGACCAGGCGCAGCACAACCCCGTCATAGAAGGTGAATGTTGGCAGAAAGGTGGGGTCCAGTTGCAGGCGAACGCCAGCCTGGCGCGCCCGTTCCGTGATCAGTTCCACCAGGGCGCGCAGTTCGTTCACGGCAGCAGCCTTGGAAAAGGCTGATAGCCTGTCCAGCACAACACCCGGCTCCCCCCGCACACTCAGCAACTGTTGGGCCCGCTTCTGATCCGCGGCCGAGAGGTCCAGGGCCTGAAGCTGCAAGACGTCGTAGCGGCTCAGGGCTTGGCGTAAACCAGCCTGTTGATGGGTGGGAAAATCCGCCAGAAGGGCTACAAACAGGGCGCTGTGGCCCAGGAGCAAGGTGGGCTGGTGATCCGGATGGAAGGGCAACTGGCGGCAAGCGTCCAGCAGGATGGCCACCAATTCCCCATCCCCCGCCAGCCCTGGAGCGCCGATGAGTTCAATGCCGCTCTGCAGTTCCTCCTGGACCCGCTCATGGCCGCCGATGTCTTCCCTTTGGAACACACTGCCCTCATACCAGAGGCGTAGAGGCCTGGGGAGGCCGGCCAAGCGGGTGCAGGCGGCCCTGGCCACACTGGCGGTGATCTCCGGGCGTAAACCCAGGGCATCCTGGCTGGACACCTTGAGCAGGACGTTCCCGTCAATGGCGCCAGCAGCCTCCAGGGTGTCCAGCCGCTCAATGGTGGGAGGCGCCAACTCCTTGTAGCCCCAGCGGCGATACACCTGATGCAGTCGGGCGCAAAGCCAGCGGTTGTCCTGCACATCCTGGGGGAGCAGGTCCCTGGCTCCCCTGGCAGGCTGTCGGCTGACCTCCTCGCTGCCCTGAGGGTCGGAGCGTTCTTGCCAAAGGACCATGGGGCGACGGGGTCTGGGATGGATGCTAACGCCCCGTGGTCCAGCACCCCTTCACCACTTTTTGTAGGGCAGGAACTTGCCGCAGAAGACCACCTTGACCCGGTCTCCTTTGGGGTCCTCCACCTTGTCCACATGGAGGGTAAAGTCAATGGCGCTCATAATGCCGTCACCAAATTTTTCCTGAATCACCTCCTTCATCGGCAGTCCATACACCTGCATGATTTCGTAGAAGCGATAGATGAGGGGATCTGTCGGCACAACGGGATCCAGACATCCCTTGGTGGGATAGCGGGTCAGAAACGCCACGGCATCCTCTCCCAGGCCCAGCACCTGACAGAGCTTGGTCGCCTCTTCCGGTGATGCGCTGGCCTGCCCGTACAGCATGGCCGCCACACACATCTCATCCAGCCCCACATGGGACGCCAACTGAGCAAAGGTAAGACCGGATGCGGCCTTGGCCGCGAGCAGGGTTTCCGTCATGTTGGCCATGGGCATCGAGAAAAACCATGGGCCATGATCAACCTCCCAAGCCAACGAGACCGTTGGCTTGGCTACCGTTACACCCTGGTGGGAGCAGCATGTCTCCCCCGCCAGGGCGTAACGGTTCACGCCTTGATGGCCTCAACAGCCGCAGCCAGGGCCTGAGCGCGACTGAGTTGGGTGTGATCAGCGGGCAGCAGCTCGAACAGCTTCAGTGCTTCCAGCCGCCTGCGGGTGGTTCCCACGGCGCCTACAACATAAACATGCCGCTGGGCTTTCACCGCTTCCTCCACGGCATTCTCCACGGCCAACGCCGTGGTGACCCCCAAATGGGAGACAGCGCCAAGATCAAAAACGATGGCTTTGCACTGGCCAATGGCATTGTGCTCACGGGCAATGGTCTTGGCCACGCCAAAAATCATGTCTCCCGTGAGTTGGAAGAGAAGCACGCGGCCCTCACCCGCATCCAGCAAGGCTTTCTCCTCCTGGGGCAGATTCAAGTCGTCGTCGGCTGTGCTGATGGACTTCACCGCATCGCTTTGCCGCCGGGAGAGGCGGTCAATGGTGAGCATATTGGCCACGAACACCCCTACGCCCACGGCCACGATCAGATCCCACAGCACCGTAAGGCCAATGACCACGTAGAGGATGAGAGCGCCCTTGAGGGAAATGCGGTGGGCCCGCTTGAGGAATCCCCAATCCACAATGTCGAAGCCCACTTTCAGGGCAATACCCGCCAGCACAGCCATGGGAATCGGGGCTACCAACCCGGGAACAGCCAGAATCGCCACCATCAATATCACCGCCCGGATGATGCCGGAGAGGGCTGACCGCGCCCCCGTCTGAATGTTGGCCACTGTGCCCATGGTGGCGCCAGCCCCGGCAATGCCGCCAAACAGACCCGATACCAGATTGCCCAGGCCCTGCCCCACCAACTCCTTGTTGGAGTTGTGCTCAGTGCGGGTCAGGCTGTCGGCCACCACGGAGGTGAGCAGGGCGTCAATACACCCCAACGCGCCCAGCACCGCAGCATCCGCCAGCATCAGACCCAGTTCGTCGGCCCCAAAGACCGGAATCTGCAAGCTGGGGAGACCAGCACTGATTTCTCCGATGCGACGGATACCCTCCTCCATTCCGGAGGAAGAACCCAGTGCGGGAACCAGGGTCAAGGAGAGGATGGTCCCGAACACAAGGGCCACCACTTGCGGAGGAATGTATTTCTTGATGCGCTGGGGCCATAGCCAGAGAATGGCGACGGTGATGGCGGCGAGCAGCAACTCCAGCGGCTTCACGCCAGCGAGCAACTGGGGCAGATTCTGCAACGTTCCCAGTACCCCTCCCGGGGGTCCCTTCTGCCCCAAGGCCGGCCCCAACTGCAGGACGATGAGGATGAAGCCAATTCCAGACATGAAGCCTGAAATCACCGTATAGGGCATCTGGGTGATGTAGCGCCCCAAGCGCAAGAGCCCCAGCAGAATCTGGAACACACCAGCCATCATCACCACGGTGAAGGCCATGGCCATGCCGTTTTCGGGGTTGCTGGCGGTAAGGTTGGCAATCACTGCGGTCATCACCACCGTCATGGGACCGGTGGGCTCCGAGATGAGGGTGGGTGTGCCCCCAAACAGCGCCGCAAACAGCCCAACCAACACAGCACCCCACAGACCTGCTTCAGGCCCTGCACCGGAGGCGACGCCAAAGGTGAGGGCCATGGGCAAGGCAATGATGGCTGCCGTAAGGCCGCCCCACCAGTCACCTTTGAGGTTGTTGGCGTTGATATTATTCAGAAGTTGCATCAGGATTTAGGCAGCATTGGCCAATGCGTGAAGAAGCCTAAGCGATGGCCTCCCCGTTGATTTCGGATGATCTACGGAGACCTGAACCAGCCATTGTCTGAGCGCAGCATCCCACTGGTGCTGGGGCTCCCGCCAGGGTGGGCTGGGCAGGCATGGTATGGCGGT
>VXWH01000103.1 GCA_009836025.1 Synechococcus sp. SB0668_bin_13 | reverse complement strand
GTCAGCCTAATCACAACTCAGAATCTGTAATGACGCCTTGGCTTCCCCTAATTCAGAGGTTCCTTAACCGTGGCATGACTTATCCTTATAAGGCCGTAGGTGTGGACCTGGGCTTGGCTTCCCTTGCCGTCACTCGTGATGGCGAGAAGATCGCCCCGCCCAAGTTCCTACGCTCTGCATTGAAGAAACTTAGGAGGCTACAGCAGGCCTTGAGTAGGACACACAAAACCTCTTGGAACCGAGCTCTCGCTCGGTTCCTGGTAGCCAAGTGCCATGCCAAGGTCGCTGATAAACGGTTGGACTTCCCGCACAAACTCAGCACTCGACTCATCCGCGAGAACCAAGCGGTAGGGATCGAAGATCTGAATGTGGCAGGACTTCTGAAGAACCACAAGCTGGCCGGATCTATTGCAGACGCTGGCTGGAGAATGTTTCGGATTCTCCTGGAATCCAAGGCGAAAATGTACGGGCGAGTAGTTGAGGTTTTTAACCGCTGGCATCCAAGTTCTCAGATCTGCTCTAAATGTGGACACCAGAGCGGCAAGAAGACTCTCAGTATTCGCCACTGGCAGTATCCCAACTGTGAAGCAGTCCACGACAGGGACATTAACGCTGCCAGGAATTATTCCCGAAGTCGCCGCAGGGCTTGCGGAGACTCAAAACGCCTGTCTGAGCCGGAGTAAGTCCAGCTTGCTGGTTTCTGGCGTTGATGCAGGAACCCACCTGAATCAGGAGGCGCAGAGATGCACCACTTGAGACAAGGAATCTCCGCCCTCTCAGGGCACGGAGGAAGTCAACACCATGTATGTGGACAAACCCATGAAGGAGGCCAACCTGGTCCAGGCCATCGCCCGGGTCAACAGGGTTTTCAAGGACAAACCGGGCGGCCTGGTGGTGGACATGATCGGCCTTGCCCCGGAACTGAAGGCGGCGCTGGCGACGTACACGGCAGCCAGAGGCAAAGGCAAACCCACCCTTGACATCAGCGAGGCGGTTCGGATTCTCAAGGAGCAGATCCGGATCGCCAAGGGCATCCTCCATCCCGTGGACTGGGGCGGCTTCAGGGAGAGGGGCAGGGCACTGGAGTTGATCCCCTGGCTCCACGGGCGTTTAACCTCGCCGCACGGGCAGCGGCGAGGATGTTCTTAGCCGCATTCACGTCTCGGTCCTGCTCAGCGCCGCAAGCTGAACACGGCCAGGTGCGGACAGACAAGTCCTTCTTCCTTCCCGTCTTTGTGTCCACAGGTTGAGCAGGTCTGAGACGTTGGCTGCCAACGGCTGATCGTCCTCCCTCTCCGCTATACATCCGGGCCTTAGACCCCAGCAGAGTCCTGAGCAGTTGCCACCCAGCACCGGCAATAGCATGGGCCATCTTGCGATTCTTCACCATCCCCGATACGTTCAGATCCTCAAGCACAACCGTTTGGTTCTCACGGATAGCCTGGTACTGAGCTTGTGGAGATGATCTGATCGCTTGTCCGCTCTCGTGGCATGAGCCTTGGCCAAGCGGCGTCACCAATGGGCTTCATAACCGCCAAAGAGAGAAAAGACGGAATCGGTCCCTGCTATGTGGCCTGAATCGGCGCTCACCGTCAGCCCCAAGGAAAAATCCCCCTCACCCATAGGGACGCTCAAGGCCGTGGTCCAGTCCAGTTGGCGGCCACTGGGGGCCAGGGAAGACGAATAAGCTTTCCCCTGTCACAAGACGGTCCTGGGAGCCGCTGGCCAGGGTGTAGGCCATAGACCCATGGGCCACCCGTAGGGGTTGTGTAAGGGAGAATCGCAGCGCGTTCCCGTTGTTAAACTCCCTGACGGCCTCAAGGGAAAAGGCGTTAGTGGCGAGGGTATCAATGCCGTCAATGACGCTGCTGCCCGCCACCCTGGGTGCCACAAGACCAACTTCCCCACTGGCGGCCAAGGACCATTGCCCCACGTCGGTTTGCCAACGACTGCCTACATAGAAGGTATCGGCGACAAGGGCACCAAAGATGCCTTGGGCCTGGGTTCCCAAGAGGGAATCGTCTTCATGGACTGTCCCCGCCGTGAAGGTGAAGGGACCTTTAGAGGGCTGATAAGCAACCTCCACCCCTTGGGTGTGGAAGGAAGCGGCTAGACCCTGGGGGCTGGCCAGATGGAACAGACTGCTGCCCTGGTCAATGGAAGCCCCATGCTTGGAAGCAACGTGAAGGGGTTTCTTCAGACTGAAGCGCCACTGTTCAGGGATTGCCCAATCCGTAGGGGCCATGAAGGAATCCAGGGACGCGGCAAGGCTGGCCCCTGGCGTTGCCCCCACAAAGGAATCCCCGTTCAGGGTGAAGGTTATGCCTGGCACGCTGCTAAAGGCCGTCACCTGTTGTCGCCCTATGGAGTTGCCCAGGGCGTCGCCCATGGCCGCGCCAGGATTTAGATAACTGTTGGCCAGGGTTTGGGCATCGATGGGGCTTCCTTGGGACTGGCCTGGGGCAAGGTAACCAGGACCTTCATTCAAGGCGCTGCGTACAGTTCTGTTAAAGTCAGCCATCCATGGCGTCACAAGGACAAATTGGCCATCGGAGGATTCAGCCGCCGCGGTCCCTGCTACGGTTCCCGGTAAGCCATCGCCTCTATTGTTATTATAGAATTGACCGCCCCATTTTCCTGTATAATCAAGACCATCTAAGCGACCTGTTACGTCACCATCAAAGAATCCACTATGATCGTTGCCTATGTTAGCGGCATTAAGAAGCAAGCGCCCAGAAATATCATTACCACGATCAAATGTCCCAATCGTCAGATTTGATAAGTCTCCAGAAACCGAACCCAAATCATTTCCGTCTCCAAAGTCAGCGTTTAGATTTACCTGTCCAAATACTAACCCATTAGAGGAATTATCGGTAGAACTATTTGTGCGATACATTATTCCCTGGAATATTCCAGAATAATTTATCGTTCCCAATAATGGTTGTATGTTTGATTGCGTAAATGGGTCGCTACCGTCTGCGAAAGCTCCTATTGTTAAATGACGGGTATTAGTAAATTCGGGATTATTAGAAATAGCAAAATTTCCTACGGCCATGCCATCTGTTGTTCTATAATTACCAATTAAAGCAATATACTTGTCACTCTCATTAATAGGTATTAGACCGTCTCTATTCGAAGAGCTAGTAAAGTAACTATTGACTGTTTCACCGTAATTTTCAATGTTTTCATAATGCCGTCGAGATTGGCCACCATCAGCAAGCCAATCAGTAAGACTAATGTGACTTACTTCACTGTTGTCAAAACCATCATTAAGATGATAAACACCATCTTCTATAATAGAGTCGCGACCTTGTGATGTCACATATCTCCATTTATTGCCGTTTTGTAAATCAATCCCCCTGCCATTGGGTGTAACGGTTACGGTATCCAAAGTAATGCCGTTTTGCGTATTAGAGGATTGGGTTACGCTCCCCGGCTTAGGTCTGGCCTCGGCAATGGCCTTATAGGGATTAGCAGCTTCGTTATCGGACCCACCACCGCCCCCCTCACAGGAGGCCAGCAGCAGGGAGCCCATGAGGAAGGGAACCAGCAAAGGGAAGCGCATGGGACCAGATACGAGACGGCCCAATTCTATCACAATTCTAGTCAGATGACCATCCCAGGGCCATCCATGGCAGGCAGAAATCCTGGGGGAAGACCTCATTGCACCACTCCACTGCCTCAATAGATGCCCCCATCCACTTGCACCACCTGACCCGTAATGTAGGCGGCGGCGGGGTCGGCGGCAAGGAAGCGTACAGCCCCGGCCACGTGCTCCGGTTGTCCAAAACACCCCATGGGGATGGCCTTGAGCAGGGCATCGCTGTCCAGGCCCCTGGTCATGTCCGTGGCGATGAAGCCGGGGGCAACAGCATTGACGGTGATGCCGCGGCTGGCCAGTTCCTTGGCGCTGGTGCGGGTCAGACCAATGACGCCGGCCTTGGCCGCGGCGTAGTTGGCTTGTCCCGGGTTGCCCATCAGCCCCACCACGGAGGTGATGTTCACAATGCGGCCCCGCTTTTGTCTGAGCATGGGGCGCGCCACCGCACGGGTGCAATAAAAGACGCCGGAAAGATTCAGGTCGATCACCGTCTGCCAATCCGCTGTTTTCATGCGCATCAACAACCCGTCACGGGTGATCCCCGCATTGTTCACCAGCACGTCAAGGCTGCCGCTGCGCTCCAACGCCGCCTTGATCAGGCCGTCCGCTTCCGCCTCCCTGCTCACGTCCGCTTGCAGGGCATAGGCGCGCCCACCCCGCGCTTCGATGGCGGCCACCACCTCAGCGGCGGCCTCCGGAGAACGGGCGTAGTTGACCGCCACCTCCGCCCCGGCGGCAGCCAACTCCAATGCCACGGCCCGGCCAATGCCACGGCTGGCGCCCGTCACCAGCACCGTGCGATCCGTGAGCAACTGATTGGCCATGGCAGCGGTGTCGGGAAGGGGAGTTTCACCTTAGACCCGGGAGGGTCACCCGCTGATGGGGTGGTCATGGGGAAGCCGCGAGCACCAACGTGGCAAGACCCTCACTGCCTGGCTGGCAGCAGCAGTTGATACACCTGATCCATGCGACCGTTCAGTTCCTGGTTGCTCGCCTTGATCTCCTGAATCTCGGCTCCCATGGCGTCCATGCGGGTGTTGCCCCCGCCCATTGCCGTCCGGATTTCCATCTTGACCTCCTGTTTCAGATCCGGGAAATCAGCCCGCAATTCGGCCCGGGCCCCCCGCAAATCCGCCAGCAGGGCAGGGGTGACCCATCGGGTGCTCACTTGGGTCTGGGTACTTGGCGATGGTGTGGCCGGCGCGCTGGAGGCCGTGGTCGGCATGTGTGTATGGCCATTTTAGGGTTCCCCCGCCGGGAAGGCTTGGAGCGGGAGGGACCACCACTGCTCAGCCGCGGGGCAGCGCCACAATGGGGCCATGGACATCCTCGTGGCCGGTGGTGGGCTGTGCGGCACCCTGATGGCCCTGGCCCTCAGCCAGCGCCGGCTTGGCGTGACCCTGCTGACGGGATCAGCCCACCCGCTGCCCATCCCCGCTGCCACCGGTTACAGCTATGGGGGCATTCCCTGGTGGATGGGTGTGGGGGATGGGGGAAGAATGCTGTCAGGCCAGGGGCTGGCCTGCTGGCGGCAGTTGCAGGACCGCCATGGGGATCTGGGTCTGCGGTCAGCCAGGCTGTTGCTCCACTGGTCTGCGGCGGATGACAACGCAGCCGTGGACGCAGCCGTGGCGGTGCTCGCAGCCAGTCTCCCTGAAGGGACCAGGCCGGAGCGCTGGGACCGTCCAGCCTTCTGCAGAGGGGACCTGCAAGCCCTGGAGTTGACCTGCGCCGGGGCCATCGGGCTTCCCTATGGACGCATTGACGGCCGCCGCCACCGCCCAGCCATGGAGCGGGTGTTGCAGTCCCAGGGGGTGAGGATCTCACCAGGGGCAGTGGACCAACTGCTGGTGCGCCAGGGACAGTGCATCGGGGTCCGCCTCACCGACGGCGACATACTGAAGGCCGATGGGGTGGTGCTGGCCACAGGGGCCGCCCTGGCCAGCCTGCTGCCCCTGCCGGAGGCCGGCCGGTGGTTCCCTTACAGTTGGGCCAGTGTGCTGCATCTGCATCCGCCACAGCCGTGGCCTGACGTGATCCTGCTGCCCCTGCTGGCGGGGCGGGAGCGGATGGAGCGCCAGGGACGGACGGGCGTGGTGGTGGATCCCGGCCTGGCGCCGTGGGGTGGGGGCGTGGTGTTTGGCCAGGCCAGCAGTCTTCAACACCAAAGCAGGCTGCCTGGCCCCACCGCGCCAACTCTGACAGGACCCTGGCAACCATCAATGGCGGCGGCGCAACTCCGCCGCGCCTTGGCTGAATTTGCCCCGGGGCTGGCCGGCGCGGCGCGGCGGCAACAGGCGGCGGTGCGGCACTGCCCCGTCAGCTACAGCCCTGACGGCCGGCCGTGGGTCGGTGGTTGTCCCGGCATTGAAAACCTCTGGCTGTTCGGGGGCTTTCGGGGGGGCTTTGCGTTGGCGCCAGTCTTGGCGCCGCTCCTGGCGGAGGCCATTGCCCACAACGGTACGCTTGCCGCGGAATTGGGGGTGGACCCAGGCCGCCTGCTGGCGCTACGGGGCTCTCCCCCACGTCAGGACAAGGCGGTCAGGGGGGACTCTGCCTCCTGAGCGGGGGCAGGGG
>VXWH01000171.1 GCA_009836025.1 Synechococcus sp. SB0668_bin_13 | reverse complement strand
GAGGACAGGCTCATGTGCAGGGTGCGGGGGATGGGGGTGGCGCTGAGGGTGAGCACGTCCACGGACTTGCGCAGGGCCTTGAGCGTTTCCTTCTGCTTGACGCCAAACCGTTGCTCCTCGTCCACCACCACCAGGCCCAGGTCCTTGAACACCGTGCCCTTGCTCAGCAGCAACTGGGTGCCCACCACCACGTCCAGGGCGCCGTTGGCCAGTTGCTGGAGCAGTTCACGACGTTCCGCGGCCGTGCGGAACCGGTTCAGCAGCCCCACCTTGACGGGGTAGGGGGCGAAGCGGTCCCGGATGGTGCGCCAGTGCTGCTGGGCCAGCACCGTGGTGGGGGCCATCAGGGCGCATTGCTTCCCGTCCGTGACGCACTTGAAAATCCCCCGCACCGCCACCTCGGTTTTGCCGAACCCCACATCCCCGCAGACGAGGCGGTCCATGGGGCGCGGCGCTTCCATATCCTGCTTCACCTCGGCAATGGCCTTGAGCTGATCCGGTGTGGGGTCATAGGGGAACGACCCCTCCAGATCCGCCTGCCATGGCCCGTCAGCGGCAAAGGCATGGCCCCGGGTCTCGTGGCGCTCGGCATAGAGCTTCACCAGGTCCATGGCCACCTTGGCCACCGCCTTGCGGGCCCGCTCCTTGGCTTTGTTCCAGGCGCTGCCGCCCATGCGGTTCAATTTTGGGGGCTGCTCACTGCTGGCCCGGTAGCGGCCCAGGCTGCCCAGTTGATCCGCCGCCACCCGCAGCAGACCATCGGTGTACTGCACCACCAGGTAGTCCCGGGGCTCACCACCGAGGCTGAGTTTTTCCAGCTTCAGGAAGCGGCCAATACCGTGGAGGCGATGCACCACGTAGTCCCCCGGCTGAAGTTTGTGGGGATCCACCGTGCGGCTGGCGGCCCGCTTGCGGCGGCGCACGTAGCCGCTGCTGGCCAGGGACTGCTGCCCGAACATCTCCCGGTCGGTGAGCAGCATCACCTTCCAGGCCGGCAGGGCCACCCCCTCCAGATCGGCCACCCCCTTGGCTTTGAGCACCACGGGCGTGCCTTGATCCAGCAGCCGGGCAACGGCCGGGCGGTCCTGGGCATTGGGCACAAAGCGGCTGACGGCGTCGTGCTCCTCCAGCAGGGCCACGGTGCGGGAGGGCTGAGCGGAGAGAAGCCAGAGGTGGGTGCGCTGCCGCTGCTGGTCCCGCACCAGCTTGCCCAGCTTGCCGAACTGGTTGGGGAGGCAGGGCACCGACCGCGCCCCGAGGGAGACGTGGTGGGGATGGGCCTCGGCCGTGTCCAGTTCCGCCAGATCAAATCCCGCCCGGCGGTCCACCCGCTCCAGGCACGTGGTCATGGGCAGATGCAGGTTACCCCGCACCAGGGCCGCTGCCGTCGGGTCCATCCCGGCCTGCAGGTCCTCAAGGTGGCTGGCGGCATGGTCCACCCACTGCCGGCCGTGGGCCAGGCAACTGCGCCGTTCGTCCACCACCACCAGCCCATGGCTGGGCATGTAGTCCAGCAACGTGGCGGGCTGGGGAAAGACACACCCCAACAGCCGCCCCAACCCCTTGGGCGTGTGGCCTTCCCGTAGTGACGCCAGCCCCTGATCCCCCAACAGGGACTGCAACCCTGGAGGGATGGCGGTCCGCAATGCCTGGGCAATGAGGGGGGCATAGCCCCTGGGGGTAAGCCAGAGTTGCTCAAGGGTGTCCAGGGACCGTTGGCTGGCCGGGTCGAACTCCCGCAATTTGTCCAGCTCGTCGCCAAGGAACTCGAGCCGAACGGGCAGTTCCGCGCTGACGGGATACACGTCCACAATGCCCCCGCGGCGACTCCAGGTGCCCTCCTGCTCCACGGTGTTGACCCGTTTGTAGCCCAACTGAGCCAGGCGTTGGGCCAGTGTGGTCAGATCTACGGTGTGGCCGCGCCCCATGGTGAGGCAACTGGCCTGCAGCACCGTCCTGGGGGGCAAATGGGGTTGCAGGGCCCGCTCACTGGCCACCACCACCAGCGGCTCCTGTCCCCCCAGGAGTTCAGCCAGCACCTGAAGCTGGCCGTAGATGATCTCGCCGGTGGAATCCAGGCCTTCATAGGGTGTGGCTTCGCTGGTGGGATACAGCAACACCGTGGGCCAGCCCATGGTGTCCAGCAGTGCGGTCCAGCGCCCGGCCTCTTCAAGGGTGGGGGTGATCACCAGGAGAGAACGCTCCTGCTGCCGGGCCAGGGAACTGGTCACCAGGGCCCGCGCCACCCGCACGCCGCCACAGAGACACAGCCGTTGCCCCTGCTCCTGGCCCTGCCGGGTGCGCTGCGCCAATTCAGTGGTCAGCGCAGCATGTTGCAACTGATGGACCAGGGAGCCAAGGGGCATGGAAGGGGGAACTGCACAACCGTGCCGATTCTGGCAGAGCTTTTCCCTGCCTATCCCTGTGTCGCCACCGCTGCCTCTGGCCGGTGAGAGGGAAGGGGAAACAAGGCGTGGTCAAGAGGACGGAACGGGATTTAGAAAAAGCTCCCAGAGACTCGGTGGGAGCTTGTTGTGTCCTCTTGTGCCTCGTGTGAGGAGTGCCGAGTCACCTCACCATCAATTATGCATGCCAGGGACCCACCAGGGGGCAATGTGTGGTTTTATTTCCCAATCCTGGCTGGTTGGCAGCCATGCCGGCTTCGGCGCCCCATCCCTTCAGGAAGTGGGTAGGCTTTGGCGTAAAGCTACAGCATACGGGCTTGATGGAACCAGGCCACTCCGGGACAGACTCACCCTATGTGCGGCTCGGTGTCACCGACGACGCCAGTTTTGATGCCGTACAGGAAGCCAAGGCCGAGAAGTTGGCGGCCTGTGGGGACGACCTGCAGGCCAAGGCACGCATTGAAGCTGACTATGACGCTGTCCTTCTGGACCGGCTGAAGCAGCGTCAAGCGGGGAAGATCAGCCAGGGCGCCGTCTCCGCTTCCCAACAGGAAGCCAAGGCGGCATCCCCCTTGAAACAACTCAAGCTGCCAGCCCTCCCCCAACTGCCCATGGGTCGTTCCATCAGCCCTCGGTCACGACCCACGTTGTCCATGGAGTGGCCCCGGTTTGGCCTGGCGGAAGGACAGCGGCTCTGGCTGCCGCTGTTGATCCATGCCGGGCTGTTGGCCTGGATTGCGTTGTTCAGCCCCCGCGCCAGCACTCTCTCGTTGATTCTGGCAATGGGGACAGGGATCACCATCCTCAATCTGCTGTGGCGCCATGGTCGCTTTTTCAAGGCGGCCTTCTGGGGATTCGCCGGCCTGGCCGTGGGGTTGGGCATGGGGGCACTGTTGACCCAGCCGCTGGCGGTGACGTCGCCGTTGCAGGAATTGCAGACCAGCAGCACGTTGGCCCTGCTCGTCCAACTCCTGTTGGCCATCACTGTGGCTTGACGGCGCTTGCCGACAGGCCATGGATCACCTCCTGGAGATCGGTTGCACTGAAGCGGTAGACCTCTGCACAGAAGTGACAGGTCATTTCCGCGCCGCCATCCTGGGCAATCATCGCCTCCAACTCCTGGATACCGAGAAGTTGCAGGGCCGCAC
This sequence comes from Synechococcus sp. SB0668_bin_13, assembly GCA_009836025.1. Taxonomy (GTDB): domain Bacteria; phylum Cyanobacteriota; class Cyanobacteriia; order PCC-6307; family Cyanobiaceae; genus Synechococcus_B. The sequence continues at coordinate 2,659 of VXWH01000171.1, read as the reverse complement.
GGCAGCGGGCTGCCGTGCAACGGCAGTGAAAACGCACAGGCTGGGGTGCCGCGAGGGGTTGGGGATCCAGGGCGCCAAAGAGGGATTGGAGAAGGGCAGCCATATTGCCCTGGTGGGTCTCCAACTGCCGGCTGAAACCCTCTACAGCAGCACACTCCCGCTCCAGAAGGTCCACCAAGGCAGGCTCACTGGCCGCCTTGGGCAACACCTGCACCAGTACGCCACCGCTGCAACGGATGCCTTTGCGGGTCATGCGTTCTCCCACAAACACCGCAGAAGGCGTCTGTTCCGAATGAAACAAGTAGGCGGCCAGATCGTCCCCGATGCCCCCGCTCACCAGGTCCACGGTGCTCTGCAGTGGATCCCCGATGCCCTCGTCCCGGGTGATCTGGAGATGCCCCCTGCCCACGGCGCGGGCCAGATCAAACTGGCCCCCAGGCGCCAACGCCAACTCCAGATCCGGCACCGCCACATAACCCCGCACACCGCCATCGCGACCGGCATCCACGGTGAGACCCCGCAGGGGACCTTGACACTGAATCCTCAAGCTGACCCGTGCCCGGGGTGTTTTCATGCTGCTGGCCAGCAGCAGGCCTCCAGCCATGGCCCGCCCCAGCAACGTTGTGGTGAGGTAGGACAAGCCATGGCGACGGCAGGCATAGCGGGTGGAGACCGTGGTTTCCACCGCCACCATCCGGATGCCGCCAGCAGCAGCCACGGCGCGAAGAATCTGGTCGGCCACGGCAGCAGTGGATCTACACAGGCTTGATGGTAAGTGGCTGGTTCCCCTGGCAGGGCGCCAGCCCCCCATCCTGCAGTTGCCAGCAGCGGGGCTTGAGGGGAGCAAACAGCCTGGGCTCATGGGTCACCACCACCAGCACCCGCCCTGTCCGGAGTTGGCCCAGCAACTCCAGAAGACTGTCCCGCACCGACCAGTCCAGGCCAGCGGTGGGCTCGTCCAGCAGCAGCACCTGGGGATCCCTCAGCAACTGCACCGCCAAGGCCAGCCGCCGCTGTTGGCCGCCACTCAAGCGCTCCGGCGGCTGCTTGGGGGAAACATGGGTCAGCCCCACCTGGGTCAGGACAGCGCTGAGGCGTTCTTCCGTCAGGCGCCGCTGGCCCAGTTGCAATTCCTGGCCCAGGGTGAGGCCGAGAAAATGCCGTTCAGGAAATTGAAACACCAGGCCACAACGCCGATGCCGCTGCTGTTGGTCCATGGGCCTGGCCTGCCAGCAGATGCGTCCCTGGCTGGGGCGGATCAGTCCCGCCACCAGCTCCAGCAAGGTGCTCTTCCCGGCGCCGCTGGCGCCCGCCACCACGGCTATTTCCCCCAGGTGTACCGCCATGGACACCTGCCGCAGCAGGGGACGGGGAACTGTTGCCGGGTGATAGGACACCTGTTCCAGACTGAGCACGGTGACCAGGCCCTGCTGAACAGCCAACCATCATGGCCCAGGATGGAGCCCCTTGGCCACAACTCCATGGACGTGCGCTTCCGTGAATTTGATCCCTTCAACTGTTGGATCTGGATCCGCCTGGCTGAGCCCCTCACCGAGGCGGAAAGGCCTTATCTGGCCGAGGTATTCGACAGTTGGTATTACCTGGGCAAGCTGGGGGGCTTCAATGCCGAGAACCTGCAAGTCCATGGGGAGGGGGCCGACATCAGTTGGATGCACTACAGCCAGGAGCAAGCCGAGGCCAGTTTGGCGGCGGTGATGCACAACATGGGTGATCTGGAAAGCCAAGCGGCATGGTGTCGCATCTGGGTGGACCTGGGCACCAGTGACGCCCTGGCTCTGGATGTGCTGATCAATGCCCTGAGAACCCTGGATCAGGACGTGGTGCGGGTGGAAGAAGTGGTGATCGGCGGCATCAACAGCGACTGGCCTGTGGAAGAGCAGCCTGAAAGCTTTGTTGCTCCTCTCCGCTGACAGGCTGGATCCAGCCCGGTGCCCTGTTCACCCTTGTGCTGGAGTTTGCTGCCTTCTTCTGGAAGGAGTTGAAAGACCTGCGGGCTGAACAGAGGGCCGCACTGTAAAGAGTTCAAGGTGGAGGCCGGAGATCAAAGCGGACATTGCCCAACTCGGAGGAGATAGCAATCGGAGGAGATAGCAAAGCAGATCTTGCTGAACTCAGGGCGGATAACAGGGTCTTGAACAACAAGCTGGGTCGTTTGCTGGAGGCCAAGCCTTGAGATGGGCAAGACTGGCCGTCTTCAAGGTCAACCGCGTCATGCCCAAGCCGAACTTCGCCGACGTCATTCTTCAGTTTGGGGATTATGACCATTGGTCACATGGGTGTTGGTCAGAGTTGCTCTAGGTTACTTTTAGGGGAAGCCTGGGAAATCGGGTCTTCATAGCAGCGAGGGAGTCAGAGTGAGCCTATTTTGAGCCTGAGAGCTCCATAGAGTGTCAAAAAACTACCTTGAGGTCTCGTACAGGGTCACCAATCCCTTGCCAAAGCCTTATTGATGGCTGGGTTTCAGTATTTGGACATACTGCTCCTATGCCACCTCCATCCATAACATTTGCTTCCTCACCATAAAGAGATTGGTGAGTGCTGCCAGAATCAGCACCTTGCTCTGATTCTTCCCTATGCCACGCCGTTTTTGGAGAAGATGGAGATCTGATGCCGTGGGATAAGCTGTTGGCAGCGATCA
>VXWH01000071.1 GCA_009836025.1 Synechococcus sp. SB0668_bin_13 | reverse complement strand
CTACCGTTTACCCCTCCTCCACTGGTACTTAGGGCGTTCTCCAGCGTTTCCTTAATAGCCGTCAGGAGGTCTCGGCCGGGGATGGGTCCAGCACTGCTGCTCTGGGGTCTTTACCGGTCTGCAAAGAACGTGAACGCTGCACCTGCTACTCTGCGTAGGCTCTCCCCAGCAGCAAGAGGAGCATTCGAGGCGAGCCATGGCCAGGGAGCAAATTCCCATCACGGCAGACGTGCTGCAATAGGCACGGGAGCGGGCAGGGTTCTCGATTGACGATCTGCGGTGGGATTTTCGCCACTTGGAGGCCTGGGAACGGGGGGAATCGTTCCCCACCTATCCCCAACTGGAGAAGCTGGCGGATCGCTTCAAGGTGCCGGTGGCTGTGTTTTTCTTCCCTGAGCCGCCCCACGTGGCGCCGGTCCGTGAATCGTTCCGCACCCTGAGCGCTGCCCGGCTTGATGCCCTGCCGCGTCGGGTGCGTTTCCTGTTGTGGAAGGCAACGGCGCTGCGGATCAATCTTGAGGAATTGCATGGGGGGCAAAAACCGGCTGAGCGTTTCATTCTGCGGGATGTGCGTTTGACGCCGGAGATGGACATCCCCGCCATGGCGGCCCAGGTGCGCGCCTATCTGGGGGTGACGCTGGAACGGCAGAGGAGTTGGACGAACAAGGAGGTTGCCTTTGAGGCTTGGCGGGGTGTGATCGAAGACCATGGCGTGGCCGTGTTTAAGGACACCTTCGGGGACGAGGCCACGTCGGGCTTCTGCCTGTACCACCAGGACTTTCCCCTGGTCTACGTCAACGAAGATTGCATGTGCCTTCCAAATGAGGGACTTCGTTGCTGTAAGTACGGGACCGGTTTCATCGTCTTCATCGTCACCATAGATGATGAGCTGACTACAAATGATCTGCTCAATCCCTTTCAGCCTGGCATCAATACGGAAGTTCTGGCACCCATGGCGGGACAAGGAGAATACCGACGCAGCCATTGCACCCCTGATTCACCGTGGCCTCTCGGCGTCGGAAAAGGAGGCCTCCTTTTCCGGTGATCTGGCCGCCGCTCGCCCCGGTTTTGACGCCATGGCCGCGGCGGGGGATCGTGTCGTCACCTCACAGGATCGCACTCTCTGCGGTCTCTGCCGGCCCGAGCGCCTTCTCGACTTGATTCGGCGGTTCACGGTGTTCGATGGCGGCATACGGAAAGTGGCACGTCACCAGCAGGTGTTCGCTGTTCGCCGGGCCATGGACACCGTCAAGCAACAGGACATGAACGGTGGGGGGCGGCAGGGTGGCGTCATCTGGCACACCCAGGGCTCCGGCAAGTCCCTCACCATGGTCATGCTGGGGCGTTCTCTGACGTTGGCGCCCGGCATGGAGAATCCGCGCATGATCATCGTCACGGATCGGGACGGTCTGGACAAGCAAACCAAGGCCACCTTCAAGTCCTGCGATCTGGAGCCCGTCCGGGCCACCAGCGGCACACATCTCCTGAAATTGATCTGTGACAAAACCCCTCTGATCACCACCATCATCAACAAATTCGACACGGCCTTGAGGAAAAGCCAGGTGATTGATGATGACCGGAATATCTTTGTGTTGGTGGACGAGAGCCACCGGAGCCAGACAGGGCGCTACGGCGGCCACAGCCGGATGGCCGGCAAGATGCGCCGCATGTTGCCCAATGCCTGCTACCTGGGCTTCACCGGCACCCCGCTGCTGAAGCTGGAGAGAAACACCCTCTCCAGCTTTGGCCGCCTGATTCATCACTATACCATCAACGAAGCCGTTGCCGATCAAGCCGTTGTGCCCCTTTTGTATGAGGGCAGGCTTGTCCAGCAGCAGGTGACCGGTGAAGGCATTGATCGCTGGTTCGACAAGATCAGCGTTGGCCTGACGGACAACCAGAAGGCTGATCTAAAGCGCAAGTTCTCCCGTATGGATGCCCTGGCGAAGACGGATCAAGCGATTCGCGCCAAGGCCTTCGACATCTCGGAGCATTATCGCCAGCATTGGCAGTGTACTGGATTCAAGGCCCAGTTGGTGGCCCCCTCAAAGGCCGCCGCGGTGCGCTTCAAGCAGGTGCTTGACCACCTTGGCCATGTGTCCAGCGCCATCATCATTTCACCGCCCAACAACCCTGAGGACAATGAGGAGGTGGATCAGGATTCCAAGGATCTTGTTGATAATTTTTGGTCAAAGATGATGAAGCAATATAAACATGAAGAAGACTACAATCGCGAGATTATTGAAGCCTTTCAGGGGTCAGGTGATCCTGGAATTCTCATTGTTGTCTCCAAGTTGCTGACGGGTTTTGATGCGCCACGGAATACTGTGCTCTACATCTGCAAACTCCTGAAGGAGCATAATCTCTTGCAGGCCATCGCCCGTGTGAACTGTCTCCATGAAGACGGCAACGCAAAACAGGAGAAACAGTTTGGCTTTATTCTTGACTATGAAGGTCTTCTGGGTGAACCGGATCGCGCCTTGACCACCTACAGCGCTTTTGGAAATTACGACCCGGCGGACCTCCAGGGAACCGTCCATGACATTCGAGAGGAAATCCGTAGGCTGCCCCAACTCCATGAACAGCTTTGGGATCTGTTCAAGCCGGTGCGCAACAAGAGGGATATGGAACAACTGGAACAGCACCTGGGGGATGATTCCATCCGTGAAGCATTCTACGAACGGCTGCGGGCCTTCAGCCGGTGTCTGCACATTTGCTTGTCTTCAGATAATTTCTGGACGTCTTCAACGAGGAACAAGCTGATGCAATGAAAGAGGACTGGCGGCAGTTTTCGGATCTGAAACGCTCAGTGCAGCGCCGCTATCAGGAGAACGTCAATCTCCACACGTTTGAACCCAAAATCCAGAAGCTACTGGACGACCATGTGGTGGCCATGCCCGCCGAGACCGTCATTGATCCGGTGAACATCAACGACCCGGATGCGCTGAAGGCAGTGGTGGCGGAAACCGGGGTTTCCCAGGCTTCACGGGCGGACCGCATTGCCAGCGTCACCCGCCGGGCGATCACGGAAAAGACGGGCCAGGTCCCGCCCTGTACAGGCAGTTCTCCGAGCTTCTTGAAGAGACCATCCGTGCCTACCGGGACCGGCGCCTTTCCGAGCGGGATTACCTGAGCAAGGTGGTGGACCTGGCTGGCAAGGTTGCCCGCAAGGATCACGGTGAGGGTGCCCCAGTCGCTCCAGGGCAACGACCATGCACAAGCCTTCTTCGGCATCCTCAAAGAGCGCCTCTGTGGGAACCATGGGATCCAGGTGAATCATGGGGAGGTTGCCGCCATGGCCTTGGCCGTCATGGAGATCATCCAGGCTCACCTGATGGTGGGCATCTGGTCCAACGAAGAGGCGCAGAATGCCCTGCGCAACGCAAGGGATGACTTCTTTTTCGATGTGGTGCGCGACCAGAAGGGCATTGCCGTGCCCGAGGGGGTTCTCGACGAGCTTCAGCGTGACATCATGGACTTGGCCCGTGCCCGGTTTGTGCGATGACCGGGGACCATGGCCACCTGCGATACGGAGAGCAGGTCATCCCGTACCGGGTGGTTCGACGGCCCCGCAAGACCATGGAGATCGCTGTGGAGCCGGATGCATCGGTTGTGATCGCCGCCCCCCTGGAGGCCAGCGGGGATCCATGTCTCCCGTGGGCAGGCTTTTCCTCAACCGTCGCTTGATCAAGGCGCCAGTGGGTGGCCATTGACTATGTGATCACCCATGAACTGTGTCACATGGCTGAGCCCCATCACGGTGCTGCCTTCTTCAGGCTTCTGGAGCGGGCCATGCCCGACTGGAAGCAGTGCAAGCAGCGACTCGAACAGTTCATGGCGTAACCGGCAATTCTCAAAAACAACTTCAGGTCCCATCACCACCCCGCAACTGACCCATGGCCTGGTCGCAGAGGCGGGCCAGCCGGGAATTGGACAGACCCGCCAGGCTGGCCGCAATGGCCAATCCCCCTGCCCCCACCCCCTCTTTCACGTAACCCGCCTCGTAGTCCCGCAATGCTGGATGGGTGCAGGAGGAAAAGTCCAGGGTGCTGGCCAGGGCCAAGGGGGCCTGGGGGAGCCCCAGTTGCCCATGCACCCGCTCCAGCAGCAGGGACAGGTTGCTGCCCGGCTCCCGGGCCACCCAACGGGTGGTGCCCACAGTGGTGGAGCGCAGCAGGGGGGCCACGGGTTGGCCACGGCTGCGGGCCAGCGCCATGGCCAGGGCCAGCACAGCCGCCATCTGACTGCCCCCCGCCAGCAGCACCGGCGCCGCACCGCCGCAGCCCAGGATCACACCGGCCACCAGTGGTTGCATGGGATCACCCACAGCCGCCGCCAACTCCAGGGCCGTACCCGGGTGGCCTGAGCGTTGGAGCCCCCGGGTGATGAGTTGCCGACGCAACTGGTGGGGGGGCTGGCGCAGGCTGCCACTCACCAAGCCAGTCCCGTCCACCCCCAACCCCTGCAGGACGGCCGCGGCGGTGCTGGCGCCACCGGCCACACATTCCCCCACCACCACCAAGGCGCCTGGACGCCGAAGGGACCAATCCCGTCCGAAATCCTCCCCCCAGCGCAGCAGGTCCCGCACCCGTTGCAGGGGCAGGGCCTGGCCCGTGCTGAGGCAAGCGGCGGGTTGGCATCCCGGCACCTGTTCATGGTCCACAGCCGGGGCCACGTCCAGGCCGGCATTCACCACCCGTCTGGCCAGCCGCAACTGCTCCAGCACCACCCAGCTAATCAGGGCCGGAGAGACGCCAGCCGGCAATGGGGGCAGGCCGTGGGGCCGTGGGGCCGTGGGACCCAGCGCCACCAGTTCCCCATCCGCTGCCGCCGTGAAACGACGACTCTCCGGTGTGCTGCCCGCCGCGGAAATCCCCGGCACTGCAGCAGTGGCCGTGGCCGCCAACACCAACAGGAACGCACCATGCCCCAGTCCCTGCCTGGCCTGATCACGCCAACTGGCGGCCAGCGCGGCGTCCCCGCTCACCAGTAGGGATCCTTGACCTCCTCCCCGTCCTGAAGGGCGGGGATTCCTTCTCAAATTCGGCAGACTGCCTCCTTGTTCAGTTGGGTTCCTGCTTTATAGCCGAACACGGACAAATAATCCACCTTACTTGCACTTACTCGCAGTCCCAGAGGCAATTTTACGTCTCCCCTAGTGAAGCGTCCCGGAAATAGAGTCCATACTATGCAGGGGAGGCCGTACTCCATGTCCGTGGCCCGCCCTCGCCCGCTGGGGCACGGCATGGTGCAGCGGGCGCGAATTGTTCTGTCCTGGGCTGAAGGAGAGTTCCACACGGTGATCGCTCAGCGATTGGGCATCAGCCATGTCACGGTGGGCAAATGGCGCCGTCGCTTCACGGCCAGGGCAATGAGAAGACGCAAATCCAGGCATTGGATGACCCAAGCCATGCTGCCGTTGGGGCCGGGCACTGTGGAAGGTGTGAGCCATGATACTGTCCGTAACGGCACGACATCTTGCTTGTTGCCGCCCTGAATGATGCTACCGGCAAAGTGCTGGCGCAGTGCAAGCAAGGCCATTGGACGTGGTTCTTCCCCCAATGTTGGAGAACCCACTTGCAAAATCAATGAGGAGGGCACGACGTTCCTGGAAATTGCAGATACCCAAACTTTCTACAACGAGTTCTTTAAGATCTTTGGCAAGGATCGGTTCAGTGTTGGCCGTTATGAAGAAGATGCGTTATGAAGAAGATGACAATCAGGGCAGCTTTATCGAGCGCCTCTGGCCAGGGTTTCTGCTGATTGAGCAGAAAAGGACCAATGTGAATGTAGATCTGAAGATTGCCAAGGAAAAAAAGTCATAGACTATGTAAAAACTTGTCCGAAAATAAGTGCCCTCGCTGTATTATGATCAGCGACTTCAATATCTTTTGGGAATCTCGAAGAATAGGAAGATGGGGCTTAAAGAAGAAGTTGCTATAGAGATAAAGGCCCATGGCCATGGGTCTGCCACGGCCTTCTGAAGCACCTGTCCTCTCTTGAAGTTAGGCCGTGCAGTAGCAGATCTATAGGTTCAGCTAACATTGAAGAGGCAGTGTTGAGACGATCTTCCCACTATCCCATGGACATGTTAGATCAGTAGTGGACTTATCAAGCCATACTTATGTTGCATCAATCTGAGAACGTTAAACACCAGATTCCCCAAACACCACCAGGCCTTCTCCCTGGCCAAACCAATACAACCTGTCAGCTTGCCTCCCATAACC
>VXWH01000024.1 GCA_009836025.1 Synechococcus sp. SB0668_bin_13 | reverse complement strand
GTGGTACACTGCGTTGACCAGCGTCTCCCGGAGAGCCGGTAACGGGTAGCTGACCAAGGCTGTGCAGGGATGGAAGCCCCGCCCTTGAGGACGGTGTTCGGCTGTTCTCTGTGCTAAGCTTGAAGAAACAGCAGGCCCACTTTGGCGAGTGGAGCCTGCTGTTTCCAGCCAACAGTGCAATCCTAGTGCAGAAGCTGCGCTACCGCTACCGGCTCTACCCCCATCCGCACCAGAAGCTGGCATTGGCGAGAGTCTTTGGCTGTGCCCGTGTCGTTTGGAACGATGCTCTGGCGCTGAGCCAAGACCTCTACAAACGAGGACAGAAGTACCCAGGGGGCGCAGCACTGCAAAAGCAGTGCATTACTCAAGCCAAGTGGACCCCTGAAAGAAGTTGGCTGGCAGAGGTTTCCAACGTTTCACTCCAGCAGTCTCTCAGGGACCTGGATCAAGCCTTCCGTAACTGGTGGAGGAACAAGGGTAAGTCCCGTGCTCCGCGCTTCAAGAAGCGCAACAACAGGCAGAGCATCCGGTTCCAATCCAATGCTTTTTTGGTTGAGGGAAGAAAGCTCCGCCTCACGAAGGTGGGGAGTATCCCCATCAATTGGAGCCGCGACCTGCCGGCCACCCCCAGCAGTGTGACCATCATCAAGGACTGTGCTGGTCGTTACTGCGCCAGCTTCGTGGTGGAGGTGGAGCGTCCCAAGCTGCCTGCCAGCAGCAAGACAGTAGGCATCGACCTGGGCTTGGCATCCCTGGCCGTCACCTCAGAGGGTGAGAAGATCGCCCCACCCAAGTTTCTCCGATCCGCCTTGCAACGGATCAGGAGGTTGCAGCGGAGTCTGAGCCGCAAGGAGAAGGGCTCTCACAATCGGCAGAAGGCCCGGCTCCGCTTGGCCAGGGCTCATGTCCAGGTGGCGGACCAACGGTTGGATCATCTCCATAAGCTCAGTACCAGGCTCATCCGTGAGAACCAAACGGTGGTGCTGGAGGACCTGAACGTATCGGGGATGGTGAAGAATCGCAAGCTGGCCCGTGCCATTGCCGATGCCGGGTGGCGGCTTCTGAGGACGTTGTTGGAGTCCAAGGCTGAGATCTATGGCCGAGAGGTGAAGATCATCAGCCGATGGGAGCCCACCTCCCAAACCTGCTCCGCCTGTGGTCACAGGGATGGGAAGAAGTCCTTGTCCGTCCGTGCCTGGAGGTGTTCAGCCTGTGGCGCAGAGCACGACCGAGACGTGAATGCCGCACGCAACATCCTCGCCGCCGGGCTGGCGGCGAGGTTAAACGCCTGTGGAGCCGAGGGTAAGACCAGCGTGCTGGCATCTGGCAGTGAAGTAGGAACCCACCTGAATCAAGGGGTACAACCATGTACCACTTGAGAGAAGGAATCCACGCCCTCTCAGGGCAGGGAGGAAGTCAACGCGAATCCACTTCTGGGCCACCTCCACCACCTGATCAGCAAGGCCGGCTGGGAGAAGGAAAGTATGCCCATCCTGCTCCGCCACCCCAATCACCACGTAGCCGCCGTTCAGGTTCTGAAGGTTGTTGGCAAAGGCGCAGATGGTCCGCAGCACCTGGTGACCCGTGGTCCTGGGATCCCAACCGGCCTTGAACTCAACCCGCTGGGATTCTACGCCGCGACAGGCCAGGAGATCCTCAAGATTGATGGGGAGAATCGAGGGCATGGGGAGGCCGCCAGACAGACAAGATAAGCAGCAGACCAGCCCCTCCCCCACCCCATGGCCAGCGTTGAGTTTCGCCACTGCCGCAAGGCTTATCCGCCCCGGGCCGGGGAGACGGCAACGGAGGTGCTCAAGGGGATTGACCTCACCGTTGCCGATGGGGAGTTTCTGGTGCTGGTGGGTCCCTCCGGCTGCGGCAAGACCACCCTCCTGCGCCTGCTGGCCGGGTTGGAGTCTCTCAGCGTCGGTGATGTGCTGGTGGCGGGACGCTCGGTGCAGCATCTCTCCCCGGCCCAGCGGAACGTGGCCATGGTGTTTCAAAGCTACGCCCTCTACCCCCACCTCTCGGTGGCCCAGAACCTGGCCTTTGGTCTGCGGCGTAGCCGTCCCCGCCGTGGTCTGCGGCGCCTCCAGGACGGGCTGGCCCACTGCACGGCCCCATGGCCGCGGCCGCTGCGGGTCCACTCCCGGCGAGAAGCGGCCATTCAGCAGCGCGTCCGGGAGGTGGCCGCCATGCTGGATCTGGGGCAGTTGCTGCAACGCCGCCCCCGGGAACTCTCCGGTGGGCAGAAACAGCGGGTGGCGCTGGGGCGGGCCATTGCCCGGGAGCCGGCCGTGTTCTTGATGGACGAACCCCTGAGTAATCTGGATGCCAAGCTGCGGGGAGAGACACGGCTGGCCATTGCCCAACTCCAGAAGACCCTGGGCACCACCACCATCTACGTCACCCATGATCAGGTGGAGGCCATGACCATGGGGCACCGGATCGCCGTGCTCCACCACGGTGCATTGCAACAGGTGGGCACGCCACGCCAGTTGTACAACCAGCCCGTCAACCTGTTTGTGGCCCGGTTCATCGGCCATCCCCCCATGAACCTGCTGCCCGCCACACCCACACCCACCGGTCTGATGCTGGACGGGCAGGCGCTGCCCCTCTCGGAGCGTCTGCGGGCCAGCCTGGCGCAGCGCAGTGGCCCTGTGGCCACGGCTGGCATTCGGGCAGAGGCGCTTCATGTGGGGGCGCCCCAGCATCAGGCAGGCGCCCCCAACAGCCTGGCGGCCACGGTGGTGGCCATTGAAGCCCTGGGCCATGAGCAACTGCTGGGCTGCCGCCTCGCCACGGGACAACAGTTGGTGCAGGTGCGGGCCGCTGCGAATCTGCCGATGCGGTTGGGGGACAACCTCACCATCACCCCTGATCCAGATGCCTGGCGCCTCTTTGACGACCAGGGCAAGGCTCAGGAGGCTGAAGTGAAGACAGAGTGACCCAATTCTGGATAAGGAGATCCCGGGAAGGTCCTCGCTCTTTGCGGAGTGGGAGCCTCACCACTTGATCCACTCCAGTCGCCAGCGCTGGCGAGTTGGCAAGCTCTACCTCGGCGGGATGCGGACTGACCCGTTCATGGTGAGAGGGCATCCCATGGGGAAGGCTGGAAAGCCTTGACAACAGGCCACAGCAGGTTCCCTTTTCCTCCTCTGGTCTTCAAAGCCAAGGCTCCTGATCGGGCTCATGGATCTCCCCGTCCTGGTGGGGGGAAGGCCGGCGGTCGGGAGGGCGCTCCCAGACATCCCAAACCTCCCGCTCCGGCCTCCGGTCACCGCCTGGGGGATCAGCAGGGGGCATGTCCCCCTGCAGTTGCCGCCCCCTTGGACCCTGGCCCCCATGGTCCTGGGTCAAAGGGACGTTGTGGAGCCAGTCTTCCAACTGGCGACCTGCCTGAGTGGTGGTCTCCTGGAGCCGCTCCCGCCAGCGTTGACCGGCTTGCAGGGCCTGGGTGCGCAGGCCGGCCCGCGCCAACGGCAAATCATCCAGGGCGCCCACAGCGGCCACCACCCGGCCCGGCTGCTGATCCCGAATGGCGTTCGGCTGCAAGCGCCAACGGCTGGCGCCCGGCAGGCGGGGATCACTGCGGGTCACCAGATAGTGGCCAATGGCGCCGGTTCCGGGGCTCACCACAGCATCCACCACCCACCCCAGGGCCAGGCCGTCATGGCTGTAGAGATGGGCGCCCATGATGGTGGGCAGTAAATCCAGGGTGCTCTGCTGGGTCCGGGCCGGAGTTTCACTGACCACCGCCACATCCCCTTGCAGGTGACGCAACTGGTTGAGACGCCACACCGAGCGGGTGGGTCCAAAGCTGGTGGGGCGACTGGCCCAACCCAGCACCCGATGGGTCGGTGGGTGCATCCACACCTGATGCCCCACACCATGATCAGTGCCCTGGTCGTCCTGAACCCTGGCCCGCAACAGGGTGCTCACCAGAAGCTCCTGGGACAATGCCATGGTGATGAAGCGGCAGGGGCGGATGCCCCATGGTAATGGGGCGCCGGAGTCAAGGACGGAGGACCACGCCGCTACCCGGCGAACCGCCAGCGCTCCACGCTGATGGAGCCGTCGAAGCCGGGAATGGGGGGATGACATTTGCGCAGGATGAGCCGGACCGGCCATGGCCCATAGATCTCCCCCACCTGATCCAGGAGTTGTTCCGAGAAGCATTCCACGGTATGGCACACCACCTGCTCAGCACAGGCCTGGAGGGCGCCAACGGCCTGGCCGTAGTCCACGGTGAGGGACAGATCGTCGGAACGGCCCGCAGGAGCCAGATCAAGCCAGATGGTGAGGTCCACGACAAACCATTGCCCCAGGCTGCGTTCTTCCGGCAACACCCCCACCCGCGCCCACACCTTCAGACCCTCCACATGGATCGCATCGCCATGGGCTGCTGCAGGTGGGTTGTTGTTCATGGGTCTTACAGCGCTGAACATGGCACTTCCTCAGAGGCTCTTCAAGCCTCCCGGAGATCCCGATGGGTGAAGCGCTGATCACCCGAGGCAAAGGGGGCCACGGTGTGGCCATGGCCGCGGAGACGGTAGCGGTAGGTCACCAACCCCTCCAGGCCCACTGGGCCTCGGGGGGGCATGGTCTGGGTGCTGATGCCCACCTCGGCGCCCAATCCATAGCGGAAGCCGTCGGCAAAGCGGCTGGAGCAGTTGTGAAACACCCCGGCACTGTCCACGGTGTTGAGGAAACGAGCAGCAGCAGCCTCGTCGTCCGTGCAGATCACGTCTGTGTGGCGGGAGCCATGGCAACGAATGTGTTCCAAGGCGGCCTCCAGATCCTCCACCACCCGGACCGCCAGGATCAGATCCAGGTATTCATGTCCCCAGTCTTCCGGGGTGGCGGCTTCGGACACACCCAATGCCCTGGCCTGCTCGTCGCCCCGCAACGTGACGCCAGCAGCGGTGAAGGCTTGAATGGCCGGTGGCAGGAATTGGCGGGCCACATGGCGATGCACCAGGAGCGTCTCAATGGCGTTGCAGGCGGCGGGATATTGGGTTTTGGCATCCAGAGCCACGGCAATGGCCATGTCGATGTTCACCCGCTGGTCCACATAGAGGTGGCAAACCCCATCGGCGTGGCCCAGCACGGGGATGCGGGTGTTCTCCTGGACGGTGCGCACAAAGGCGTTGGAGCCGCGAGGCACAATCAAATCCACCAGCTCATCCAATTGGAGCAGGGCCATGATCTCCTCGCGACGGGTGAGCAGATCCAGGCTGTTGGGGTCCACGGCACTCCCGGCCAGCCCCTCCTGCAAGGCTGTGATAATGGCCTGGCACGTGTTCAGCGCCTCCCGGCCACCCTTGAGGATGGCGCCGTTGCCGGAGCGAATGGCCAGCGCCGCAATTTGAATCACCGCATCGGGGCGAGATTCAAAGACAACACCCAACACCCCCAGGGGAACGGTGACCCGTTCCAGTTCCAGTCCTGCCGCCAGTTCCCGGTGCAGTTGACGATGTCCGATGGGATCGGGCAGGGCGGCCACCTGCCGTAAGCCTTGGATGCAACCAGCCAACTTGGCCCCATCGAGCTTGAGGCGCGCCAACAAGGGCGCCGCCAGACCCCCCTGGGCGGCGCCCTCCTGATCCGCTGTGTTGGCTGCCACAATGGCGTCCCCATGGCGCTCCAAAGCAGCGGCCATGGCCTCCAGCGCGCCGCGCCGCTGGGCATCGCTGCACTGGGCCAGGTTCAGGGCGCCGCGATGCACCCGCTGGGCGCGGTGCAGGAGTTCCGCAGAAGGGCTGATCACGGCCAAAACGTTGGTGGGGCAGGGGTTTTGTGATCTTAACCCCAAGACTGGACAAGCTCGGGAAGCGCTTGTGATGGTGGGGCATGGGGTCAGGGATGACGACTGTACCGACGTTGACCTATCCAGATCTGGGGTTGCTCAGGAGGATTGTGCCAACGACAGCAATTCCGAGATTCGGTCTCCCGGGGAGGAATAGCCCCCTGGCAGGGTTTCAAAAGCTCCTGATGGTCTAAGTCCCCATGGAAGCCCGTTGCACAACACCACAAGTTGGACAACAGCACAACAGGTTTACCCATTGAGCTGTGCGGCTGGTGAGGGTCGGGTCTCCTATCGGTCATGTAGATTTATTAAGACTAAGCAAAGTTTATCCTGTAATTGCCTAGGGTTTCCGTGTCCCGTGTCCCGTGTCCCGTGTCCCGTGTCCCGTGTCCCGTGTCCCGTGTCCCGTGGTAGATTAGACCCTGTTTTTGGTCTGGCATGGGTATTCGCGCTCCTGTGGGGGGCTTGTGTCACAACTG
>VXWH01000096.1 GCA_009836025.1 Synechococcus sp. SB0668_bin_13 | reverse complement strand
GCATCATCCAGCCAGGCCCGCAGGGTTTGGGAGAGCAGCGCCAGGCTGGGCACCAGCACCAGCACCCGCCCGCCAGCACCGGCAAGGTCCTCGGCAACCCTCAGCCCCACCAGGGTCTTGCCGGTACCGCAGGCCATCAGCAGCTTGCCCCGGCTGCCGGGCGCCTTGAGATGGGCCAGGGTGCTGTCAATGGCCGCCTGCTGGTGGGGCCGTGGCGTCCTGGGTGGTTCTCGCCCGCTGATACCTCCGGATTGGACAAATTCGGCCCAGCGGACGGGGCTGGCCTTCAAATCGTGCAGCCCGATGCGCTGCACCGGCTTCTCCTGCTGGCGCAGGGTCGCTTCCGCCTTGGCGGACCAGGCTCGCCCCGTGGTGTCCATCCAGATGCGACGCCGAAACTCCGGCCGCCCCGATGCCGCCAGGAAGGAGTCCATTTCCCCCTTGGCGATGCTGCCCCGGGTCTCCCGGAATTTGCACTGGATCGCCGCGTACGCCCCCGGCTCATCCCTCAGTTCCGCCACCAGGTCGATGCCTGCATCATCGGCGGGCACCCCCCGCTGGCGCGCCCACTCCCCGTAGCGCTCCACAGCGCCAAACTGGGCCGCCTGCACCGGGTCATGGCGGAGAAAGGCAATGCAAAGATTCTCGAACGCCGTCCCCATGGCCCGGTGGCGGCTGAAGGCAGCCTGGGCGGCCTCCTGCCGCCAGGTGTTGAGGATCTCGTCGAGGGGGGTGCATGGGCCAGGCGGGCAGTGGCGCTTGGCGGCAATTTAAGACGACCCCACCAGCTTTTGCCGCAAGGTGCGAATACGATCCCGCAGCTTGGCGGCCTCCTCGAACTTCAAATCCTGGGCACAGGTTTTCATCTGATCTTCCAGTTGGCTGATGAGCTCGGGCAGGGCGGCAAGGGGCATGTCGTTGTTCTCAGCCTGGACTGTGGCGGTTTCCAACTGGCTCTGGCTCAGCCGCCTGGACAACTCCAGATCCGCCAGGATGGGATTGCCCTTGGTTTTGGTGGCCACCCCCTTGGGTGTAATCCCGTGCTTGCTGTTGTACTCCTGCTGCACTTCACGGCGCCGCTCCGTTTCCGCAATGGCCTTAGCCATGGAATCCGTCAACCGGTCGCCGTACAGAACGGCCATGCCATGCACATGGCGGGCGGCACGGCCAATGGTTTGAATCAGGGAGCGATCCGAGCGCAGAAAGCCTTCCTTGTCCGCATCGAGAATGGCCACCAGAGACACTTCCGGTAGATCCAGTCCTTCCCGCAGCAGATTCACCCCCACCAGCACGTCGTAGGTGCCGAGGCGTAGATCCTGAATCACTTCAATCCGCTCAATGGAGTGGATCTCGGAATGGAGATATTGCACCTTGACGTGATGGCCGGCCAGGTAATCGCACAGGTCCTCTGCCATGCGCTTGGTGAGGGTGGTCACCAGGGTGCGCTCACCCCGCCCACTGCGGGCGCGAATCTCCGCCAGCAGGTCGTCCACCTGGCCGGCACTGGGTCGCACACTGATCTCCGGATCCACCACACCGGTGGGGCGGATCACCTGGCGCCGGACGGCATCGCCGGAGCGCCTCAGTTCCCAATCTCCAGGGGTGGCGGAGACAAAGATGGCCTGCTTCACCTTGGCCCAGAACTCCTCGGCCTTCAGGGGCCGGTTATCCGCTGCGCTGGGCAGGCGGAAGCCGTGGTCAACGAGCACCTGCTTGCGGGAGCGGTCACCGTTGTACATGCCCTGCAGTTGGGGGCAGGTGACATGGCTCTCATCCACCACCAGCAACCAGTCATCCGTGAAATAATCCACCAGACACTCCGGGGGAGTGCCCGCCGGGCGACCCGTGAGATGGCGGGCATAGTTTTCCACCCCGTTGCAATACCCCACTTCCTGAAGCATTTCCAGGTCATACATGGTGCGTTGTTTCAGACGCTGTGCCTCGACCAGTTGATTTTGCTGGTGTAGAATATCCAGTCTCTCCGCCAATTCCTCACGAATGGCCACCAAGGCAGCCGCAAGGCGCTCCTTGGGGGTCACAAAGTGTTTTGCAGGATAGATGCTGATAGTGTCCAGACTTTTCAAAATCTCGCCAGTGATGGGATTCACATAGCGAATGGCTTCAATATCGTCACCAAAAAATTCAATTCTGATGAGGCGATCTTCATAGGCAGGTCCAATCTCCAGCACATCTCCCCGCAACCGGAAGCGTCCGCGGTTGATTTCCAGATCGTTACGGCTGTATTGGTTATTGACCAAAGCCCGTAGAATCTGACGCAAATCAATCGTCTCGCCAACACGAAAGGGCACCGCCGCCTTCAGATATTCAGCCGGCATCCCCAAACCATAAATACAGCTAATGGAGGCCACCACAATCACGTCCTTGCGCTCAAATAGTGATCGGGTCGCCGAATGGCGTAACATGTCGATTTCTTCATTGACGGCTGCTGTTTTGGCAATGTAGGTATCTGTAGATGGCACATAGGCCTCCGGCTGATAGTAATCATAATAAGAGATAAAGTACTCCACGGCGTTGTTGGGGAAGAATTCCCGCAGCTCGTTGCAGAGTTGGGCGGCGAGGGTCTTGTTGTGGGCCAGGACAAGGGTGGGCTTGCCAGTCTGGGCAATCACGTTGGCAATGGTGAAGGTTTTGCCCGTGCCCGTGGCGCCCAGAAGGGTCTGATAACGACACTGCCGCTGGACGCCATGGACCAGCTCCGCAATGGCCTGGGGCTGATCCCCCATGGGCTGATAGGGCGCTGTGAGGGCAAACTGGCCCATCTCAATCAGCGGTGGATGGGTGAGCCGGGGTTGGCCGCAACAGTTGGCGCCACGCTTGGCGTAACACTGGCGGTCAAAGCTTGCCGCAGGCTGCGCACCACGGCCACCATGGCCAGGGGATCCTCCAGGCGGTTCACGGCGCGACCCACCCCCACGGCGGCGGCGCCAGCGGCAATGGCCATGGGCGCAGTCACCGCACTGAGGCCGGAGGCGCACAGCACCGGCACCCGCACTGCACGGCTGATGGCATGGGCAGCGGCCAGGGTGGGCACCGCCTTTTCAATGAGTCCCTGGATACCGGCGCTCTGGGGTTGGCTGCTGGTTCCCCCTTCCGTCTGGATCAGGTCCGCGCCAGCGGCCACCAATTGCTCCGCCAGTCGCTGTTGCTCCGATAGGGGCAGGCGGTGGGGAACGGTGACGGACAGGGGTACGTGGGCAAGCAATGCCCGGCTGCGGCGGGTCAACTCCAGCACCTCGGCCCCGGTGAAGTCCTGCCCCTGCTCGTAGAAGCAGTCGAAGTTGCCGATTTCCACCAGATCGGCCCCGGCAGCCACCACCGCGGGAAAGCGTTCCGGCTCCACGGCGGACACACAGACGGTGGTCACGCCACAGGATCGCGCCAGACGCACCAGTTGAGGATCGGCGGCAATGTCCACCAGATCGGCCCCACCCGCCACGGCGGCGTTGCACACGGGGCGCACCCGCTCGGGCGCAAAGGTTTGCAGGCCGGCAATGATTTTGAGTCCCTGGCGGGCGGCAAGCCAATTCGTAAGACGGGCGGGAAGGGTCATGGGCGGAAGGGCCGGAACGGGCACACTGCATGTTAGGGGTTCCGTTTACAGACCGTCCGTTCCCCCATGGGCCATGCTGGTTCCCCCACATCTGATTCCCCTGGGCCACAGGCTCCATCCACCACCTGGAGCGGCTGGCACCACCGGCTGCACAGGTCTCTTCTGGCGTCTCCCGAGCTGCTGCCGTCCGGAGCGTCCCTCCTGGTGGCGGTGTCCGGGGGGCAGGACTCCCTCTGTCTGCTGCGCCTGCTCCAGGACCTTCAACGGCTCCACCACTGGTCGCTGCAGGTGTTCCACGGGGATCACCGCTGGCGACCCGACAGCGCCGCCAATGCTGCCCATGTGCAGTCTCTCTGCACCGCATGGGGACTCACCTGTCACCTGGAGGTGGCCCCCAGCCGGCTTGCCGGCGAAGCGGCGGCGCGCCAGTGGCGCTATGACCGCGCCAGCGCCCTGTGCCGTCATCTGGGCTGTGGTCAGCTTGTGACGGGTCACACCGCTACGGATCGGGCCGAGACCCTCCTGTTCCACCTGTGCCGCGGCAGTGGCAGTCGCGGTCTCGGGAGCCTCCGCCCCCAACGCCAACTGGCGCCCGGCCTCCGGGTTACCCGCCCCCTGCTCCACTTTTCCCGGCAAGACACCCTCCAGTGCTGCCAGGCGTTGCAACTGCCCATCTGGCCCGATGCCAGCAATGAAGACCAGCGTTTGACCCGCAACCGCATTCGGCGCCGGGTTCTGCCCGAACTGGAGCAGGTACACGGCGCCGCTGTGGCCCACATGGCAGCCTGCGCCCAACAACTGGCCGAGGAAAGCGACCTGCTGGATCAACTGGCGCGGGAGGACTTGTCCATCATGGGGGCACAGCAATCCGCAAGCCTCAGCCCGCAAGCCTTGGCGGCCCTGCCCCGGCCCTTGGCCAGCCGCTGCCTGGCCCTCTGGATTCAGGATCACACCGGCTGGCGTCCTGATCGCCAGCAACTCAACCAACTTCTGCTCAGCCTGAGCCGCCCCAAGACCATGGCACCCCTGGGCCGGGGCTGGTGGCTGCGCTGGCGGAGGGGGCGCATCCATCTGCAACAGGGGAACTCTGAGATGGCCTGTCCCCCAACCAGCCATGGATCACCATCTCCCCCAGCCGATCCGGGATGAAGATGCGCCAGCAGTCTTGAGCACCCCAGCCGCCAGCCCGGCGCCAGAAGACAACCTGGCAGAGATGCCTTCTGAGGACAGGCCCGCGGCTGGAGAGGGAGGTCTGTTGGAGTTCCCTCTCCAGGAGCGCCACCACCAGATCATCTCTGCCTTTATGGCGGAGCACCGGCGGGACTCTTCTTCAGACGGCCTCGGGAACAGCCGGCTTGCCAATCCACGGGGTCTCCAGAGGCTGGCCAGTGGATTGAGGAACTGGTGGGCACAACGGTAAGGCTGAACCGAGCCCTCAAGCTGAACTGAGCCGTTGGACTTTGCTTTGTCCAAACCGGGCTTTGAGTTGCCGCAGGATGGTGAGGATGCGTTCCGTCCAGGGGGAGTGACGCAAGGCATGGCGTAGCGATTCCGGGCTGACGCTCTCATCCAGGGCGTTGGCGTTGCAGCCCGGGAACCAGTGGTTGTCACTGCTCATCAGCCCGTAACGGGCTTGCACATAGCCATCCAGATCCCATCCGGCCCAGAGGTTATAGAGCCAGAGCAGGGCTGCCAGGTTGATGTGTCCCGGCGTGTCTTGCCAGTGGGGAAGGCCCTGTCTCCAGGAGCGGACCCATTCTGCGCCAAGACGCCTCTGTCGCTCCCCTTCCAGACGTTGAAGGATTGGCGGCAACAGCCGTGGGGCATCCTCCAGTTGGGCCACAGCCTGCAAATGCAACTCCAGATCCCCCGGATGGGCAGCGCCAACACTGATGGTGTGAACACCGGATTGCGCAAGGCAGAACAGATCGTTGAACACGATGGGATGAAGGGGTACGCACAACTCCAGGAGACAAGTTGAAGGGCTGTGCAGATGCCCGCCCTTATCCGTGGGGCTGATGATGAACACCCCCATGTCATGGCGTCGCGCAGCGGCAATGGCCGGGTGGTTGTCCTGGCGAATGTAGTACCAGTGCAGGTTCACGTAGTCGAAAGCATCCGTCTCAATGGCTGCCACGATCACGTCGGTGGGACCGTGGGTGGAAAATCCCACATGCCCGATGCGGCCCGCCCGCTGCCAACGCCGCACCACCTGCAAGCACCCTCCGGGGCGCGTTGACTGGTCCAGATGCTCTGGAAGATTGATGCCGTGGATGGCCAGCAGGTCAATGCGCCCACAGCCCAGCAAGGTCATGCTCTCTTCCAATTCCGTCTCAAACTGCCGGGCATCCCCTCGGGGCGGCACCTTGGTTTGCACAATGCGCTGGGGATCCGGCGTGGCGGCGAATGCCCGCCCCAGTTGCCGCTCCGAACTGCCGTAATGGCGGGCTGTTTCAATGTGGTGCATCCCCAGGCGGCGGGTGCGGCGCAGCAGCGCCTCCACGTTGGCCTGGTTGTCGTCCGGGATCTGCTCCCAGTCCAGGTCGCTCCAGCTTTGCTGAAAGCGCATACCCCCCAGGGAGAGCAGGGGAACCTGCAACTCGGTTCGCCCAAAACGACGGCAGGGGACAGGGGTGACGGAGGGTTTCATCTGAGGGAACTGCAAGAGCACTGAACAGGTGAATCCTCAGGCGTTCTCCTAAGGAAAGCCTGGGAAATGGGGTCTTCATAGCAGCGAGGGAGTCAGAGTGAGCCTATTTTGAGCCTGAGAGCTC
>VXWH01000054.1 GCA_009836025.1 Synechococcus sp. SB0668_bin_13 | reverse complement strand
AACCCCGTGACCCCGCTCCCGCAACGCCTCGGTGATGGCCAGTCCATAGGTGACACGGAAGGTGTAGACAGTGCCGTTGGTGAGGCCGCTCACCGTGTGGCTGGTGGTGCTGGCGCTGCTGCCGCTGATGGTGCTCCAACTGCCGTAGCTGCCGCCACCCGCCTTCCGCCGATACTGCCAGCCGGTGATGTCACTGTTGTCGGGATTGTTCCATGCCAGGCTCACCTCGCCGTTGCCCGCCGTGGCGCTGAAGCCCGTGGGCTTCGCCGGGGCGGTGACCCCAGCAGTGGGTGTGGCCGTGGCGGTGGCGGCCGTGCCGTTGCCCGCGCTGTTCACGGCACGTACCTGGAAGCTGTATTGCGTGCCGTTGGTCAGACCGGTGATGGTCAAAGAGGTCTCATCCGCCAGGCTGGAGTCACTGTCTGAATCGGGCACGTCGGTCCAGGAACTCCAGGAGCCCGACCCGGCCCGGTAGCGGTACTGGTGTTTGCTATGGGCCGCCGTGCCGGCGCTGTCCGCCGGGGCGGTCCAGCCAAGGGTCACACTGGCGTCGCCTGCCGTGGCGGTGAAGGTGCCCGGTGCGCCCAGGGTCTTGCTGTAACTGGCGCTCACCTGGGTGGCGGCCTGGGAATTGTTCCCGGC
This sequence comes from Synechococcus sp. SB0668_bin_13, assembly GCA_009836025.1. GTDB lineage: Bacteria > Cyanobacteriota > Cyanobacteriia > PCC-6307 > Cyanobiaceae > Synechococcus_B. Next base: position 34,646 of record VXWH01000054.1, on the reverse strand, counting down.
GGCATCCTGGGCGACGTTGGCCGCCACGGCCACCGTCACCGCCGTGTCGTTGCTGGTGGGGGTGATGGTGGCGGTGTAGCTTTTGCCTGAGCCGGTGAAAGCGGAGGCGGCGCCGTTGCCCACGCTGATGTCGTTGGCGGCAAAGCCGGTCACGTCCTCACTGAAGGTGATGGTGGCGGGGACCGGCCCGGTGATGGTGGCGCCCAGCCCGCTGATGCTCACCATCGGGGCCGTGTTGAATCAGGCGATGCCTGACTCTGGACGCTCCCCCTCCCCCCACGGCAAAGCCTGGACAGCCGCAACAACAGGCCACAGCAGAGTTCTCTTTACCCCCTCCATCTTCCCCTCAGGCTTCCCCAACCCCCCAAGCCAGGGCAAGGTCATTTCCTTCTGGCCTCCTTATCCAGAGCTCGGGTCCGTTAGCAAAAATCAGCCCAGCGCCCCGCGGGCGCGACAACGGGCCTCCAGCGCCCCGTCCCCATGCCAGTCCTGGGGGCGCAGAAACTCTTCATACAGGAGCGCCTCCCAGCTATCGGGTTCCGGTTGATAGCCGTACTCCCAGCGCACCAGGGGCGGGAGAGACATGAGGATGGATTCGGTGCGCCCCTTGGTTTGCAGGCCGAAGATGGTGCCCCGGTCAAATACCAGATTGAACTCCACGTAACGGCCCCGGCGGTAAAGCTGAAATTGGCGCTCCCGCTCCCCATGGGTTATGGCATGGCGCGCCTCTGCGATGGGCAGGAAGCTGGGCAGGAAGGCATGGCCGCAGGCCTGGGCCAACTGGAACAACTGCTCCCAGTCCTGCTGGATCGGGCCAATGTTCCCACTGCACCGGGCTGCCTCCCCCTGGCCGTTCTCTCCCCGATAGAGCACACCGTCAGGATCCTGATAGTCAAAGAAGATGCCCCCCACCCCGCGGGTTTCCTGGCGGTGCTTCAGGTAGAAGTACTCGTCGCACCAGCGCTTGAAGACGGGAAAATAGCGGGGATCCACGCCGTCACAGGCCGCCTGCAGGGTGCGGTGAAAATGGCGGGCATCCTGGAGAAAGGGGTAGTAGGGCGTCAGATCGGCGCCACCGCCAAACCACCACACCGGCCCCGCCTGGAAATAGCGGTAGTTGAGATGGACGGTGGGGACATAGGGGTTGCGGGGATGAAGCACCATGGAGGTGCCCAGGGCAAACCACGGCTGCCCTGCCGCCTCGGGCCGCTGCTTCACAATGGCCGGGGGCAGGTGGCTGCCCTCCACCTCGGAAAAATTGACGCCCCCCTGCTCCAGCAGCGCCCCGTCCCTCAGCACCCGTGAGCAACCGCCGCCGCCTTCCGGACGCAGCCAGCGCTCTTCCGCAAAGCGGCCAGCGCCATCCATCTCCTCCAGGGCTGCACAGATCCGGTCTTGCAGACCACAGGCAAAGGCCCGGAAGCGCTCCCGCGCATCAGGCGGCGGTTCCGGGGACAAGGACGGGGAATGGCACGGGGCCTCTTGCAGAGGATGCTGCACCATGGAATAAGCGTGGTTCAGGCAAGATCTTGACACTTCCCCACCCTTCTTCCACCCCATGACCACCATTCGTGACGCGCTGGCCTGTCTTCGCCCCCTGACCGATGCGGGCACCGGGAAAAGCGTGCTGGACCTGGAGTGGATTCGCAATCCACGTCTCCAGGGATCACGAGCCATCATCGAACTGGCTCTGCCGGCCCATGCCAATCCCCAGCGGGACCGCATTGCCAAGGCGGCCCGCGCCGCTCTGTTGGCCCTTGACGGTGTCGAGGATGTGCAGATCGAGTTGGCCGCCGCCCCTCCGGCGCCAACCGCTCCCCAGACCCGCCCCATTCCCGGCGTCAAGACCGTGGTGGCTGTGAGCAGTGGCAAGGGGGGCGTGGGCAAGAGCACCGTTGCCGTGAACCTGGCCTGCGCCCTGGCGGCGAAGGGCCTGCGGGTTGGTCTGCTGGATGCGGATCTCTATGGGCCCAACACCCCCATCATGCTGGGGTTGAGCCAGAAGAAGCCGGAGACGGTGGAAGAGCGTGGCCAGCAATTGCTCCTGCCCCTGGAGGGTTGCGGTATTGCCATGGTCTCGATGGGATTGCTGATCAATCCAGGGCAGCCGGTGATCTGGCGGGGGCCCATGCTCAACGGAGTGATCCGTCAATTCCTCTATCAGGTGAAATGGGGAGCCCGTGACGTGCTGGTGGTGGACCTGCCGCCGGGGACAGGGGACGCCCAGTTGTCCCTGGCCCAGGCGGTGCCCATGGAGGGGGTGGTGATTGTCACGACGCCGCAGCAGGTGGCCCTGGCGGATTCCCGCCGTGGCCTGGCCATGTTTCAGCAGTTGGGGGTGCCGGTCCTGGGGGTTGTGGAGAACATGAGCTGGTTTGCACCACCGGATCAACCCGAGAAACGCTATGTCCTGTTTGGGGAAGGCGGCGGCGCCCAACTGGCGGCCGAGGCCGGTGTGCCCCTGCTGGCCCAACTGCCCTTGCAACTACCGCCGGAGGAGGACCGACCGCTGGTGCTGTCCCAGCCGGATTCTCCCGCTGGTGTCGCCCTGAAGGGGTTGGCGCAGCAACTCCGCAAGCGCCTGGCGACCCCTCGCTGACGCCATGGATCTGTTTCCCCACCGCAGATCCAGCCGGTTTTCAAGCCGTTACCAGGAGCGAAGCGCGGAGCCCCGGTTTGATCTGGTGCTTTGGGGTGTGCCTGTGGCCTTGATTGCCGTCTCGGGTCTGCTCATTGCCAGCACCCAGCGGCAGGCGGCCGGTGATCTGCCCTGGCTGAGCCAGGGCGTTGCCACCGCGGCGCTGCTTCTTGTGATCTCCCGCACCACCACGTTGCTTCACGCCGTGTTGCTCACCGTCTGCAACCGCTGGATTGGCCTTCAACTGCAAACCCCATGGCTTGCCAGAAGGGCGGCCGGCCTTCTGAGATTCCCCCTGTTGTTCTTCGGTGGCGTGGGTGTCACGCTCATCCTCTGCAAGCTGATGAGCATGGATGGGCTCTGGCTGGATCACTGGATCACAGGGAGTGTGGGTCTTGTGCTGGCGGTGTGCGTATCCCGGCTTCCTCTCCAGAGATTGTCGTTGCGCAGGCCCGAGGAGCAGTGGCGGGAAGCGCCCCAGGGCTCGCCCCCCCAGGGGAACCGGCCCATTGGGAATGGCTGGAGTCTTCCTATCCTGCTGGCACTGCTGCTGGTCACCATTGCCATGCTTCTGGCGGTCAACCTGTTCGGCACCGAGGCCCTCGGTGCTCAGCGCTGGTTGGTTCTCGGCCCGTTCCAGGTGCAGCCCTCGGAATTCGCCAAGCTTTCCACAACGATTCTTGTGGCAGCCATTCTGGATCGGTTCCCCATTCAGAAACCTGTTGACCTGCTACGGCCGTTTGGTGTGGTTCTGGTGCCGTGGGCGCTGGTGTTGATCCAACCGGATTTGGGCACGTCTCTGGTGTTCGGGGCTGTGTTGTTGTGGATGCTGTATTGGTCTGCCATGCCTTGGCAGTGGCTTCTCTTGCTGCTGTCCCCCCTGCCCACGGCGCTACTGGGAGCTCTCCAGCACGGGGGAGAGCCGGGCGCCCTCGTGGTCCGGGTCATCTGGATTGTCGCCATGGGGACCATGGCTTGGCGCCACCTGCCTTGGCGGTGGATTGGCGCCGGGCTGACAGCAGCAGCGCTAACGGCAACATCCTTGGCGACGCCCTGGCTCTGGGAGCATGGCCTTAAGGACTACCAGCGGGATCGGCTGACCTTGTTTCTGAATCCCTCCGTTGATCCGCTGGGGGGTGGCTACCACGTCATTCAAAGCACCATCGGCATTGGCTCCGGCCGCTTTTCCGGCACGGGTCTGCTCCAGGGGCAACTGACCAGGCTCCAGTTCATTCCGGAGCAGCATACGGACTTCATCTTCAGCGCCCTGGGGGAGGAGTTGGGATTTGTGGGGTGTGTTCTGGTGGTGTCAGGGTTTGGCGCCTGGGCCTGGCGACTGCTCAAGATCGCTATGCTGGCCAAAACCGACTTTGAATCGTTCCTGGTCATTGGCATCCTGGCCATGGTGATGTTTCAAGTGGTGGTGAATGTGTTCATGACCACCGGTCTGGGTCCTGTGACGGGTATTCCGTTGCCGTTCATGAGCTATGGACGTTCTGCGCTGCTCATGAATTGTCTTGGCATCGGTCTGGTGGCCGCGGTGGAGCGGCGCTGTCGGCAGACGCGGTCGTTCTCCTGATGGCGCAGCCCAGCTTGGGAGAACTCCACCAACGACTCTGGCAGGACCGGAGTGGCGCAACCACGACGGAAGAGAGCGCACGTCGCCAATGGTGGGCAGCCCTGCAAGTGATCCAGGAGGACTTCTCTGCGCAGTTGCGGGAAGGGGGAGTCTGGCTGGCGGCGCCTCTGCCAGCGCTCTACGAGCCCAACCTGCTGCAAGCGCTCCAGGGATGGGTGTGGGTGCCGGAGCGCTTCTCCCCATGGGCCCTGAACCTGCCCCTCCTGCCCGGCCAGGCCAAAGCTGAAACCAGCCTTTGGTCTCCGCTGAGGCTGCAACCGGAGGATGGCCATGACCCCTTCCTTGTGCTGGTCACCCGTCGCCTGCAACTGGCGATTTCTCTGCGTCAGGTGGCCGGCCAATGCGAGTTGCTGGTTCGCTTTGACGGGGCTGCCCTGTCCCAGGCATTGGAGTTGCTGGTTCAGCGACTTCTCCAGGAGGATCCCCGTCATGGCGGGGCGCTGCGTGGGGTTCTGGAGCAGTTGGGCCCGGTGACGATGACGGACAACCTCGGCAGTGAGCGACGCTTCTGGTCCGCACTGGCCTGCCGTCTCGCGGCCATGCCCCCCAGCCTCACGGTGATGGCGTCCCCCGCGGTCTCGGAAGGGTCTCCGGGTCAGGACGGGCTGGATACAGGTGCAACCAGCACAGAACTGGAGTTTCTGGAAGCCCTGTCCCATGGCATCCGCACACCCCTGGCCACCATCCGTGTTCTGAGTCGCACGCTACGCCGCCGCGCCGACCTGGGGGAGGACGTGCAACGTCAGTTGGCGCAAATTGATGCGGAATGCACCGCCCAGATTGACCGCTTCGGCCTCATTTTTCATACTGCGGAACTGCAGCGTCAACCCAAGGCGCAACGGTTGCTGTCCCGCACGGACCTGGCCCGGCTTGTGGAGCAGCAACACAGGCAGTGGCAGCAACAGCTTGAACACTATGGCATTCAAGTCCAGTTGGAGTTGAAGCCGAGTCTCCCGGACATCATGAGCGATCCCCTGCTGTTGACGCCCATGCTGGCCGGTGTGGTGGAGCGCTTTGCCCAGGGGTTGCGTTCGGGGACCACCCTCCGGGTGATCCTGACCCGCGCCGGAGGGAAATTGCGCTTGCAACTGCGGGGGGACAGCCAGCATGGCCGGAACGAACCCGGAGAGACCCATTTGGGCGCTGTTCTCACCTGGAAACCCGAGACAGGGCGCCTCCATCTCAGTCGTTCCGCCATCCGGCAACTCTTCAGCAGCTTGGGGGGACGCATGGCTGAGCGTGGCCCTCAGCAGTTGACCATGTTTTTTCCACTGGCCTGAGACCATGGCGCGCCCCTGCCACAGCATCAGGCTGTAAAGAGGCATTCACAGTGGGAGGAAGACGGGGACGTCCTGTTGCTAGGCTTTTGCCACGTCTCTCCCCGATTCCCATGTCAGAGGTGCTCAATGGCCAGCTTCCGGCCTATGTGGGCAGCACAGGCGGCCTTCTTGATGCCGCTGAAACCGAAGAGAAGTACGCCATCACCTGGAGCAGCACGAAAGACCAGGCTTTTGAGTTGCCCACGGGGGGAGCCGCGCTGATGCACAGCGGTGAAAACGTCATGTACTTTGCCCGCAAGGAGCAGTGTCTGGCCCTGGGCGCCAGCCTGCGCACCTTCAAGCCCAGGATCAACGACTACAAGATCTACCGGATCTTCCCTGGTGGAGACACTGAATACCTGCATCCCAAGGATGGGGTCTTCCCTGAGAAGGTGAATGAAGGTCGTCCTATGGTCAACCACAACGCTCGCTCCATCGGCAGCAATGTCAACCCTGCCACCATCAAGTTCACCGGGAAGAAGGTCTACGACTGAAGGGCGGCCCAACTCTCCCGAAGAGTCCAGGGCGCGTGATTAGTCTCGAAGACATCAGACGGCGGGCCAGCCAGGGGGAAACCTTTCTCCCCGTCTGGACAACATGGTCCGCCGATCTTGATACTCCCGTCTCCACATGGCTGCGCATCAGCCCCGGCAGCCCTTATGGCGTGCTTCTGGAGTCCGTGGACGGTGGAACCCATGTTGGGCGCTGGAGCGTGGTGGCCAGCTATCCCCTCTGGGTGTTTGAAACCCGCGGTGATCGGAGCATACGGCTTTGGCGGGAGGGCCGCTGTGATGTCTACTCCGGCAACCCTCTGGAGCGGCTGCGGCGTGAGATGCAGCCCTACCGGGCTGGCGCTGTTCCTGGCTGCCCTGCCCTGGGCCAGCTTTTCGGCATGTGGGGCTATGAACTCATTCGCTGGATTGAACCCACTGTCCCTGTCCATGCAGCGGCTGAAGGAGACTGTCCCGATGGGCTGTGGATGCTTTGCGACCACCTGCTGCTTTTTGACCAGGCGCGCCGACTGCTGACGGCAGTCTCCTACATCAACCTGCATGATCAGCCGGACCCTGAACAGGCACGGGCGGACGCCCTGCTCCGGCTTCAGCGGTTGCAGCACTGCATGTTGACACCCAGCCAGGCTCAGCCCCTGGCCTGGCAGCACACAGCCTCTCGGCAGACACCCACAACAGCCAACCGCAGCCGCGCCAATTTTGAAGCCGCGGTCCATGCGGCCCGCGAGCACATCATGGCTGGGGATGTGTTCCAACTGGTGCTCAGCCAGCGGCTGGAGGCCACCCTGCCCCATGAGCCCTTTTCCATCTACCGCAGCCTCCGGTTGGTGAACCCCAGCCCCTATATGGCCTACTTCAATTTCGGGAACTGGCAGCTCATTGGCTCCAGTCCCGAGGTGATGGTCAAAGTGGAGCGGCGGGAGGACGGGAAGCGGCTGGCCACGTTGCGGCCCATTGCCGGCACCCGTCGCCGCGGCGCGGATCCTGCAGCAGATGCAGCGCTGGCGGAGGAGCTGCTGGCGGACCCCAAGGAACGCTCCGAGCATGTCATGCTGGTGGACTTGGCCCGCAATGATCTGGGTCGGGTTTGCCAGCCAAGCACCGTGCAACTCAAGGACCTGATGGTGGTCGAACGCTATTCCCACGTGATGCACCTTGTCTCGGAGGTGCATGGTCAGTTGCAGGAGACGTGTGATCCTCTGGACGTGCTGGCGGCCTGCTTCCCCGCGGGGACCGTCAGCGGCGCCCCGAAAATCCGCGCCATGCAGTTAATTCACGGGTTGGAGCCGGATCGCCGTGGACCCTATTCCGGCGTCTATGGCTCCATGGACTTGCAAGGCGCCGTCAATATGGCCATCACCATCCGCACCATCCTGGCCAGGCCCCAGGCGCCTGGCCGGTGGCGCATCTCCATTCAAGCGGGTGCGGGGGTGGTCTGCGAGTCTCAACCCGCCCTGGAATACGAGGAGACCATGAATAAGGCCCGTGGAATGCTGCGGGCCATCACCTGTCTGGAGGTGGACCACCCATGACAGCCCCTCTGCTGCTGAAGGGCTTTGAGGTGGAGATGTTCACCGGGCGACCCGACGGCACCGTTGTGGGGTGTGCCGACGACGTGGCCCGGGCGTTGCCCGGCTTCATGGTGGAGCCGGATCGCCGCAACCTGGAATATGCCACGCCCCCCGCGGCGGACTACCACCAGCAACTACGGCAGTTGCTGGAACCCCGGCGCACCTTGCGCGCCTGGTTGCGGCAGCGTGGTCTCACCCTGGTGCCTGGCAGTTGCCTCAGCCTGGGGGATAGCCGCCACTTTGAGCGCTCCGACCCCACCAATCCCTACCACAGCCTGATTGAGCGCGCCTACGGCGCCCGTGTGGCCACCGCCAGTGTTCATCTGAACTTCGGCATTGGCGATCCGGAACAACTCATGGCGGCTTGTCGGCTCATGCGCTGCGAAGGCGCCCTGCTGCTTGCCCTCAGCGCCTGCTCCCCGTTTCTGGATGGTCGGGCGACAGGCGCCCACTCCCAACGCTGGCGTCAGTTTCCCATTACACCCCCCTGGATTCCCCTCTTCCTCGGCCATAGCCACTACATCCGGTGGATGGAGGAGCAATTGCAGCTTGGCGCCATGCACAACGTGCGCCACCTGTGGTGCTCGGTGCGGCCCAATGGCAGGCGTCGCCCCTACGAGATTGACCGCGTTGAGGTGCGCATCTGCGACTTGCTGGATGATCCTCTGGAATTGCTGGCTGTTGCCAGCTTTTGCGAGTTGCGACTGTTGCAGTTGTTGGCGAACCCCGGGCGCCAGGATCCACTGTGGGCCAGCACCATGGATGCCGATGCCCTCGCGGCGTTGGCGGACCGCAATGACCAAGCTGCATCTCAGCACTCCCTCGCGGCCCAACTGCACCACTGGCGGGACGGCCATGTGCTGACTGCTGCCCAGTGGCTACACCAGTCTCTCCAGGATGTGCAGGGGATGGCGGAGTCTTGGGGTCTGGAGGGCTGGCTCCAGCCACTGCACGGTATTGTAAGAAAAGGGAATCGCTCCATGCGCTGGCTGCGCTCCCATGGGGAAGGGGAGTCCATCCGCGCCATTGTCAGGCGAGAGGCTGTGGCCCTGGAGCGCCGTGAGCGTGAGATCCATCAACGCCTGTGTGAAGGGCCACCCGTCACCCCCTGTTTTGCGCCGACCACCTCCCTTGCTGCACCATGATTCTGGCGCTTCCCACCTCTTACACCGACCTCCCCAATGCAGGCAAGGGCGCTGCTGCGACGAAGCTTGATACACCGCGGTTGCTTCAGGAACGGCTGGGTCTCATTGAAGAGCTTTGGCACAGCGTGCTCAACCATGAGTGCGACCAGGCCGTGGCATCCCGTCTGACGCACCTCAAGCAGCTTTGCTTCGAGGCCGGTAGTGCGGAGGCCATCATTGAACTGGTGCGCACGATGGACCTGAGCGAGGCCATCGTTGCTGCCCGGGCGTTTTCCCTGTATTTCCAGTTGGTCAACATTGTCGAGCAGCAGATTGAGGAGGACCGCTATCGCTCCTCCGTCCAGGCGGCCTACGCAAAGGGTCCGGTTGTCGAGAATCCCTTTGCGCCACCACTGCCCCTCGGTTCGGCCCCCATTCCCCTGCGCACGTTGTTTCGGCGGCTGCGCTGCCTCAACGTGCCGCCGGGCCAACTGGAGACCCTGCTCAACAGGATGGATATCCGCCTGGTGTTTACAGCCCATCCCACGGAGATCGTGCGCCACACGGTGCGTCATAAGCAGCGTCGGGTCTCGGATCTGCTCACACGGTACGAGCAACTGGATGGCGCTGGCCGCGTGGAGGACCAGGAACTGATCCGCCGCCAGTTGGAGCAGGACATTCGTCTCTGGTGGTGTACCGATGAACTCCACCAGTTCAAGCCGTCCGTGCTGGACGAAGTGGACTATGCCCTCCTCTATTTTCAGGAGGTTCTCTTTGACGCGCTGCCCCAGCTTAATGGGCGCTTGCGGCGGGTTCTGCACCGCAGCTACCCGGATGTGCAACTGCACAGTGAGGCGGTGATCACCTTTGGCTCCTGGGTGGGGGCTGACCGGGATGGCAACCCCTCCGTCACGCCGGACGTGACCTGGAGAACGGCCTGCTACCAGCGCCAGCTCATGCTGGAGCGCTATCTCGGCGCGGTGGAGACCCTGCGCACGGAGTTGTCCCTCTCCATGCAGTGGAGTCAGGTGAGCAGTGACTTGCTGGAGTCCCTGGAGCTGGATCGGCTGTGCTTCCCGTCCGTCTATGAACGGCTGGCAGCCCGGTACCGCCTGGAGCCCTATCGGCTCAAACTCAGTTACATCCTGGAGCGATTACACCGCACCCACGCCCGCAACAAGGCGCTGAATCAAGCGGGCTGGGATTCCCCCTTGCCCCAGCCACGCTCCAAGGACATTTCCAGTATCGCCCCCCTGGGCCAGGACCTGGCCGGCCCGCTTCACTATGGGTCCTACCTGGATTTCTGCCAGGACCTGGAACTTCTGCAGAACAGCCTCCTCCAGACTGGTTTGAGCAACACGGGCCTGGAGTCCCTGCTGACGCAGGTGAGCAGTTTTGGCTTCTCCCTTGCGGCCCTTGATCTACGGCAGGAGAGCAGTCGCCACAGCGATGCGCTCGATGAGATCACGCGCTTTTTGCAACTACCGGCCTACAGCGCCATGGACGAGGAGGCCCGGGTGCAATGGTTGCTGGCGGAGTTGCAGACCCGGCGGCCCCTGGTGCCTGCCGCCGTGGCCTGGAAGGACAGTACCCGCGAGACGCTTGACGTGTTCCATATGCTCAAGCGCCTTCAGTTGGAGTTTGGCGAGCGGATGTGTCGCACCTACATCATCTCCATGTGCGCCAGCGTCTCCGACGTGTTGGAGGTGATGGTGCTGGCCAAGGAAGCCGGGCTGGTGAGCGCCCCGGATGGCCAGGCATCGCTCCTGGTGATCCCCCTGTTCGAGACCGTTGAAGATCTGCAACGGGCCCCGCGGGTGATGGAGCATCTCTTCAGCATGATCACCTACCGAGCGTTGCTGGAGCGCTGTGGTCGAGGGACGGAAGAGAACACGCTATTGCAGGAAATCATGCTGGGCTACTCCGATAGCAACAAGGACTCCGGGTTCCTCTCCAGCAACTGGGAAATTTATCGCGCCCAGCAGGCTCTGGCCGCTCTGGCCCGCGGCCAGGACATTCGCCTGCGGCTCTTCCACGGTCGTGGCGGCTCCGTGGGTCGCGGCGGCGGCCCCGCCTACCAGGCCATCCTGGCCCAGCCTGGAGGGACGCTGGAGGGACGCATCAAGATCACCGAGCAGGGGGAGGTGCTGGCGTCCAAGTACGCCTTGCCGGAGTTGGCGCTCTACAACCTGGAAACCGTCACCTCTGCTGTGATCCAGAACAGCCTGCTGGGGTCTCGCCTGGGGGAGCACCGGGAGTGGAGTGAGTTGATGAGCCGGCTGGCCCGGCGCTCCCGCAGCCACTATCGGGCTCTGGTCCATGAAGATCCCAACCTGGTGCTTTTTTTCCAGCAGGTGACGCCCATCGAGGAGATTTCCATGCTGCAAATTTCTTCCCGTCCCGCCCGGCGCCGCGACGGCGCCAGGGATCTCTCCAGCCTGCGGGCCATTCCCTGGGTGTTTGGCTGGACCCAGAGCCGCTTCCTGCTGCCCAGTTGGTATGGGGTGGGCTTTGCCCTGAACCAGGAGTTGCAGGACAACCCCGAACAGTTGGACGTGCTCCGTGAGCTCTACGGCCGCTGGCCTTTCCTGCGCACCCTCATTTCCAACGTGGAAATGACGTTGGCCAAGGTGGACCTGCAACTGGCGGAGCACTATATGAAGTCCCTCAGCAGGGAAAAGTACCGGGACGCCTTTGCGGCCATTTTTGCCCGCATTCGCCAGGAGTATGAACTCACCCGCTCCCTGGTGCTGAAAATCACCGGCCATGGGGAACTCCTGGCGGAGGATCCGGGCCTTAAGCTGTCGGTGGAACTGAGAAACTGCACCATCGTGCCGTTGGGCTTTATCCAGGTGGCGCTGCTGCGTCGGCTACGGGAACAGGTGCGTCAGCCCCCGTTGCGTGAGGAGCAGGAGAAGGAGCGCACCTACAGCCGCAGCGAATTGCTGCGGGGCGCCTTACTCACCATCAACGGCATCGCTGCGGGGATGCGCAACACGGGCTGAGGAGAGATGGCCATGCCACGTCCGGCAGTAACGCTTCCACAAGGCTGGCTGGTGTTGCAGGATCCAGACCGCCCTGATGCGGCCGCCGTGAATCGACTGCTCCAGGCCTGTGGTCAGCCGGAGCGCACCATCGAGCGGGTGGCCCTGGCATTGCAGCGCAGTGAGCTTCTGGTCAGTCTTTGGCGTCCGGCCCCTGACGGTGCGGGTCACCAGTTGGCGGGTCTGGTGCGGGCCACCAGTGATCGATCCTTGAACGTAAATCTTTGGGATCTGTGCATTCTTGACGACATTCAGCCCAGGGCCCGCTACGTTCATCTCCTCATGCGATCCATGCTGCTGAGGCTGCGGCGTGATCTGGCGGGATGCAGTGTTTCCATGATGGCCAGGGCGGAGGATGTGGCAGAACTGGAGCGCTTTGGTTTCCTGGAATCCCCCAAGGGGATTCGCGCCATGGCACTTCAACTCAGGCCATGAGAATGCCGTGAAGCCAGAGGCCGTGGCACAACCGGAGAAGCGGGCATGGAAGGATTCGAACCCTCGGCTTTCAGAACCGGAATCTGACGCTCTATCCAACTGAGCTACATGCCCATGGGCATCATTGTAGTCCACCATGCCCTCCCTATCCAGGCTGGAGCTCCAGCATTTCCGCAGCTATCGCCAGGCGTCCCTGCAGGTGGAGGCCAATCGGGTCATTTTTGTTGGCGCCAACGGAGCAGGGAAATCCAACCTGCTTGAGGCGGTGGAGTTGCTGGGCAGTCTGCGCTCTCATCGGACCGCCAGCGACGGGGACCTGATCCAGTTGGATCAGACCGACGGCTGGATCCATGGATGGATCGGCACGGACGGGCTGGAACACATTGGGCTGCACCTGCGCCAGCGGGGGGGTCGCCAGGGGTTGCGCAACCAGCAACCCCTGTCCCGTCAAATGGATCTTCTGGGGGCGTTCCGTTGTGTGTGCTTCAGTTCCCTGGATCTGGCCCTGGTGCGTGGTGAGCCCGTGCTCCGGCGCCAGTGGCTGGATCGGGTGGTGGTGCAACTGGAACCCGCCTATGGGGACCTGCTCTCCCGTTACGGCAGACTGCTGCGGCAACGCTCCAGCCTGCTGCGACGCCATGGGGGAGCCTGCCCCCATCATCACCTGACGGCGCTTCTGGATGCCTACGACCAGCAGATGGCCAATCTGGGGGCACGGCTCCATCGGCGCCGTCAACGGGCGCTGCTGCGGCTCAATCCCCTGGCCCGGAGTTGGCAGAAGCGGCTGAGTGCCGGGCAGGAAGTCCTGAGTCTTCTCTATCGACCTGGCACGGATCTTCCCCCGGACCCCGCAGATCGGGGGAATCAGGCGTTGCTGGCTTGGCAAGGGGCGCTGCAGCAGCAGTTGGCCCACCAGCGGGCCGTGGAACTGCGTCTGGGAAGTTGTCGCGTCGGACCCCAGCGGGATGAAGTGGTGCTGCAGCTCAATGGACAAGCGGCCCGTCGCTATGGATCAGCCGGCCAACAGCGCTGCATGGTGCTGGCATTGAAGATGGCCGAGGTGGACCTGGTGGCCCAAGTGAGTGGCGAGGCGCCGGTGTTGCTTCTGGACGACGTGTTGGCGGAGTTGGACCCGGACCGCCAACTCCTGCTTTTGGAGGCCATTGGTCAGCAGCAGCAATGCCTGCTGAGCACGACACACCTGAATCATTTCATTGGGGCTTGGCGCCGTGATGCCCAATGCATCGCCGTCCGCCAGGATGGGGAAGGTTCAATGCTGAGCCCCTTGTCAGTACGGCTGATTCAGGGTTGAAGGCTGCACGGTGGCTTCGTCAGAGGGGGTTGGCTGCTGGCCGCCCAGAAAGAGCCAGGCTCCGGCCACGGCAACCAGAATAACCAGCACAATCAGCACCAGTTCCCCCACGGTCAAGCCCTGTTCCCGCAGAGAGGGAGTCGTCAGGGCGTGCGGAGAACGGAATGGAGTGCGCATCATGCCCAGTGCGGAGTGTAAAGATCACGTGGTGAGGCTAAACCAATCCGCCACCCCGGGACAGGATCCGCCGCTTCACAAAAAGCCATCCCCTTGACAAAATTCGGTAGCAATTGCTACTGTTTAATTCTCGTTGACCTGATGCTCAGGCGGAAGTAGGGTCCCTTGGCCCGAAGCAACGCACCACGTCCCACACAATCTGGAGGTGCATCCCATGTCCATCATCACCGTTCACTATCTGCAGCGGCACCGGGAGGAGGCCGCCCGTCGTGCCAAGGAACTGGCCTACCGTCGCCGTGTTGACCTGCACGAACAGTCGGTTTCCCTCGGCTGATCCGTTGCCCACCGCTGGCCCAAGCTCCCCGATGGGGGAGCTTTTTTTGGGTTCACCATCCTGATCAGCCAGCCTTGGCCCGCCCCCTGGTCAACGCCTCCTCCAAGGCCGCCACGTCCTCGTCGGTGATCTTGGTTTGCATGGGGCAGTGCTTGGGGCCGCACATGGAACAGAACTCCGCCTGTTTATAGATATCGGCCGGGAGGGTTTCATCGTGATAGGACCGGGCCCGCTCCGGATCAAGGGAGAGTTCAAATTGACGATTCCAGTCAAACGCGTAGCGAGCCCGGCTCAACTCGTCGTCACGATGCCGAGCCCCGGGACGATGGCGGGCAATGTCTGCAGCGTGGGCGGCAATTTTATAGGCAATCAGCCCCTCCCGCACGTCTTCAGCGTTGGGGAGCCCCAAGTGCTCCTTGGGGGTCACGTAACACAGCATGGCTGTTCCATGCCACCCCGCCAACGCCGCGCCAATGGCCGATGTGATGTGGTCGTAGCCGGGAGCAATGTCGGTCACCAAGGGTCCCAGCACGTAGAAGGGGGCTTCGGAGCACTCTTCCATCTGCTTGCGCACGTTGAATTCGATCTGGTCCATGGGCACATGACCCGGACCCTCCACCATCACCTGAACGTCGTGCTCCCAGGCGCGCCGCGTCAACTCTCCCAAGGTGTGGAGTTCCGCCAACTGGGCTTCATCGGAAGCGTCGTGTTGACAGCCGGGGCGCAGTGAATCCCCCAGGGAAAAACTGCAGTCGTAGCGTTTGAAAATCTCGCAGATATCGTCAAAGCGTGTGTAGAGAGGATTTTGGCGGTGGTGATACAGCATCCACTGGGCCAGAATGCCGCCCCCACGGCTCACAATCCCCGTAATGCGCCCCCGCACCTTGGGCAGGTGCTCGATGAGGAGGCCGGCATGAATGGTCTGATAATCCACCCCCTGCCGGCAATGCTTCTCGATGATGTGGAGAAAATCGTCCTCATCCAGCTTCTGCACCGATCCGTGGACACTCTCCAGCGCTTGGTACACGGGCACGGTGCCAATGGGCACGGGAGAAGCCTGGATGATGGCTGTGCGCGCCTCATCCAGATTGACGCCGCCGGTGGAGAGATCCATCACGGTGTCAGCCCCATACCGAACCGCCAGGTTCAGCTTCTCCACCTCCTGCCCCACATCCGAGGTGGTGGGGGAAGCGCCGATGTTGGCATTGACCTTGCAGCGCGCCGCAATGCCGATGCCCATGGGCTCCAGGTTGACGTGGTTGATATTGGCGGGGATGATCATTCGGCCCCGGGCCACTTCTTCCATGACCAGGGAAGGGGGCAGGTTCTCCCGTTGGGCCACATGGTTCATTTCTTCCGTCAGTTGCCCCTGACGGGCATGGTGCATCTGGGTTACGTTGCCCTGGCCTTTGCGGGCGGCCACCCATGTGCTGCGCATCGGAAATCCTGCAAAGAGCGCACCAGAAGCCAGGATCACGACAGGCTCACTTCCCTACGGCGGTGCAAACCGCGTCAGGTTCGGAGGGTGTGATCTCAGCCGTCAGACGATGACGGCACCCCTAGTGATAATCAAAATCTAGTTCGAAAATTCCGACTGTGGGCCACTGTCCAGTTTGAGTGCGGACTCCAGGCTGGCAGCCACAACCCGATGGTCGGGATCCTGGCGCAGTTCAAGGCAGCGGCGGCGGGCTGCTTCCCCGGGGAAGTTGCCCAGGGTGCGGGCTGCTGTGCGGCGGATCATCCAGGGGTTGTCGTCATGGCTGGCGGCCAGCAGCAGTGTTTCCGCCTCCCCCTCAAGGGGTGAGCCCACCAGCACACCCAGCAACTCCAACGCACTGCAGCGCACCGTATCGTCGTTACCCCCAAGACCCTGACGCGCCACTTGCAACTGCACGCCGGGATCTCCGCATTCGGACAGTGCCGCAAGAATACTGTGGCGCACCAGCCAGTGATCATCCTGGGAAAACAGTTGCAGCAGAAGAGACGTGCAGCGCTCAAAGCCGAACCAGCTCAGCGCACTGGCGGCCTCTGCCCGCACGTTGGGATCCTTGTCCTGCCGTGCCCGCTCCAGGAGGGCGTGAAAACCGGCCTCTGTGCGCTTCTGCCCCAGGCCCATGCAGGCAAAGGAGCGAATGATAAACGTGTCACTCTCCAACGCCGTCAGCAAGATGGGCTCTGCGTCGGCCGTGCTGTGATGCCGCAGCGCCACCAGTGCTTGTAACCGCTGGCTGTGGTCATGGCCACAGAGGGCGGCGCGAATGGCGGCAAGATCCACGGCGGCAGGGTGCAAGAACCTCCATCTTCCTGCTGAACCGGACCGGTTGCGACGCTTCGTTGCATCACCTGTACCCATTCCCCACAATTGGCCCGCGACCATCATGGGAACTGGCGCGTCAAGCCTGCAGTGGCCCGGAACAACCCAACTGTTGCAGCGCCATGGCCACCTGGGGACTGGCCTGGGCCGACCAAGTCCCTTCACAGCCGCGATCTGTGTCCGGTTCCAGGAGAAAGCGCAGGGACCAGGCGGCTGCCGTGCCACACAACTCCAGCCACAAGCCACGGGATTCATGGTTGATGGTGATGGATTCTTCCGCCATCAACTGCTCTGCCATGACGCTGTGTTGGCGCACCAGCACCGCCACGCCATGGCACAGCGCCTGGAATTCGGCGGCCCGCAACTCACAGGCCCAGCCCTCGCCACCCACCAGGGCCGCAAAGGGCCTGGCGGGATCCACGGCCAGGCGCCAGCCAGCCCCTTCCCGCTGGAGGGGGAAAAGATCAGGCCAACAGCTCCGGGGTGAGTTGCTCGTCGGAGAGTTCAATGATGGCCCGCTGCACGGGTTTGATGTCGCTTTCTTCCAGCAGCCCCTCGAAATCGTCAAAGTGGCGCTGCTTGGCGCGGAAGGCAATCCGCACCGTGGTGAGGTAGCGGTTGGGCGCATTGGAGATCAATAACTCCATGCGCCGGGAGAGATTCCTGGCCGAATGCTGTCTGGTCATGGATGCCAGTGTAGCCGGCCAGCGCACAATGGGTTCATCCCTCCTTCCCCATCGTTGCAGGTCACCTTCCTGGGCACCAGTTCCGGCGTTCCAACCCGTCAGCGCAACGTGTCGTCTCTGGCCACCCGCCTCCCCCAGCGCAGCGAACTCTGGTTGCTGGATTGTGGCGAGGCCACCCAGCATCAACTGTTGCGCAGTCCCCTGCGGGTCTCCCAACTGCGGCGCATCTTCATTACCCATATGCATGGGGACCACATCTTTGGCTTGCCGGGGCTGCTGGCCAGTCTGGGCATGGCAGGCACATCAACAGGTCTGGACCTCTACGGCCCCCCCTCCTTGCAGAACTTTGTGGAGTCGGCCCTGCGGTTCTCCTCCACCCGCCTGAGCTATCCGCTGCACTTTCATGTCAACATCCCTCCTCCGGAGGGCCATGTTCTTTTCGAGGATGACGATCTGGTTGTGGAATCGCGCCCGCTCCGGCACCGCATCCCGGCCAGTGGGTTCCGCATTGCGCAGAAGCCGCGGGCGGGGCGGTTTGACGTGGAGAAAGCCAGGGCCCTGGGCATTCCCCCCGGTCCTCTCTACGGCCGCCTCAAGAACGGTGAAACCATTTCCGTGGGCGGCCGCGCCATTCCAGGCTCCAGCCTTTGCGGCCCGCCCCAGCCGGGGATGAGTCTGGTGTACGCCACCGACACGGTGTTCTGTGACGCGGCTGTGGAGCTGGCCCGTGGGGCGGACCTGCTGGTCCATGAGGCCACGTTTGCCCACCGGGATGGGGAAATGGCCTTGCAGCGCCTCCATTCCACCACCACCATGGCAGCGCAGGTGGCCCTGGCCGCAGGCGTGGGCCAGTTGGCATTGACCCACTTCAGCCCCCGTTACATGCCGGGACAGGCCATTGGCCCCGATGACCTGCTGGCGGAAGCCCGGGCCATTTTTCCCGCCACCATCATGGCCAAAGACTTCCTCACCCTGGAGTTGACGTCCAAATCAGACGGACCAAGGCCGGGAACAGCGTCGCCCTGACCTGTTTCTGAAACACTCTCTGACGAGTTGAAGCCGATGGGGACAAGGAGGCTGAATTGCGTGATACAAGGGATTGTGGCCCATCAGCATCACCCACCGATGAACAGCTTTTTGCACCGCCTCACCACTGGACTGGGCTCCATGGCCAGGCGCTGCGGTGCGCTCTTGGCGGTGTTCTTGCTACCCCTGGCAATGCTGGGCAATCCCGCTGCCGCCCATGCGGCCAACTGGGATGCGGACACATTGACGGTTCTTCAGAACGCTCAAGGGGACACAACGCTTCTGACAGAAGCCGAGGTCAAGTCGGGCAAGGCCACGTTCAACCAGAGTTGTGGAAGCTGCCACGCCAGCGGCATCACCAAGACCAACCACAACGTCGGGCTGGATCCGGAGACTCTCGCCCTTGCGACGCCGCCGCGCAACTCCATTGAGAGCCTGGTGGACTACCTCAACGACCCCACCTCCTATGACGGGGAGTACTCCATCGCCGATCTTCACCCCAGCCTTCGCAGCAGCGACATCTTTCCAAAGATGCGTGATCTCTCGGACGACGACCTGCGCCTCATTGCCGGCTACATCCTTGTGGCCCCCAAAGTGCAGGGGGATTCCTGGGGTGGCGGCAAGATCTACTTCTAAGTCGTTTCATTTCTGAGCCATCCGGCTCCAATCCCCTGGGAACTTGGCGCTGAGAGAGGCCCATGGTTGACGCGACGGTCAGCCATGGGCCTCTCTGAGGTTCTGCGGGGGAGGATTGGACGCAACGCCATCGGGGTGGCGAAGGGAGCGCTGGTTGCTGTACCACCACTCCTGCAACTCCGGGCTGAGTCGCTCCGCAAACAGGGTGAGAACCGTTTTCGTGGGCCGTAGATCAGGCTGGAGCAGCTCAACGGCATAGCTGGGGCTGCGCTTGCAGGACAGATCCGGCACAAAGCGGCGACCAATCCGCCGCCAACTGGGCTCTTTGCTACGCCACTGTAGCCGACAGCAGGGCCAGGGCAACTCCTCCCGGTCAAACAAGCGACAGCAAGGCCCCAGAACCTGGAAGCTGTACTGACCACCAGGGCTGGGGTGCTGACTGCGGTGGGCGAGCAGGGCGCGAGTTGATCCCATCGCAGTGATTGAGGTGAAGCGCCACCCGCTCGTGAGGCGGGCGGGTGGGCACGGAAGACCTGTGGAGAACGTTTAGTAGAGATCTTCCTCGGCGTGGGTGGTAATGACGCAATCCGAGGTTGGATAGGCCACACAGGTGAGCACAAAACCTGCCTCAATCTGGTCGTCATCCAGAAAGCTCTGGTCCGATTGGTCAACAGTGCCGCTGGTGAGCTTGCCAGCACAGGTGGAGCAAGCGCCGGCACGGCAGGAGTAGGGCAGGTCCAGTCCTTCTTCCTCCGCCGCATCAAGGATGTATTGATCGTCCGAGACATCAATGGTCTGGTTCAGACCTTCGCTTTCGTTGATGAAGGTGACCTTGTAGGAAGCCATGAATTCAGCATGTAGAGCAGAGCCTGGCAAAGCCCGGTCCTGCGGGACGACACACTTTTACCCCCACTTGTGACCAATCTCACGCCCCCAGGGGCGAATCTCTAGCAAGATCAATCGATACATTCATGGCTGATAAGTTCTACTTATTGCCGCAGGCCTGCACAGGTCGGGTTTCGGGGTAGGTTCCCAAGGTGTGAAGGCCAGCAATGCCCAGTCCTGTTGGGTGGCTGCCAACTCTGTTCTCCAGCCCAGGCCCGCCAGACGCTCCCGTACGGCATCAGCCTGGCTGGTCAGCAGCCCACTGAGCCAACCCTGACCCCCCGTGGGCTTCAGCAACTGGGCAAAGTCAGGCGCCAACTGCATGATCACTGGCGCCAGGATGT
Source organism: Synechococcus sp. SB0668_bin_13 (assembly GCA_009836025.1). GTDB lineage: Bacteria > Cyanobacteriota > Cyanobacteriia > PCC-6307 > Cyanobiaceae > Synechococcus_B. Next base: position 14,650 of record VXWH01000054.1, on the reverse strand, counting down.
TGCACAGCAGCACATCCGCACCGGATCCAACCCACGGGACCAACTCCTTGCTGGAGCCATGGACCACCTGCAATCGTTCAGGACCATGACCGTTGAGGGCGCCATTCTCGCGGCTTGTGGAGATGGCCATGGTGTCCACATCGCTGGCCACCACCCGTGCCGCCCCCAGCGTCAGGGCCGTGATGCCGAGAATACCGCTGCCACAGCCCAGGTCCACCACCAGAGCATCCTTCACAACTCCCTGGTGGCGCTCCAGCGCTTCCATGCAGAGGCGGGTGCTGGGATGCTCCCCCGTGCCAAAGGCGCGTCCTGGATCAAGTCGCAGGACCTGACGATGGCGCTGCTCAGGCGGGCAGTCCAGCCAGGCCGGCAGCACCAGCAGGGCGTTGCCAACGGGATCCGGCCGCCAGTGCCGCTTCCAACTGCTGGACCACTCTTCCCGTGTCTGCTCGGCAAGGGAGAAGCGGGGCGGCGGCGCTTGGAAGACCGCCCCCAGCGGAGCGAAGGGCGCCGCCAGTTCGCGCACCTGTTGTTCAGACCACGACTGGCGATCCAGCCAGGCCAGCACCGTGACAACCTCCTCCCTGTCGGGCTCACGCACCGTGGCGGTGTGGTGAATCCCCAACTGCTCCAACCGCCAGAGCAGGGAGTCTTCCACCACAGCGCTGCAGGTCCAGGCCAGCCTCCATAGACCGTCGGCCTGGCTAGAGGCTGACGGCATGGGCCTCGCGAATGCCGTCAATGCTGGTGATGTCGTCCAGCAGGCTCTCCGGGATTGGATCATCCACGCTCAGCACCATCACCGCATCCCCCCGCATGATGCGCCGACCCACCTGCATGCTGGCGATGTTCACGTTGTGCTGCCCCAGCAGGGAGCCCAGCCGGCCAATAATGCCGGGCATATCCCGGTGACGGGTAAAGAGCATGTGGTTGCTGGGGGGCACGCTGATGGGGAAAGAATCCACACTGGTAATGCGCAGTTCATCCCCGGCAAAAACAGCCCCTGTGAGCTGGTGGAGGCCCGAACTGCTCCGACAGATGAGTTGAAGAGATCCGCCGCTGTAGTCCCGAGAGGCTTCATCCTTCACTTCCAGAACCTTGATGCCGCGACTTCTGGCCTCCAGACCAGCGTTGACGTAGTTGATCCGCTCCCCCAGCGCTGAACTCAACAGCCCCTTGAGGGAGGCGGTGACCAGGGGCTGGCTCGGTTGAGCGGCCAACTCCCCCTGCATGCGCACTTCCAGCTCCTGCACATTGCCTCCGGCCAGTTGGCTGATGCAATGGCCCAGATGCTCAGCCAGGCTCAGGTGAGCCCGCAACTCCTCCATCAGATCGGGACTCAGGCCCGGGATGTTCACTGCGCTGCGGGCAGGGAGCCCCAGAAGAACATCGCGGATCTGTTCCGCCACATCAATGGCCACGCTGGCCTGGGCCTCGGCGGTGGAGGCGCCAAGGTGGGGGGTGAGAATGAGGTTGTCCCGGATGGAGCGCAGGGGACTCTCGGCCGGAAGGGGTTCACTGGCATACACATCGATGGCAGCGCCGGCAATGGTGTTGTTGCCCAGCGCATCCACCAGAGCCGTTTCGTCCACAACGCCACCCCGGGCGCAGTTGATGAGGCGCGCTGTGGGCTTCATGCGCTTCAACAACCTGTCTCCCACCAGGTTCGCCGTCTCGTTGGTGCGGGGAATGTGCAAGGTGATGTAGTCCGCCTCTTCAAACAGAGCGTCCAGCTCCACCAGGCGCACTTGCAGCTTTTGTGCCCGTGCATTGGAGATAAAGGGGTCGTGGGCCAGCACCACCATGCCCAGGGCCTGGGCAATTTTGGCCACGTGGGCGCCAATTTTGCCCAGGCCCACCACCCCGAGGTTTTTCTTGTAAAGCTCGTTGCCCAGGTACCGTTTGCGGTCCCAGCGACCGGCCATGGTGCTGGCATGGGCCTGGGGGATGTTGCGGGTGAGCGCCAGCATCATGGCCAGGGCATGTTCAGCGGCGGCAATGGTGTTGCCCTCGGGAGAGTTGACCACCAGCACACCGCGGCGGGTGGCGGCCGTCACATCAACGTTGTCCACGCCAACGCCGGCCCGGCCAATGATCTTGAGATGGGGAGCAGCATCAATGACCGCAGTGGTCACCCGGGTTCCGGAGCGGACCATCAATGCGTCAGTGTCCGCCATGGCGCCCAGCAACTCCTCCTCCGACAGCCCGGTGCGCACATCCACATGGGCCACCTGGGAGAGGATGTCAATTCCGGCCGGGTCAATGGGATCGGAGACCAAAACTTTTGTCATGCGCCCTGGGACAGTGCCGTTGGTGCAGTGTAGTGACTGGTTGTCCCTCCTCCCCCCATGGCCCTTGCTGTTGTGGTGCTTGATCGCCATCAGGACCTGTGTACCCTCCGCCAACACCTGGCAGAACTCTCCACGCCCCTGGCCCGCCTTCAGGCGGTGGGACCAGGGGAAACCCCGTTTGGTCAGGTGGAGGTGCTCAATCCTCAATTGCGCCAACAACGGCTGCAGCAAACCATGGCCTTCTGGCTGGTGCCCTTCGGTTTCTTTGCCGGGGTGACCTTCACCGTCATGACCAATCTGGACACGTTCGCCTTTGCCGGCCTCTGGGGCAATCGCCTCATTGGCGGCCTGCTGGGGCTGATCGCCGGCTTTCTGGGCAGTTTCGCTGCCAGTTCCGGCGTGGACAGCAGCAACGAAGACCGCCTGCGTCAGCTTCGCAACCGCAGCGAGGAAGGCTGCTGGTTGCTGGTGGTGGAATCAAGGGCGGGACAGGACATGCCGTGGAAGGAGCTGCAGCGGGTGCGCCCCCAGGCGGTGGTGGCCCTCTGATGGCTCCAGCCGCAGCCCTGGACCATGTGTTGGCGGTAGCCGAGGCGGCCCTGCGCAGTTGGCAGCCGGAGCCAACAGGGTTTCTGGATCCGGAGGAGCGCTTGAGGGTGGAGCCTGTGCTGCAGCAGCGCAGTGGCCTGCACTGGCGTTGTTACGGCGGCATCACCCCCGCCGAACGGCAGCGGCTCCTCCTGGCCCGGGAAGAGCTGCCCCTCGGTGACGTGTCCATGGACTTTGCCCTGGTGGCGTTGAAGGGCAACTTCCTGTTCGATCCCGCCGAGCTGGAGGATTTTGAGGCGGCCTTGCTGACAACGGACGTTGATCCGCGGGGATGGGGGGACGTGATCCTCCTGGGAGAAAACGGCGCCCAGCTCATCACCACGCCAGCCTGCGGGGCGGCACTGGCTGGCCGTTCCCTGCAGGTGCGCACAGTGGCGGTGGAAGCCAGTGCCGTGCCCTGGAGCCACCTGCGCCATCAACCCCGCCGGCCCCGCCCCGTCACCACCGTGGAGGCCTCCTGCCGCCTGGATGCCGTTGCTTCGGCAGGTCTGGGTCTGTCCCGGGCCCGCATGGCGGCGGCCATCGGCGCCGGCCGGGTGCGCCTCAACGGCCGCACCGTGTTGCGTCCCCACACCGAACTGCAGGCGGGGGACGTGGTGGTGTTGCGGGGGCGAGGCGAACTGCGCCTGCAAAGCCGTGTGCTCACCCGCCGCCAGCGCTGGCGCCTGCAACTTCTGCGCTGCTGAGGGCCGAGGCCGCCGCTTGGCCAGGATCTCGATGGAAGCTGCTACACTCTTCCTGCCGCCGGTTCAAGGGGCGATTAGCTCAGGGGTAGAGCACACCGTTGACATCGGTGGAGTCACTGGTTCAAATCCAGTATCGCCCATTCCTTCAGTCCTGGCCTGGGTTACTGGTCTGTTTCACCAGGGGCAAGAGGCATACCAGTTGGCTTACCCATTCTCCGCAGTTGCCTGACCTTTGCATGGACGCCCAGAAGTTCCTCATGGCCGTTGATACTTACAAAAACAACGGCGGAAAAGCACAATGTAGCCCCAACCAAAGCTGTGAGGGAGAGACGCCTGATCGTGTCATCCTCAAGGATTTTGATGGGCGTCCGGTTGCTGAGGTTTCACTTTCCGATACAGGGTCATCCTCATCCTCACCCCAGGGCTGGCCTTGGCACTAAAAACACGTCTCCGTCGACTCTCCAACGGGGCATTCCCTGGGGCTACCCTCTCCCTCCTCTTCTGAGGGGAAGAAGGCATGGGGGACCATCACACCGAGTCTCCCAAGGGGTTCCGTATGGAACAGTTCCCCTGGAACCTTCTCTGAAGGGACTTTATCCAGAATCCGGGTTGTTTTAGGCTGACTTCGTGGCGCTTTCGCGCCGTTTCCCCCTGAACGGTGTCTGCTTTGCTCCTTCATCGTGTTGCCGTGATTGGCGCCTCTGGCTATGGAGGGCTCCAGACGGTGCGCCTGATCCAGTCCCATCCCCATCTTCGGGTCACGTTTCTGGGAGGCCATGGCTCGGTGGGCCGCCACTGGCGGGAGCTGGCCCCTTTTCTTGATCCGGGGCCGGATCTGCACGTGGCCCAACCCGATCCCGACGCCATCGCTGCCGCCGCTGACCTGGTGGTGCTGAGCCTCCCCAATGGACAGGCCAGTACGCTGGCGCCGGCCCTGCTGGAGCGTGGTCTGCGGGTGGTGGATCTCTCGGCGGACTATCGGTTCCCTCGTCTGGAGGACTGGCGCCAGGTCTATGGGGGCCATGGGGCGGCGGAGCGCGCTGATGCCGGCCTCTGTGCGGAAGCAGTCTACGGTTTGCCTGAATTCAACCGCCAGGCCATTGCCACAGCCCGCCTGGTGGCCTGCCCCGGCTGCTTCCCCACCACCAGCCTCCTGGCGCTGCTGCCCCTGCTGCAAGCGGGTTTGATTCTACCGGAGGGCATCATTATCGATGCCAAGACCGGCACATCCGGAGGCGGCCGCGAGGCGCGACGGCACCTTCTGTTGGCAGAGGCCGGGGAAGCCGTTGCTCCCTACGGGGTTGAAGGCCATCGCCACACCAGGGAAATGGAAATTCAAGCCACAACCTTGGGGAGAAGCCGTCCCCTGCGCCTCCAGTTCACTCCCCATCTGCTGCCCATGGTGCGGGGGCTGCTGGCAACGGTGTATGGCCAGTTGAGCCCACCAAGCTGCGCCGCGGCGCAGCTCACCAGCCACTTTCTTGACACGTACCGCCATCAGCCCTGTGTGGATGTCCTGCCGGTGGGGGTGTATCCCTCCACCAAGTGGGTGCGCCAGACCAACCGTGCCCTCCTCTCGGTGGCCACCAATCCCCACACAGGCCAGGTGATTGTCATGGCGGCATTGGATAACCTCCTCAAGGGGCAGGCAGGCCAGGCTGTGCAATGCTTCAACATCATGCTGGGGTTGCCCGAGTCCACGGGCCTGCCGCTGGCGCCCTTTTACCCCTGACACTTGAATCCCCGACACTTCAGGGGCGCCCAAATACGTGCTGGCCAGCCATGGCGACGGCAATGGGCAGAATGCGGTGCTCCTGGGCGTGAATCCTGGTGGCCATGGTGGCCATGGTGTCGTTGGGATAGACAGGCACGGCCGCCTGGATCAGAATGGGGCCTGCATCCACCTCCGGCACTACCAGATGGGCCGTGCAACCGGTGATGCAAACGCCGGCAGCCAAAGCCCGCTCCACGGCGTTCAACCCCCGGAAGGCGGGCAGCAGTGAGGGGTGAATGTTCACCAGTCGCTTGTCATAGGCCTGGCAGAGCACGGGGGAGACAATACGCATCCATCCCGCCATCACCAGCACATCCGCCTGAAGGGCGCGGAAATGGTTCACCAGGGCATGGTCCAGGGCTTCCCGGCTGGTGTAACCACGATGATCCATCACCGCAGCCTCGACATCCAGGCGCCTGGCTCTGGCCAGTGCCTTGCAATGGGGGGTGTTCACCACCAGCCCCACCACCTCTGCATGCAGCCCGCCATGGCGTGAAGCCTGGACCAGTGCCTCGAAGTTTGAGCCATGGCCGGAGGCCAGCACACCCAACCGCAACGGCCTGGGTGAGGGGGAAGGAGCCCTGTGGGGAACCACCAGGGCCACAGCCTGGGGAGGAGATGGGGCGCCCTCCCCGGCGACTGCTGGCAGTGGCTCAAATGGGCTCACAGGTGGAGAGAAAGGCCACGCCACCGTAGTAGGCCAGCAGTGGCCTCAGCGCGGTGCGCAGGGCTTCGGTAATGGGCTCCTCACAGAAGATGACCACGTGGACGTTGGCTCCCAACCCCGTGACTTCAAGGGCCTCACTGGCCACAAGCCCATGGGCACCTCGGCCCGTGATGTGTCGCGCCACGGAATAGCCAGGGGCGCCGGAGCTGTCAATCACGTTGATCAGCCGCTCAAGCTCACGCTCGCTGAGAATCACGTCAACACGGTTCATGGTTTTAGCCGGCAGGGATCACGGTCTTGATGACTTCCAGGTACAAGGGGATGCCAACAATGATGTTGAAAGGAAACGTGAGCCCCAGACCTGTGGAGATGTACAGGCTGGGATTGGCTTCCGGAACGGTCATCCGCATGGCGGCCGGTACGGCGATGTAGGAGGAGCCGGCGCAGAGCACGGCAAACAGCAGCGCCGTGCCCTGGCTCATCCCCAGCACGGACGCCAGGCCAATGGCCAGGGCGGCGTTGATCAAGGGCATCAACACGGCAAACCCGATGAGAAAGGGTCCGGCGCGACGCAGTTCATTGAGACGACGGGCCGCCACCAGTCCCATGTCCAGGAGGAAAAAGGTGAGCACGCCATAGAAAAGCTTGTCGGTGAAGGGCTCCAGCTTCTGCACGCCTGTGGAGCCCTGCTGGGCCACCAGAAACCCCACCAGCAGGCTGCCGATCAGGAGGAATACGGAACTGTTGAGAAATGCCTCATGGAGCACAGCCCCCAGACCCACCCTCTCCTGACCCGGCTTCCGGGATGAGCGACCCAGGAGGCGCACCAGAAGAAGGCCAACGATGATGGCCGGTGACTCCATCAGGGCCAGGGCCGCCACCATGAACCCGTCGTAGGGCAGACCCAGCACCCGCAGAAAGGATTCCGCCGTGATGTAGGTCACTGCGCTGGTGGAGCCATAGGCTGCGGCAATGGCCGCGGAGTTGTAGACGTCCAGGCGGGTGCGCAGGATAAGGAAGCTGTACAGGGGGATCACCGAGGCCATGAGCACCGCGGCCCCCACGCTCAGGAGCACCGTGGGGGACAGGCCGCTGCGCTCCAACTGCACACCCCCGGTGAACCCGATGGCCAACAGAAGGTACAGGGAGAAAAGCTTCGGCAGTGGCGCGGGGATCTCCAGATCGGAGCCCAGCAGCACGGCCAGCATCCCCAGAAAAAAAAAGAGAACAGGCGGGGTCAGGATGTTCTGTAACGCCAGCGCGGTGTCAACCAACCCGGGACTCAAGCCTAATCTTCAGCGATCCTAATGGCTTGCACGCCGATCATCACCAACAATGGGGAGTGTGTTACGGGCTCCAGGTGTCGCCATCCTCTCCACCCCTGTTGGTCATCGCCAGCAGCAATGCCGGCAAGGTGGAGGAAATCGCCGCCATGCTCGGCCCCATGGACATTCGGCTGGGGGTCCAGCCTGGGGAGTTGGTGGTGGAGGAAACGGGCTCCAGCTTTGCTGAAAATGCGCGCCTGAAGGCTGCAACCGTGGCTCGGTTCACCGGGGCATGGAGCCTGGCGGACGACTCGGGACTGGTTGTGGATGCCCTCAATGGCGCTCCCGGTGTCTATTCAGCCCGCTACGGCCCGGATGCAGCAAGCCGTCAAGCACGGCTTCTGGCGGAACTGAAGGGTAGCCTCTACCGCGCTGCCTCCTTGGTCAGCGCCTTGGCGCTGGCCAATCCCCTGGGGGAGATCCTCCTGGAAACCCAAGGAGAGTGTCGCGGTGAAATCCTGGAACAGCCCCGGGGCACGGCCAAGGGCTATGGGGACATCTTCTGGATCCGGGCGGCAGGGTGTACCTATGGGGAACTCCCCACCAGTCAGAGACTGAAATTCGGCAGCCGTGGACGGGCCGTGCGCAGCGTTGCTGCGGACATCAAACGTCTCCTGAATCTACGGATGGGCCTCCATGAAATCTGAAGGGTCCCCAGGCAGCACACCGTTCAGGACCCTGGCCCTGCAAGGGGACCGGACCGGGGCGTGTCGCCAGCGCCTGTGGTGAGTGCCCAGACGGCCAGTTGGGTGCGGTTGCGACTGCCGGTTTTGGTCAACAGGTGGGCCACGTGGCTTTCCACGGTGCGCACATCAATGGCAAGCGCCTGGGCAATGGCCCGGTTGCTGAGGCCGTTCTGGAGGTGGGTCAGAACATCCCGCTGTCGCGGGGTCAGGTAAAGGGGATTGGGGGAACTGCCGCAAGGCAGGCATGACATGGGTCATGGGGGCATGGACACTCAGCGTTCCCCCAATCCTTGGCTGGGCCCCTTGGATCCCCATGCCGATTCAGCCCGATCCCATGCGGATTCAGCCCGATGTGGACATCAGACGGGGCTCATCCTGGGCGGTGGTTCGGCGCCTGGCGGCCTGACGGCGTAACTGGTCATGCATATGCTCCACCCGGGCATGGAGAGTGAGGAGTTTGTCCTGCAGATCGCCGCCGCCGTCAAAACCTTGCAGGGCAGCCATGGCCTCTTCCAGATGGTGCTTGCACGCAATGAGAGCAAGACACCCCTGGGTACCGGCTTCTGTGGTCATTTTGCTTGAATCGTTTCCATTCAGCTTACACCCACCGTTCAGCCAGCGTCGGAAGGACAATGTAGCGGATTTAGCCAGGACGTTGTCTTCTCTGATCTCTTTTGCTCCGGTACCGACTGTGGACCAGTCCTGATGGCTGACCTGCTAGGATGAGCGGGAAGCAGGCCTATGCTGATGTTCTCTAACTACACGCCCCAAGGTGGTTTTGATGAGTACTTTGCCGCACCCAACCAACCCAGATCCTGCTTTGAACCCCTCATCTCCTCCCTGGGACATCTCGGCCTGGAGGAAATCAGTCGCAGCCACCGTGCCGCTGAGACATTGCTTCAGCAAGTCGGCGCCACCTTTCAACTGTACAGCGGGGACACGGACAGTGGCGAGCGTATCCTCCCCTTTGATCCCTTGCCAAGGCTGATTACAGCAAGGGACTGGGCCTGGCTGGAGGCCGGACTGATTCAGCGCCTGCAAGCCATTGATCTCTTCCTGGGTGACATCTACGGAGATCAGCACATTATTAACGACGGTGTCATTCCGCGGGACTATATTGAGACATCCCAGGGTTGGCGTCCTGCCATGGTGGGGATAACCCCACCTCTGGAGCGCTGGTGTCACGTGGCGGGGCTGGACCTGATTCGTGACGAAGAAGGCGCCTGGAAAGTGTTGGAAGACAATCTGCGCTGCCCCTCTGGCGTGGCCTATTACCTGGAGAATCGGCGGGTGATGAAGCGCATGTTCCCCAGTTTGTTCCATAGCCGCACTGTCCAAGCCATTGACGATTACCCTTCTTATTTGCTTCAAACACTACAGGATCTTGCCCCCTGGACTGAAACTCCCAAGGTGGTGGTATTGACGCCAGGTTCGTTCAATAGTGCATATTTTGAGCACAGCTACTTGGCACAGCAAATGGGTGTTGAGCTGGTGGAGGGTCGTGACCTTTTCTGCGAAGACGGCCGTGTTTGGCTCAACAGCACCAATGGGAGTCAGATTGTTGATGTTATTTACCGTCGTATTGATGATGAATTCCTGGATCCAGCCTGCTTCCGACCAGATTCCCTTCTGGGGGTCAGAGGTCTGATGGATGTGTACCGTCAAGGACATGTGTCCATTGCCAATGCCCCAGGAACCGGCGTAGCGGATGACAAACTGATTTATACATATATTCCTGAAATCATTGACTTCTATCTTAAAGAAAAGCCCAAACTGAAGAATGTGACTACCTACCGTTGCTCTCGCGCTGAAGATTTAGACTATGTCCTGGCCAATTTAGACAAGCTGGTGATCAAGTCTGTCTCGGAAGCAGGTGGTTATGGGATGCTGATTGGTCCCCATGCCACCACGAAGGAGCAGGAGGAATTCTCCCACCGCATTCGAACAAATCCCCGCAACTTTATTGCCCAGCCAACCCTTTATCTATCAACGGTTCCTTCCATCAGTCATGGGGAAATCTACCCCTGTCACGTGGATCTTCGCCCCTACTGTCTACGGGGTCGCCAACAGTGGATCAGTCCTGGCGGTTTAACCCGTGTTGCCCTGAGGCGCAATTCCCTTGTGGTCAACTCATCCCAGGGTGGTGGTTGCAAGGATACCTGGGTTATCCAAGATGATGTCTCCTCGGTGGCAGTCCCATGCTAGGTCGTGTTGCTGAGTCTCTGTATTGGATGTTCCGCAACATTGAGCGGATTGAGAATCTATCGCGCTTTCTGGAAGTGAGCAGCGCCATGGATCTGGATTCTGGTATGGCCGTTGAACCATGGACCCCCCTCATCGATGCTTGTGGCGATAGAGAGTTGTTTCAATTGGTAAAGGGCAGCTTTAGCGCCGAAGAAATCGTTGATTTCCTGGTACAAAGCAAGAATAACCCCAGCTCCATTCGAAGTTGCCTCAATTTGGCGCGGGAAAACGCCCGACAAATTCGCGAGGTGCTCAGTAACGAAATGTGGGAACATCTTAACACCATGTATTGGCGACTCAAGAATGAACGACCCATGACAGGGCTGCCCAGCCAGGAGTGGCTGCTCAGGGTTCGTCAGGACTGCCAGTTGTTTTATGGAATTGCCGATGTCTGCTTCAGCCGTGGCCTGGGATGGCAATTCTGCCAGTTGGGACGACTGGTGGAGCGGGCCGACAAAACAGCGCGTATTCTTGACGTCAAATATTTCCTCCTGCTGCCCCATGGGGAAACAGTTGGTGGCGTGGTTGACCAACTGCAATGGATTGCTGTACTGAAAACAGCGGGTGGTTACCAGATGTTCCGCCAGTCCCGCCAGCTTTCCATCACCCCGAAAGGCGTGGCTCAGTTTCTCCTCCTGGATCCGAATTTTCCCCGTTCCGTGCGGTTCTGTCTGGATGGCATCCACCAATCCCTGAGCAAGATTGATCCGCCACAGGGCGCCAGTGAAAAGCCCCTGGGGCGCCATGTCGGTATGATGCAGGCACGCTGGACCTATACAGATATTGCAGAGATCATCGAGTATGGATTGCATGAAAGCATTGATCGTTTACAGCAGGACCTGAACGGCCTCCATAACCAGTTGGAACGGGTCTATTTCCAGACTCCCCAGTCTTTTCTCTCGCCACGCTCTTCCATCCAGAGGACATCATGAAAGCCACCATCATCCACAGCTTTCATTATACCTATAGCCGACCGGTTGAGCTGGGCTCTCATCGCTTTTGTCTCAGGCCGCGTAGCGATGGTCACCAGCGGCTGCAATCCTTCACGCTCAGGATCAGCCCCCATCCCAGCAAACAGTTCACCCTGCTCTCGGCCAGCAACGACGAGGTGATTCGCGCCTGGTTCAGTGGATGCACGGATCGCCTCACCATCGAAGCCACGTCCCAGGTGTTCACATGCCCTTACCCTCCCATTGCGGAGTGCATCGCACCCACGGACAAGCCGCTTCCCTATGCCCTCAGTGATCGGGATCGTTCCCTGGAGGGTTATACCTTGGGTTGGCTGGCCAATGGGCAGCACGACTATGCCGCGGTGCAGTTGGCCCAGGAAGCGCTGATGATGAGTGACCACCAGCCCCTCGGTTTCCTGTCACAACTGGTGGCCGTGATCAAAGAGCGCATCAGTTACAGTCTCCGCCACACGGGCCCGGCCTGGCCGGCCGGCCGCACAATTCGCGAAGGCATTGGCTCCTGCCGGGACCTGGCCATGGTGTTCATTGAGTCCTGTCGTTGCATTGGGCTGCCGGCCCGGTTTGTGAGTGGCTATCACTTGGCCGAGCCTCCGCCCCCCACCTACGAGTTGCACGCCTGGGCCGAGGTGTACCTGCCGGGAGCAGGCTGGCGGGGATTTGACCCCAGTGGCAATGGTGAAATCGACCAGCAGTACATCGCCATTTCAACCCCGTCCGACCCCATCAAGGCTGCCGCTGTGCAAGGCACCTACATCTGCTCCGGTGCGGTGACCTCCCACTTCAACTGGAGCATTACCGTGGACTCGTCTGCCAATACCCCCGAGGACTGTGGGGATTAGGGAGACCTGCCTCTCACATGCTTCCCGCGCCAGGGGATTTGGGCTGCTCGATGGTGGCCTGATGGGTGGATTCCCGCTTCCCCTGGATGACGGCAGGGCATATTAGGATGGCGGCAAAGCAGCAACGCCCGTGGAGTTTGCCAAATACCAAGGTCTCGGCAACGACTTTGTGATCATGGATGGACGCTCCGGGCCGCCCGTGGACCCCGATGCGACTCAGGTGAAGCAGATCTGTGATCGACGCCTGGGCATTGGGGCTGACGGGGTGATCCTGGCGCTCCCGCCGCAGCAGGGGGGCGATCTGCGCATGCGCATTTTCAATGGGGACGGCAGCGAGCCGGAGATGTGCGGCAACGGCATCCGCTGCCTGGCCCGCTTTGTGGCGGATCAGCAGCAGGGAATCTGTCCAGCCGCCCTCGCCATTGAAACCATGGCGGGCCTCATGCGCACCACCCTGCAGGACCATGGGCGGGTGACAGTGGACATGGGGGAACCCCGTCTGGAGCCGCCGGCGATTCCCACAACCCTGGGGACTGGAGCCCGGCAGGTGGTGGCTGAACGGCTCCTGGTGGTTGGTCAGGTGTTGGAGGTGACCGCCGTGAGCATGGGCAATCCCCATGTGGTGATCCCCGTGGCGGACGTGGACCAGGTGGACCTGGAGCAACTGGGGCCTGCCCTGGAAACCCATCCCGCGTTTCCCAACCGCACCAACGTGCATGTCCTTCAGGTGCTCAGTGATCAGCAGTTGCGTCTGAGGACGTGGGAGCGGGGGGTGGGCGCCACCATGGCCTGTGGAACCGGCGCCTGTGCCGCACTGGTGGCTGCCCACCTGTTGGGGCTCAGCCAGCGCAAGGCCCAGGTGATCCTCCCCGGCGGCCCCCTGACCATTGACTGGCGCGACGATGATCACCATGTCTTCATGACCGGCCCTGCGCAGCGCACCTTTATTGGCCATCTGGCGTTGGACTCATTGGCGGCTGCCGCAGCAACGGAGTCCCCGGTCGTCCCCCCGGTCAGCCCCCTCGGCGAGCAGGCTACGGAAGACGACGCTGCGACGGATACTGAAGCGGCAGCCTATGCCCAGGCCATGTCGTTTCTGGCCAACACCTCCCTGGACGAGATGCTGAAGTTGGCAGCCAACTCCCTGCCCCAGCGCACCCGGCGCCGCGGTGGACCTCCCATCCCCCCCCCTGGTGAACCCATGCCGGACTGGGACCGCCGTGGCCACTGAGCCGCGCCTCTATCTGGATGGTTGTGCCACCACGCCCCCCAGTGTGGGAGTATGTGCTGCGGTGGCTGCGGCCCAGGAGGCTCTATGGGGCAATCCCTCCAGCCGCCATCAGGAGGGGCGTCAGGCCTGCCTTGCCCTGGAACGGTCGCGAGAGCATGTGGCCCAACTGCTGGATGTGCCGCCTGACTGGGTGGTGTTCACCAGCGGGGGCACCGAGGCCAATCAACTGGCCATCCATGGGGTGCTGGGCGCTGCGGGGGGCTCCGCCATCTGCTCGGCGGTGGAGCATCCGGCGGTGGGAAACCTTCTGCACAACCGTCAGCAGGCGGCCACACGGCTGGAGTTGCTCCGGCCCGACGGCCATGGCCGTCTCAGCAGCCAGAGCTTGCTGGAGCGCCTCCACGACGGGCCGGTGGAACTGGTGTCGGTCATTGCGGCCCAGAGCGAGGTTGGCAGCCTGCAACCGCTGGCCGCCATGGGCGCCACCTGCAGCAGCCATGGCGGCATTCCCCTCCACAGCGACGGGGTCCAGCTTTGTGGCAAGGCACCCCTGCACCCCCGCCAGTTGGGGGTGGATCTGCTTACCATCTCCGCCCACAAGTTTGGCGGTCCCAAGGGGATTGGCGCCTTGATCCGCAATCCGCGTCTCACCTTGAAGCCCCTGCGCCTTGGGGGGGGACAGGAGTCGGGGCTCCGGGCCGGCACACCGGCGGTGCCGCTGGCGGTGGGCTTTGGCGTGGCAGCCCAGGAGGCGAAGCGGACGCTGGAGCAGCAGTCGGAGCCCCTCTGGCAAAGCTGGACACGACAACTGCGGGAGCAACTCTGGAGCGTGCCGGGGATCGAACCCACAGGCCATCCGGAGGAGCGCCTCCCAGGTCACGTCAGTTGTCTGGTGAGCACGCCGGGGGGCGAACCCCTGGAGGGCAGTCATGTGGTGCGCGCCCTGGATGGCCACGGCTATGCCGTGAGCAGTGGTTCCGCCTGCCGCTCCGGCTCAGCCCAGCCCAGCGCGGTGTTGCTGGCCATGGGAATCGACCCGGACCATGCCCGCAGTGGGTTGCGGCTGTGCCTTGGCCCCTGGCTCTGCGAAGGAGATGCCGCCGCGGTGGAAGACCGCCTCCGGGCGCTCCCCCAGGTGGTGCGCCAGCTCTGTTGCCGCCTCACCCCCTTGAGCACGCCTGAATCGCCCCGGCAGATTCCTGGGTGATGCCTTTATCTGGGAATTACATAACCCGAGTTCTGGATAAGGGGGCAGCGGGAAACTGCCCCCGTCCTGGCTTGGGGCTGGGGGAAGCCTGATGGGGAGAGGAGAGAGGGGAAAGGGGAC
>VXWH01000152.1 GCA_009836025.1 Synechococcus sp. SB0668_bin_13 | reverse complement strand
GTTACTCGGAGAATCACCCTCTCCTGATTTCTACCACCTTCGAGACACATCCAGCCATTGCGTGTACTCTCCAGCCTATGGTCCGGATCCATGGGCAGGACGGTGGCAATGGGCCTGGCCAGCGCCTGGGCCAGGGCGGCGCCTCCGGCCTTACGGTTGGCAGCGGTTTGCCCACAGCGGGTGTTGTCCTTTCCGCCGGATTCCGTTGCCCTGGTCCATGAATGGTTCAGCCCCTGGGCCGTGGGGGGCGCCGAGGCGGTGGTGCGGGAGTTGGATCAACTGCTGGCGCCCCGGCTGTATGCCCTGGTGGATGGGGAGTCCCGGCGGCCAGGCAGTTGGCTGGCGGGGCGTTCCATTACCACCAGCTTTATTCAGCGGCTCCCCTGGGGTGTGCGCCGTGTGCAACTCTACTTGTCCCTGCTGCCCATGGCGGTGGAACAGTTGGACCTGAGCAGCCATCCCCTGGTGGTGAGCAGCAGCCATCTGGTGGCCAAGGGGGTGCTCACCGGACCGGACCAGCTCCACGTGAGCTATGTGCATAGCCCGCCCCGCTATGCCTGGGATCAGATGAACGTCTACCTGCGCCAGAGTGCCTTGGCCAGGGGACCGTTGGGGCCGTGGATCCGCTGGCAACTCCATCAACTGCGCCAATGGGATCACCTCAGCGCCCAGCGGGTGGACGTGCTGGTGGCCAACTCCCGTTTTACGGCGCGGCGCATATGGCGTTGCTGGCGCCGCCGCAGTGTGGTGATTCATCCCCCCGTGGCCGTGGAGCGCTTCCACTGGCAGCAGCCCCGGCAGGACTTCTACCTGTGCCTGGGAAGGCTGGTGGCCTACAAGCGGGTGGATCTGGTGGTGGAGGCCTTTAACCGTTGCCGTCTGCCCCTGGTGGTGGTGGGGGATGGGCCGGAGCGGCAACGGCTCCAGCGGCAAGCCGGTCCAACGGTCCGGTTATTGGGCTGGCGGAGCGCCCGCCAGGTGGAGGACCTGTTGGGGCGTTGCCGGGCTTTGGTCCATGCCGGTGTGGAGGACTTCGGTATTGCGCCGGTGGAGGCCATGGCCGCTGGCGCCCCCGTCATTGCCCTGGGGCAAGGCGGCCTCCTGGATTCCGTACGGTGTCACCGCCAGGATCCGGCCACCGCCACAGGATTGTTGTTTGACCACCCCTGCCCCCGGACGCTGGCGGAGGCCATCCGCCACTTTGAAGACCAGCGCCTGTGGCGACAGTTGCCGGCGGAGCGGCTGCGGCTGCAGGCGGAGCGGTTTTCAGCACCGCGGTTCCGGGCGCGGATGGAGGCTCAACTGGACAAGAGTTGGCAGCGGTTCCAAGCGGCTGGTCCTCGTTTTCCACAGACCCCTTAGGTTGGCTTGGCCATGTCCTGCTTGCCCCATGGAAATCCGGGTGCGGCCCCATGTGGATGGTCAGCCCCGTGTCCATGACCGGTCCTGGGGGCCAGCACTCCGGGCAACGCCACGGTGGGGCGCCATGGTGAGGCGGTTGCTCCGCAGTCAACGCCTCAAGCGCCTGATGGACATCACGGTGGCCACCCTGGCCCTGGTGGCGGGCGCCCCCCTGTTTCTGATGGTTGCGCTGGCGGTCCGGCGCAGTTCCCCAGGGGGACTGTTTTACGTGCAGCGCCGCTTGGGCCGGGGTCACAAGCCGTTTGGCTGCATCAAGTTCCGCACCATGGTGCAGGGGGCAGAACGGCAATTGCGCAGGACCCTGAAAACCTCTGCCCAACTGCAGGAGGATTTCCGTCGTGGCTTCAAGCTCAAGAACGACCCCCGCATCACGCCTGTGGGGCACATGCTGCGGCGCACCAGCCTGGATGAGCTGCCCCAGTTTCTCAACATCCTGCGGGGCGAGATGAGCTTGGTGGGGCCGCGTCCCATTGTGCGGGCGGAGGTGGAGCGCTATGGGGAAGCAATTGACCAGGTGCTGTCCGTCCGGCCAGGCTTGACAGGGCTCTGGCAAGTGTCAGGCCGCAACAACCTCACCTATGCCCAGCGGGTGGCCCTGGATTTGCACTACGTGTCCCGACGGTCCTTTTTGCTGGATCTGGTGATTCTCTGGCGCACCGTGGGGGTGGTGCTCTCCCCCAAGGACAACGGGGCCTACTGACATCCAGCCCCCGGTGCCCGTCCCGTCAACAACTGAGCAGACCCGCCAGCACCAACCACAGCAGCAGCCCCCGGCGGGTCAACTGCACCATGGCCAGCACACTGGCCGGCTGGGGGTCCGGATGGCCTGTGCCCAACAGGGGCTTATCCCGCTCCTGCCGACCATAGCGGTTGCGCCCACCCAACCGGACCCCGACGGCATGGGCATAGGCCGCCATGGAGACACTGGCATTGGGGGATAGATCCGCGGCCCCCTCCCGCCGGGCCGTGGTCAACAACCACCAGGGCCGCCCCACCATCACCCCCAGGCTCAGCACCGCCAGGCGGCAGGGCAACCACACCATCCCGTCCTCCAGCCGGGCGGCGGCGGTTCCCAGCCAGCGCAAGGTTCCCTGCCGATAGCCCACCATGGAATCCATGGTGCTCACCGCCTTGAAGCCCCAGCCCATGGCCACCGGACCCGGCGCTCCGTCTCCGAGGCTTGCCTGCAGCCCCACCCCCACCCCCATCCAGAACAGGGGGGCAAAGGCCCCGTCAATGGCGTTTTCGCTGGCGCTTTCCGCCGCGCCCCGCAGGATGTCACGGCGGCTCAGGTGGGTCACGTCCCGCCCCACAATCCGGGCCAGGGCCTGGCGGGCCGCGGGCAGATCAGGGGAAGGATCCAGTGGATCCAGCACAGCCGTGACCCGCTGGCGCAGGCTTCGGCCCGCCAGACAACTGGCCAGGGC
The DNA here is from genome assembly GCA_009836025.1 of Synechococcus sp. SB0668_bin_13. GTDB lineage: Bacteria > Cyanobacteriota > Cyanobacteriia > PCC-6307 > Cyanobiaceae > Synechococcus_B. Next base: position 3,596 of record VXWH01000152.1, on the reverse strand, counting down.
CAGGATCAACCAAGGGGTGGCCAGGAGGGGCCAGCGGCGTGTACTCCACTCCAGGGCCATGCCCGCCCCCATGGCCACCAGCAGCATGGTGGCGGCCAACACCACCCCGGCCAGTTCCAGGCGTCGGGGTTGTTGGCGGCACCAGGGCTCCAGCCCATGGCGTAACCGGCGGATCCCCCAGCCCATGACCTGCACCGGATGGGTCCATGCCAGCGGATCTCCCAGCAGCCAATCCAGGCCACTGGCGGCCACCACCAAGCCCCATCCTGCCAGGAGGGACACAGGAGCGGAACCGCAACGGCGTCAGGCAGCCTTCAGCCAACTGAACATGGCCCGGAGGCGTTGGCCCACCGCTTCCACGGGATGATCCTGGTCCTGTTTCCGCATGGCCTTCATCCGGGGTTTGCCCGCGTCGCACTCCGCCACGAACTGCCTGGCAAAGCTGCCATCCTGGATCTCCGCCAGCAGACGCCGCATCTCCGCTTTGGTGTTGTCGGTGATGAGGCGGGGGCCACTGACGTAATCACCGTATTCAGCGGTGTTGGAGATGGAATCCCGCATGGCCGTGAGACCACCCTTCACCATCAGGTCCACAATCAGCTTCACCTCGTGGAGACATTCAAAATAGGCCAGTTCCGGCTGATAGCCCGCCTCCACCAGGGTTTCAAAGCCGGCCTTCACCAAGGCGCTCAGACCGCCGCAGAGCACAGCCTGTTCCCCAAACAGGTCCGTCTCCGTCTCTTCCTTGAAGCTGGTTTCCAGGATGCCCGCCCGGGTGGCGCCGATGGCTTTGGCATAGGCCATGGCCAGTGGGCGGGCCTGGCCGGATGCATCCTGGGCAATGGCAAAGAGGGCCGGAACGCCCTGGCCGTTTTCATACTCCCAGCGCACCGTATGGCCTGGTCCCTTGGGGGCAATCATCACCACGTCCACGTCTGTGGGCGGCACAACGAGTTGAAAACGAATGTTGAAGCCGTGGGCAAAGCCGAGCACCTTTCCCGCAGTGAGGTGGGGCGCCACGGATGCTTCATAGACCTGCTTCTGCAATTCGTCGGGCAGCAACAGCATGATCCAGTCCGCCCGGGCTGCCGCCTCCTGGACCGACGCCACCTCCAGACCGTCCGCCCGGGCTTTGGCGGCGGAGCGGCTCCCCTCGTAGAGGCCCACAACCACCTCTACCCCGCTATCCCTGAGATTGAGGGCATGGGCATGGCCCTGGGAGCCATAGCCGATGATGGCCACCGTCTTTGCGTTCAAGACCGAGAGATCAGCGTCGTTGTCGTAAAAAAGATTGGCCATCGAAAAGAACCGGACCCCAGTGGAGAATTGCCAATCCTAAGCAGTTCAGGCCAGAACATCCAGGCAGAGAATCTGCATCACGCTGAGGATGGTGCGACTCTCCAGAATGTTGAGACCGTTCATCTCGGCGAGACGGATGAGAAAGCTCACCTCGTCGTGGTTGATCTCACCGTCACTGGCGACGATCTTGCAGGCCACGGCAAAGGCGGTGAGTTGCTGACCGGGGCTCAAGGCTGTCGTCGCTTCCGCCAACAGGGCTTCTCGCCCGTCCTTGCGGTGCCGGTCCCACAGTTGATCAACGAGGGCAGTCCATTCCGCCTCCTCCAGGGTGTTGTAGGGGTGGCGGTTGTGCAATTCCTCAAAAAAGGCGTTCCTCTCCACGTCGCTGGTGTCCAGATCGGACCACACGGCGCAATGGCCAACGGCGGCAAAGGCGGTTTTGGTGTCCAAGGAAGATAATTCAGCGCTCTTCGCTCTAGCAGCCTTGCCCTTGGCGCGCCATTGGCCAGGGAACCACTGTCAAGAATCCGTGACCACTGGCGTGGGGCTGAACTGGATTGTGGGTACCCTTGGCGCTCTTGTATGGGCCATGGGGGCACGCCCCATCCCGCCGCCCGTTCGGGCAAGGCAAGCCCTTACGCCTCGCTGGGGTGGTCGATGACCCGGTCGATCAGGCCATAGACCTTGGCATCCTCCGCCCCCATGAAGAAGTCCCGGTCCGAGTCCTTGGCCACCTTCTCCACGGGCTGGTTGCACATGGCCGCCAACTCCCGATTGAGACTGTCCCGGTTACGGAGGATTTCCCTGGCCTCCCTGGCAATGTCACTGGCCTGCCCCTGGGTGCCACCGCTGGGCTGGTGAATCATGATGCGGCTGTGGGGCAGCGCCGAGCGCTTGCCCTTCGTGCCGGCGGCCAGGAGAAACGCCCCCATGCTGGCGGCCTGGCCCACGCAGATGGTGACCACGTCGGACTTCACGTAGCGGATGGTGTCGTAGATGGCCATGCCGGCCGTGACGGAGCCGCCCGGTGAGTTGATGTAGAGGTAGATGGGTTTGGTGGTGTCGGAATCCAGGTACAGCATGTTGGCCACCAGAGCGTTGGCCACCGCGTCGGTGACCTCGGAGCCCAGAAACAGGATCCGCTCCACCCCGAGGCGGGTGTAGATATCCACCCAGCGCTCAAACTGACTGCCGGGCAGGCGATAGGGGACGCTGGGGGTTCCGATGGGCATGGGACAAGAGGTGGTGAGGGAACAGGCGGGTTGGGGCTAGAGGCTTGGAGGCGGCGCTGCGGGCAGCTCCTTTCTGCTGGTGAGCACCCGGTCAATCAGGCCGTACTCCCTGGCTTCCGCCGCAGTCATGTAGGTCATGCGGTCGGAATCCCGGCTCAATTCCTCCAGGGTGTGCCCCGTGTTGGCGGCCAGGATGTTCAGCATGGTGCGCTTGTTGTGCAGCACCTCCCGGGCGCGAATCTGGATGTCGCTGGCCTGGCCCCGGGCGCCGCTGCGGGGCTGGTGGAGAACGATGGTGGCATGGGGCAAGGCGGCCCGATACCCCTTGGCGCCGGCGGAAAGAATCATGGCGGCCGTGCCCATGGCCTGGCCGATGCAGATGGTGTGGACCGGTGGCTTCACGTAGCGGAGGGTGTCGCAGACGGCAAAGGCCTCGGTCTCGAAGCCCACCGCCTCGCCGGAGTACCAGCTTGTTCCGGTGGAGTTGATGTAGAAGAAAATGGGCTTGTCGGGATTGTCGAACTCCAGGTAGAGCAACTGGGCGATGATGAGCTCGGTCACGTCCAACCCCAGTTGCTGCTTCACTTGGTCGTCGGAGAAGAGGGGCAAGCCCAGGTAGATGATGCGTTCCCGCAGCAGCAGGGAAGGGAGGTCGGGGGGCGGCGTTCGCAGGACACTGGTCTCCGCCGCTTCATAGGCGGTGGAGATGGCTTGGGTGATGGAAGTGGTGACTCCTCGGGGCATCTCGTGCTTTTGCCCATCCGGGCCATTACGGCAGGTAGCCTAGCGAGTTGAGGGGCGCTCATGGCGCTGGTGGGGTTTGGGGTGGGTTCGCTGCTGCGATGGTATCGAGGATCTTGGCAATGGCCGTAAAGCCCTTTCCGTTGGTTGAAGGACGTGGACCACTTATAATTTCCACAAGCTTTATATCGCCAATAAACTTCGCGCCACCCTTGACAAAAATCAAGATACCATCGTGATGAGCAATGGCGTCATCTGGGAAATTTGTGTTAGGGAACCTCTGAATTAGCAACTGTTCCAGGCCGTAGAAGAGCCTAGGGCCTG
>VXWH01000139.1 GCA_009836025.1 Synechococcus sp. SB0668_bin_13 | reverse complement strand
TACAATCATTCCTCCATCCTAAACACTTGGCAGGACCCCTTCACAGGTTCCTTAATCCATAGTGTGAAGAAATCTACTGGTGCGACGAGCCAGAAGGCTCCGACCCTGCTCGCTCATGCTGAGCACCATTTCCGCAGTTTGCCGGCGGGCATCCTTCAGCTTGAAAACGCCGGACTGATGATGGGTATTGATTTCCCGAGTCAACAAGATCGCCTTGGCGAGCAGAAATCCGAGGACCATGCCTCCAACAACCATGACTATCGGTTGAATAATTCCCCGTTGGTGCAGAGCGCGTGTGCCCAGGAGTCTGGCGGACTTGCTGCTTGCCACAGAACAACTCCCAGAATCGCACCTCCCAAGAGCCAGTAGGGAAACCGAGGATCCAAGTCACGACGCACGGAACGGCGTTTTCTGTTCCACTGCTGAAAGATCGGCTCACTAGCACCTTGAGAAGGTCAGTTATGGAAAGGGATCAGGCCCCCAATTTATTTATGGCCTGAGCCTAGGATGGGGAGGTGAGCCTTTACGCTGCAGCAGGATGACCTCCAGCCCGCCCATGACCAAGTCGGACGCCACACCGGAGGAGGACCAGCCGGCGACAACAGGAGGTGTGCCGTCGGTGGAGGAACCCTGGTGGCGGCAATGGTTGGGGCCTGGGGTGGCGGCCACCATCATCAGTGCGCTGATCATTGCTCTGGTGACGGTTGGCGTAGCTGGATTCAACTCCCTCAAAGGTGACATGAGGGACCTTAAAAGTGACATGAGGGACCTCAAAAGCGATATGAGGGATATGGGAGCCATGCTGGGGCAGCAGATCGAGATGCTCAAGCTGGACACCATGGCCAGCGAAACCAGACTGCGGCAAGACATAAAAGAACTCAGGGCAGGCAACCGGGCGCTGAACGACAAGCTGGATCGGTTGTTGGAGAGCTTCCTGGCGGCCAGGACTTGAGAGGGAGGAAGTCGGTCACCGCAGGCCAGGGCCAACCCCATCAACAGAGCCTTCCCAATCCGGTGGAGATTGAGACGCTTGCTGTTGAGCATGTTGGTCGACGCGATTGAAGCCGCCCGACTTGAGCCGGAGAAGGCGCAGGTGCTCATCGGTTTGGTGACCCCCCATCTCTCCCCGACCAGGTAAGCGTGAGTGGGGGCTGGGATTCCCCCGGTGGGGCTGGAAGTTCCTGTCTGTGAATGGAGCGTGGAGGCCGGTTCCGGGCCGTCAGCCGCCGGCAACTCCCGGGAAATGTTCGGGAACCTGGACTGAAGGTTCAACCAGGCTGAAGACTGCCTAACCTGCAGAGGCCAGGCCCTATTCCGCCGCAGTGGAGAGTTTTCCCTACCTGAGTGTCGCCATTCTGTTTCCCATTGCAGCGGCGTTCCTCATCCCCTTCCTCCCGGATCCCGGTGATGGCTCCCGCATCCGCTGGTATGCACTGACCATTGCCTTGGCGGACTTCCTCGTCACGGTGGCGGGTTTTCTCAACGGCTACGACCCCAGTGTGGACGGCTTGCAACTGGTGGAGCAGGTGCGTTGGCTGCCGGAGTTGGGGCTGGGTTGGTCCGTGGGCGCCGACGGGCTCTCCATGCCCCTCATCCTGCTGACCACGTTCATCACCAGCCTGGCCATCCTGGCGGCCTGGCCCGTCACCTTCAAGCCGCGGCTCTTTCACGTGCTCATGCTGGCCATGTGCGGTGGCCAGGTGGCGGTGTTTGCCGTGCAGGACATGTTGCTCTTCTTCCTGGCCTGGGAATTGGAATTGATTCCCGTCTATCTGCTGCTGGCCATCTGGGGGGGCAAGAAACGGCAATACGCCGCCACCAAGTTCATCCTCTACACCGCAGGCAGTTCCCTGTTCATCCTGGTGGTGGGGCTGGCCATGGGCTTCCAGGGGGACGGCCCCCCCAGCTTTGCCTATGGAGACATTGCCGCCAAGCCCCTGGGGCTGGCCTTCCAGGTGCTCTGCTACTCCGGCCTGCTCATTGCCTTTGGGGTCAAGCTGCCCGTGGTGCCGCTTCACACCTGGTTGCCGGATGCCCATGGGGAAGCCACCGCCCCGGTTCACATGCTCCTGGCCGGCATCCTCCTCAAGATGGGCGGCTATGCCCTGCTCCGCTTCAACGCCCAGATGCTGCCCGAGGCCCATGCCCAGTTTGCGCCGCTGCTGGTGGTGCTGGGGGTGGTGAACATCATCTATGCCGCGTTGACCTCCTTTGCCCAGCGCAACCTGAAACGCAAGATCGCCTACAGCTCCATCAGCCACATGGGCTTTGTGCTCATCGGCGTGGCCAGCTTTTCTCCGCTGGCCACCAGCGGCGCCATGTTGCAGATGATCAGCCACGGCCTTATCGGCGCCAGCCTCTTCTTCCTGGTGGGGGCCACCTATGACCGCACCCACACCCTGATGCTGGATGAAATGGGAGGTGTGGGCCAGCAGATGCGCAAGATGTTTGCCCTCTGGACCACCTGCTCCCTCGCCTCCCTGGCCCTGCCCGGCATGAGTGGCTTCGTGGCGGAATTGATGGTGTTCGTGGGGTTTGCCACCAGCGATGCCTACAGCCTGGTGTTCCGGGTGGTGATTGTGTCCATGGCGGCGGTGGGGGTGATCCTGACGCCCGTCTATCTCCTGTCCATGCTGCGGGAGATTTTCTTTGGCCAGGAAAACCGGAGCCTCCTGGAGCACAACCGGCTGCGGGATGCGGAGCCCCGGGAGATTTACATCATTTCCTGCCTCCTGGTGCCCATCATCAGCATCGGTCTCTACCCACGCCTCACCACGGAGACCTACCGCGCCAGCATTGAAACCCTGGTGCAGCAAAACCGCAGCGCCCTCGTCGCGTCCACGGGGATCCACTGGGGCCGCGTTCCGCCGGCCTTGGCCACGGCAGTCCTGCCGGATCAAATTCCCTCCTTGCCCCCACTGGATCCCGGTTCAAGACAGGCTTATCCTTAGACCAGCATGGCTGCTGTCGTGACAGGGGCCAGGGGGTTACTTGGGCAGCTTGGGCAGCAACAACGGCAGCAGAGTGGCCATCCGCCTTCTCCGGGAGGCTGCCGAGCGGGGCGACCTGGACCCGTGGGACGTGGACGTGATCGCTGTTGTGGATGGCTTTCTCGACCAGTTGCGGGTGCGCATGGCCCTGCCAAAGCTGGTCAACGGAACCGGTGGCAGTTATGAGCAGGACCTGGCAGAGAGCAGCGAGACCTTTTTGGCGGCTTCCGTTCTGGTGGCGCTGAAGGCCAGCATCCTGGAGCAGTACATTCTGCCGCCGGAGCCCGAAGAGGAAGATGAGAACACCCTTGATGACCTGGGTGATCCGGAGGCTGATGAATCAGAGTCAATGCCCGGGTTGCCACTGCACGCCGAGGAGCGCCTGAAACGGCGTCTTGTGGCGGCGCCACCGCTGCGGCGCCCCGTGACCCTGGGGGAGTTGATCCAGAGCCTGGAGACCATGGCTGAGCAACTGGAGCAACAAGGCGCCACCACCGGCAGAAGCCGCCGCGCCAAGGCCTTCGGCCGACGTCATGCCATGGCCCAGGTGGCGGCCCTGGCCCATCGGGAGAAGTTGCCGGAAACCACGGCCGCACTGGATCACTTTCTGGACCGTTGGTCCGATGGCGGTGGTTCTTTCGAGGGCTTGGTCCATGCCTGGTCCCAGGCGGCCCCTGGGGATCTGGACCGGGATCGGGTCGGCGTGTTCTGGGCGTTGCTGTTCCTGTGTGGCCAGGGCCGGGTGGATCTCCATCAGGATCAGGACCTGTATGGTCCCCTTACTGTCCAGGTTCTGCCACGGCCCCAGGCCAGGCGGGCGGCGGCCCCTGGACGTGGACACCTGGCGGCGCTGCGCACGGCTCCACCACGCGCCGCCTAGGCGGGCTTGGTACATTCAAGGTTGTCAAGACAAGGTCGCTCATGAAGGCGATGATCCTTGCCGCTGGCAAGGGAACCCGGGTGCAACCCATTACCCATACGATTCCAAAGCCCATGATTCCCATCCTGCAAAAGCCGGTGATGGAATTCCTGGTGGAGTTGCTCAAGGAGCACGGCTTTACGGAAATCATGGTGAACGTCTCCCACCTGGCTGAACAGATCGAGGGGTATTTCCGTGACGGCCAGCGCTTTGGCGTGCAAATTGCCTACTCCTTTGAAGGTTATATCGAAGACGGTCAGCTCATCGGTGCGGCCCTCGGCTCTGCCGGGGGCATGAAAAAGGTGCAGAACTTCCAGCCTTTTTTTGATGACACCTTTGTGGTGCTTTGCGGGGATGCTCTGATTGACCTGGACCTCAGCCAAGCCGTCCGTCGCCATCGCGCTTGCGGGGCGCTGGCTTCCGTGGTCACCAAGTCTGTCCCGTGGGACCAGGTGGAGGGGTATGGGGTTGTGGTGAGCGATGAGGACGGTCGCGTTCAGGTGTTTCAAGAGAAGCCATCCCGGGATCAGGCCCTCAGCAACGCCATTAACACAGGCATTTACATCTTTGATCCCAGGATCTTTGACCATATCCCCAGTGGCATTCACTACGACATTGGCTCCGATCTCTTCCCCAAGCTGGTGGCTGACGGGGCCCCCTTCCATGCGCTGCCCATGGATTTTGAATGGGTGGACATTGGCAAGGTGCCGGATTACTGGCAGGCCATTCGCGGCGTTCTCCAGGGGAAGGTGCGCCAGGTTCCCATTCCCGGTCGTCAGGTGCGCCCCGGCCTTTACGCAGGCCTGAACGTGGCGGCCGACTGGGACAACATCACGGTGGAGGGTCCCGTCTTCGTGGGAGGCATGAGCCACATTGAACCCGGAGCGCGGCTGGTTGGACCCGCCATGATTGGTCCCAACTGCCACATTTGCAGGGGCGCCACCATCAACAATTCCATCATCTTCCACCACTCTCGCATCGGCCCCAATGTGACCCTCGTTGACAAGCTGGTGTTCGGCCGCTACTGCGTGGAGAAGAACGGCGCCCATATCGACGTGCAGGAAGCGTCCCTGGATTGGCTCATCACCGACGCCCGCCGCAAGGACCTGGTGGAGCCCTCCCCTGAGCAAAAGGCCATGGCCGCCCTCCTGGGGGCCGAGATCAACGTGGTTCCACCGCCAGCGATCTAGGACCCACGCTGTCCACCATTGGTGGCGCCAGGGGGGGAACACCGGCCAGGTCCAGGATTTGTGGAATGGCGGACTCGGCCTTGATGGCCATGAGATGGACACCCTGGGCAATCTCCAGGACGGCGGCCACCTGTTCGGCAGCCATCCGCAGTCCTTCCGCCCGTGGCGTCCTGGCCGCGTCCAGCCGTGCAATGGCCGCATCCGGGATGGATGCACCGGGCACCATCCGGTTGATAAAACGGGCGTTCTTGCCGGACTTCAGCAGAAACACCCCCGCCAGAACGGGGAGACCAAGGGGGGCGGCCAACTCCCGACAGAAGCGGCGCAGGGCGGCCAGGTCCGTAACCATCTGGGTTTGAATGAATTGGGCGCCCGCCTCCTTTTTGCGCTGTAGACGGCGCTTGAGACCACTCCAGCTTGGCGACTGGGGATCAGCCGCACAGCCGGGGAACAGGGCGGTGGGGCCATCGGGGAGGGGTTGCGCCAGGGCGTCCAGGCCCTGGTTCAGGTTTTTCACATCCCGCAACAGTCGCACCGCTTCGTAGTCAAAGACAGGCCGTGCCCCGGGTTGATCTCCCGCTTTGACGGGATCGCCCGTGAGGCAGAGCACGTTGCGCAAGCCCAGGGCATGGGCCCCCAGCAGATCCGCCTGCAGGGCAATGCGATTGCGATCACGGCAACCCATCTGCAACACCGGCTCCAGGTTGCGCTCCAGCAGCAGGCGACAGACCGCCACACTGCTCATGCCCATCACCGCCCGACTGCCGTCGGTCACGTTCAGGGCATGAACACGGCCCCGCAACCGGTCTACCGTGGTCAGCACGTGTTGCACGGATCCCCCACGGGGCGGGCTGATCTCGGCGGTAATGACGGGTTGACCGCTGGCAAGGGCCTGTTGGAAGGCCGAGGGACCGACCTGGGATTTCATCACCCCATCTTGCTCAGCCAATTGCACAGCCAAAACACGACCAGCCTAAGCTGGGGTCAGATTACGGGAATCCAGTGGCGCTTCCTCGGGACTTTGGTGTCGGCCTCTCGGAGCGAGAGATCGAAATCATCGAGCACCTGGCCCGAGGCCTGACCAATCAGGAAATTGGCCAGGTGCTCTCCATCAGCAAGCGCACCGTGGATAACCATGTGAGCAATATCTTCACCAAAACCGGCACCAGGAACCGTGTGGTGCTGGTCAATTGGGCCATGGACCATGGCAAGGTCTGTCGCGACGGCTTTAATTGCTGCAGCCTGCCCGAACCGGACGGTCGTCGCCAACCCTTCTAGCCAGAGCCTGTGGACAAATGGTGTTTAGCGTGATGCAAGTGTGACGCCCCGCCACAGCCCATGAACCGCACGAACCCTGCCCAGATCCCTCAATGCCCCATGGGCCGGTAACACCCGAGTTCTGGATAAGGGGGCAGCGGGAAACCACCCCCGCCCTGGCTTGGGGCTGGGGGAAGCCTGATGGGGAGAGGAGAGAGGGGAAAGGGGAC
>VXWH01000046.1 GCA_009836025.1 Synechococcus sp. SB0668_bin_13 | reverse complement strand
GCCCGCTTTGCCTGCCCCAACCCCGAGGTGCTCACCGATCTCACCATCGGCGGGATCATTGACTTCTGGTCGCCCGACGGCTGAGTCGGCGCCAGCACTCCGGTCCTGCCCCATGTCTCCCTCCCCGTGATCAGCCATGCCCAACTCCACACCCACGCCTCGTCCCAAACCAAAGGCGGCATCAGCCGCCAGCACCGCCAAGCCAACAGCCGCCAGCAGCGGCACCGGGGATCAGCCGCCCGCTTCCCGTCAAGACCAGGCAGCACCGACCCGGGCCACACCATCACCCTCCATGCCCAAGGAGGGAAGCCGGGGGCGTTCATCCTCCCCACCTCCAGCGCCGGCAGCGGCCAGGTCTTCTGCATCAGGGGAGCCACCCGGCAGCGGCATTGCCCTGGGCATGATTGAAACCCGTGGTCTGGTGCCCGCCATCGAAGCGGCGGATGCCATGACCAAGGCTGCCGAGGTGACCTTGCGGGTGCGGGAGCTGGTGGGTGGCGGCTATGTCACCGTGATGGTGCGGGGAGAAACCGGCGCGGTCAACGCCGCCGTGCGGGCCGGTGCGGATGCCTGTGAACGGGTGGGCGATGGCCTTGTGGCTGCCCACATCATCGCCCGCCCCCACAAGGAGGTGGAATCCATCCTTGTCTTCAGTGGCGCTCGCCGGCGCAGTTGATTTCTGATTTGTCCGTCTGTTTCTGCTCCCATGGCCAGCCTTCATTACCGTGTTCTTGCTGATCTGGGCCGTGCCCTGAGCCTGGAACTCTCCGCCGTCCAGCAATACATGACCCAAGCCGGTCTCCTTGCCCAATGGGGAGACCAGACCAGTGCGGACCGCTTCCGCCATGAGGTTGTGGAAGAAATGCAACACGCCGAGCGCATTGTCCAGCACATGCTGAAGCTGGGGGTGGCGCCGGGATCATCCCAACTCCAGCCTGTGGTGACTGCAGGGAGCCTGGAAGAGTTGCTGCGCGGCAACACTCGTCTTGAACAGAGCCTTGTGGACCATTACGCTGCTGCTACCGACTTCTGTGTCCGCATTGGCGATACGGAGAACGCCGATTTTTTCCGTGGCCTCCTGGCCGAAGAGCAGGCCCATGGGCAGGAGGTGGTCCAGTGGCTCGCGGAGTTGACGCCCCCCTCGAGCCACTGAGTCGACCACGGCCTTCCGGAGCCCCTGCCAACGTACTGGCTGCCCATGTCTGCTGAGATTCTCCCCACACCGTTCCTGCTGGCGCCGGAGGGACTGGCGTTTGCCTTTGTCCGTCTGGCCTGGCTGATTCCCATCTACGGCTTTGCCGGGGTGCTGCTGTCTCTGCCCTGGGCAGCGGGCTGGATTCGACGCAACGGCCCCCGCCCTGCCGCCTACTTGAACCTCCTGGTCACCCTGCTGGCCTTTATCCATGGCAGCGTGGCGTTGGCCTGGGTCTGGGGGCATGGACCCTATGACCTGTCCCTGCCCTGGCTCCATGTTCTGGATCTGCAGTTTGACTGGGACTTTCGGCTGTCCCGGTTCAACCTGGGGGCCCTGGAGTTGGTGACGGGACTCAGCTTTCTGGGCCAGGTCTATGCCCTGGGCTATCTGGACAAGGAATGGTCCCTGGCGCGGTTCTTTGCCCTGCTGGGCTTTTTTGAGGGGGCCATGTGCGGCGTGGTGCTCAGCAGTTCCCTGTTCATGAGCTACTTCCTCCTGGAGATGCTCACCCTCTCCACCTATCTGCTGGTGGGATTCTGGTATGCCCAGCCCCTGGTGGTGACGGCCGCCCGTGATGCCTTTTTGACCAAGCGGGTGGGGGACGTGCTGATGCTGATGGGAATTGTGGCGGTCTCAAGCTGGGCTGGCTCCCTGGATTTCGACAACCTGAACGCCTGGTTCCAGGACCATCCCCTGGGGCCGGTGGCGTCCACCCTGATGCCCCTGGCCCTCATTGCCGGACCAACAGGGAAGTGTGCCCAGTTCCCCATGCATCTTTGGCTGGACGAGGCCATGGAAGGGCCGAATCCGGCATCCATCCTGCGCAATTCCGTGGTTGTGACCTGCGGGGCCATCGTGTTGCTGAAGTTGATGCCCATCGTCACCATCTCGCCGGTGGCCATGGCGGCGCTGCAGGTGATTGGGGGCATCAGCGCCATTGGCGGCTCCCTGGTGGCCCTGGCCCAGGTGGACATCAAGCGGGCGCTCTCCTACACCACCACCGCCTACCTGGGCCTGGTGTTTATCCTCATCTCCCTCAAACTGCCGGCCACTGCTCTGCTGCTCCTGCTGGCCCATGCCCTCTCCAAAGCCCTGCTCAGCATGAGCATCGGCAGCGTGATTCTCATCAGCAACAGTCAGGATCTCACCGAGTTGGGCGGCTTTGGACCACGCACACCGGCCACCACCATCGCCTATGTGGTGGGGGCCCTGGGCATGACAGGCCTGCTCCCCCTGGGCTGCTTCTGGTGCTTCGGGCTGGCGACCCATGGCCTGGCCCCACAGCCGTGGCTGGCGGCCATCGTGCTGGTGACCAATACTTTGACAGTCTGGAATCTTCTGCGTCAATTCCGCCATATTTTCCTGGGATCTCCCCTGCCCAAAACCCGCCGGGCTCCCGAGGTGAACTGGCTCATGGCGCTACCCATGGTGGCCTTGACCATCATCGTGCTGGTGAGCCCGCTGCTGATGCAAAGGCTGTATCCGGTCCCCGGCATCGCCGCCTTCCCTGCCCATGTGACAGTTCTGGTGGCGGCCAGTGGGGTGTTGGGTGTGGTGATTGGCTGTCTCCAGCCGCTGCGCAAATTCATGTCCCGTTCCATCGTGCAACCGGTGCGGCTGATGCAGGACCTACTGGCCTACGACTTTTACACTGACCGGGTCTATCGGTTTTCCATTGTGCGGATGGTCTCCTCCCTGGCCCGGGCCGCAGACTGGATTGATCGCATTGTGGTGAACGGTATGGCCAATGGGGTGGGGCGCTTCTCCCTGGCGTCTGCCGAAGGGCTCAAGCTGGGGGTGAGTGGCGCCTCCCAGACCTATGTCTTGACGGTTGTGGCGGCAGTTGTGCTGTTGCTGCTCCTGGTGCTGGGGCGTGGGGGCTGAGGCGATGACAGCGTCGGCGCCATCCATTCTCTCCCTGGTGCTCCTGACGCCTTTGCTGGGCGCTCTGGGGTTGACCCTGTTGCCTGGCGGCGTGTCCCCTGCCTGGTTGCGGCGCCTCTCCCTGGCCGCACTGACGGCTCAACTGCTGCTGACGGCGGCGTTGCTGTTCCGGTTTGATCCAACCACGGGCCAGATGCAGCTTCTGGAACAGATGGCCTGGCTGGGAACCCTGGGGCTGGACTATCGGCTGGGCGTGGACGGACTGTCCCTCCCCCTGTTGCTGATCAACGGGATTTTGTCCCTGGTGGCGGTGGCCATCTCACCGCTCACCACACCACGCCCCCGCAGCTATTTCGCCCTGCTGCTGCTCATCAGCGGTGCGGTGAATGGCGCCTTTCTGGCCCAGAACCTGTTGCTGTTCTTCTTGTTCTACGAGTTGGAACTCATCCCCCTCTGGTTGCTCATTGCCATCTGGGGTGGTCCGCGGCGCGCCTATGCGGCCACAAAATTTCTGATCTTCACAGCGGTATCCGGTGCGCTGATCCTGGTGGGATTCCTGGGATTGGCACTGGCCACCGGTGGCTTGGACTTCAGCATCGACCCTGCTCTGAGCCAACAGTTGGGCCTGGGGACCCAGTTGCTGCTCATGGGGGCGCTGGTGGTGGGTTTCGGGATCAAAATCCCCCTGTTCCCCTTCCACAGTTGGTTACCGGATGCCCACACCGAGGCCTCCACGCCCATCTCCGTGCTGCTGGCAGGGGTGCTGCTCAAGCTGGGAACCTATGGCCTGCTGCGCTTCTGCCTCAGCCTCTTCCCCCAAGCCTGGGCGCTGTTGGCGCCTGGCCTGGCAGGCTGGGCAGCGGTGTCGGTGCTCTTTGGATCCCTCGCCGCCATTGCCCAAACCGACATGAAGCGTATGGTGGCCTATAGCTCTGTGGGCCATATGGGCTACGTGCTCCTGGCTGCCGCCGCCGCCACCCCCATCAGCCTGTTGGGGTCTCTGCTGCAGATGCTGGCCCACGGTTTGATTTCCGGCCTGATGTTCCTGTTGGTGGGGGTGATCTACCAAGCGACGGGCACCCGGGATCTGACAGTATTGCGGGGCCTGCTGAATCCTCAGCGGGGTCTTCCCCTGACCGGGGGGCTGATGATTCTGGCGGTGATGGCCAGTGCGGGGATTCCGGGAATGGCTGGTTTCGTGGCAGAGTTGATGGTGTTTCGCGGCAGTCTGCTCACCTTCCCGCTGGCCACACTGTTGAGCATGGTGGGCTCCGGATTGACAGCCGTCTATTTCCTGCTGCTGGTGAATCGGGCTTTCTTCGGACGCCTGGCCACGGAACCCGATGGGAAGCCGCCAGCCCTCCTTCCCCTGGCCGGCCTGGCCCGGCAAGCGCCAGCGGTGGTTCTGGCGGCAGGGGTGGTGCTGATGGGTCTCTGGCCGCAGGGATTGGCAAACCTGGCCGTGGCCAGCACATCAGCCCTGGGCCAGCCAGCCGGCGGCCCATTCACCAGCGGCACGCTCACCAACATGGTCATCCCCAGCGCCAACCAACCGGTAGCGAGTGATTTCCTCCTGGAGGCAGCGGCACATGGCGGCTGACGCTTCTTCTGATCCCCTGTCCCCCCTGCTGCAGCGGCTGCTGAGCGGCGTACCGTTGCTGGCGGAGTCTCCCACCCACGTGCTGGAGGTGGTGGGTGTGCTGGAGAGCTATGGGGAGGTGCTGGATGCCTACAGCCGTAACCTGATCTACCAGGGGGAGCAGCAATTCCTGAATCCCTTCCCTGTGTTCCGGTTCTTCAATGGTGAACTCAACTGGGGAAGACTGTGGCGTCATCTCAACCATGATCGCATTAACTTTGAATACGCGGAGTACTGTCAAAAGGCCATGCTCTGGCATGGCACCGGTGGCTTGGATGCCTTCCTGGAGAGTGAGAACTTTGCCGACATCTGTCGGCAGGTGGGGCGCCTCAAGCAGCGCCATGATCCGTTGCTGGGACTGTTGGGCGCCCTCTTCCCCCAGTTCCTGCCGGAGTTGATTCGTTCAGCCGCCACCACCCATGCCCTGGGTCAGTTCTGGCGGGTGATGAGTGATCTCTTTCTGGACTTGGCCCGCGCCCACCGGCAGGGGCAGATCACCTCCATTGCCAGCATTGTGGAGTTCGTGAAGACGGGTCTGGTGGCCGCAGCGGGGTTGCCCATTCGCTACGCCGTGCAACTCCATGGCGCCACTGTGGCCATCCTGCCGGAAGATGCGCAGCTCACCTTTCTCATGGACGTGGCGGTTCCCTACGTGGAGGCCGTGTTTTTGCGGGGGATGCCCTTCCTGGGCACCCTCTCGTTCAACGCCCAGGCCACGCAGATCCCCCACGACCAAGGCCAATTTGGCTACGGGGCCTTGTTTGCAGACCCCTTGCCCACCATGGGAGCCGGCATTCCCCCCAGCCTGCTGATGCAAGACATGTACCGCCACCTTCCTCCCGACCTGGAGGCCACGTACCGGACCCAGGGCCGGGGCGTGGTGGATATCCACGTCAAAATCTGCATGAGTTTCCAGAAGGCCATGTTCTGTGTCACCAACGGGGCCATCAACGGCACCATGCCCCATCCTCTGGATGATCCGGATCCCCGGCACCAGAGCGCCAACCGGGACCACTGCATGGGGTGGCTGGAGCGCTTGCGCCAAGCCCAGCTCACGGCGCTGGAGGCCAGCGGCCCTGAGGCGATCCGCACACCCGGTCACCATTGAGCCCATGGGCAACCCATCCTTTGACCCCGCCTGGAGCCAGCGCCAACGTCCCCCCCGCCTGGAGCGCCGCCTTGGCTTTCCTGAGTACACCCAGGTGCGCGATTTCCTTGAGCGGCTGGAGCGCCTCTGCGAGCAACGTCAGCGGTATCCCGATCTCAGCTTTGGCCGCACCTACGTGAATCTGACCATCTACCCGGAGCAGGATGCCGCCAACGTGGGCAGTGCCGAGGAAGACTTTGCCCGGGCCATTGATGGGTTATTGTAGGGGGGCTTACATACCCCCCAGTTCTGGATAAGGCCACCAGAACTCCCGTGCCGTTGCTGCCCCGGTGGTGTTTCGGGAAGCCTTCACGTCAGGAAAGGAAGGTTACCGCGGGCTGGCGGCGTGTTCTAGGATGAATGGGCGTGACTCTCTGCCGGCTTTACCCTCATGCTCCACCTGAACCGTAACCTGGAGGGATTGACCTGGGCCATCGCCAGGGTGGTGAAGGGTGAAAGGCCAAGAAATGCAAACAAACACAACAACCCCGCAGAGTTGATCACGTTCCCTGAGTCTATCTGCTATAATTCCGCCGGATGCCGGATGCCGGATGCCGGATGCCGGATGCCGGATGCCGGATGCCGGATGGCCCCCTTGTGTCTGTGGGGTCCGGCATGAAGGTTTCCCCATGGCGGCGTGGGTGCCGCTTCCGGCCCTGTTCTCCCCTGCTGCCGGCGCTGCTGTGCCTGTCGGTGCTTGCGCCCTTCGCTCCGCCTGCTGCTGCGCAGTCCACGACGACCTTCGTCAAAAACACCGGGCAGACAACCATAAGCACCAGCTTGCACCCCTTCACCC
>VXWH01000015.1 GCA_009836025.1 Synechococcus sp. SB0668_bin_13 | reverse complement strand
GCCCCCGCCCTTCATGGGAGCCAAGGCCATCCCCAGCCCAACGGAAAGGAACGTGAAGAGCGTCAGCAAGGACTTCATGGTCAATGGCGGGAAAGCATCTCCCCGAAGCTACCCCATCGTTTCGCGCAGCGCCTCCTCAAGCCATGGGTTCAGGAAAGGCCGAAGGGCGTTGCCCTGTTTTGGCGTACGGCCCATGGGTCTGCCTTGGAGTTTGCTGCCTGGGGGAGACTGGCGCCCATCCCCTGGCCTCCATTACCCTTCCACGAGAGCCCGCTAAAGTGAGACCCGGCAACTGCCAGACACCAGCCTGCTCCTCCAGTATTGCAGATCCAGGTTATCACCCTGCAGGAGGAATTGCACGAAAGTCTCTCAGGAGTGTTTGGTCCACAAGGTCAGGGATATTCTTCAAGGTGAATACCTTGCCCCGTGTGGGGAGAAGCAGCTTCTTCATGTCTTCACGGCGAACACCAAACCCCCTGCCCGCAATACAGGCAACGACCTGAAATCCAGGCTTGCCCGGAGGTTGACCGGCCATACTGAGAGAGCCAAGATGCTGGACTCGGGTCACCTTGTCCCGGGCTGTGCCGTCGTCTTCCGTCAGCTTGGGCTCAATCACGACTCTAGGGTTGAACTGGTTCGGCACTACAAAATCCGGCGCCTGGTCAAAGCCTTCCAATCGCTCTGCTCGTCCTGTTTTCCGGAAGCGGATCCCTGCCTCCGTCAACACGGCCTCAATGGCGTTCTCAACCACGTTGCCAATCAGTTCACTGATGGAGTCACGATGTCCGGCAAAAGGTCGTCCCAGGAGGCGTTCGTACAGAAGAACAGAATAGGGAACGCCAAGGTTGGCGGATGCCCTGACGCTGACCAGCCCTGCCCTTGTGTCAGCCTTGTCCAGGCGGTGCAGGGTGTCGGTGGCCTGTCGAGGGACGTCAGACGTAAGGGCATGGCAGCCAGCAGAGATCAGGGCGCCAATACGCCGCCCCTGCACGGTCCCTGGCTTTGGCAACGGAGCTTGCGGATCCATGCGGATATTGCGATCAATGGCGCGAGCTGCATTCTGTGTGACGCTGATACCAGTCTGGTGGCTGGCGTAGTATGCCCATTCCGGAGGCGTGAAACCAATCATGCACCGGAGAACAACAAGTACAATCGGGGTGTCATACACGGCGGAGACAAGTGTCTCAGGCGTCACCTCACGAAACCCGCCCGTTGCACGCTTCAGGCATTCGTATCCCTCTTCAAACGCTGCAAATTCGACGAATCCCTTGCCCTTGGGCATGACCAGGAACTCGGACGTCAGGCAACTGAATACGGCATCAATATAAATATCCAAGTCAGCCTGGAGTTCCTCGAATGAGACTTCAAACGGAAATTTCACGATAGCGCCTCCACGATTTTCTGGGCCGGCATTGTGGGCACGGGTGATTTGGGATTGAACGAAGCATCAGTCGCCCAGTGGACAAGAGCTTCTACAGCGCCAAAAGCCACCATTCGGTTCCGCAGATGGGAGAGCTTCTTGGCTGTCGTTGCGGATCGGTTCCAGTCCGGGCGCAGTTGCTCCACAGCAACCCGTGTCAGGTGGCCGAACAGGACGCATCGGGCATCGCCGTGGGTTGCCGTCCTTCCCGCTATTTTTAATTGGGCGAGATCATGGGCGACCACCGCCACCAGGTCTTCAACTGTGGCCGGGGTCTTCCCGACACACCTGAGCCTGGAATCCCGGCATACGAAGACGGTGTCCACGATCGACGAAGCCGTTCCGTGGATATGAATGGATCCCCCCATCTCCGCGGGGCACGGCAACGCCACTGTACAGACGAGGCCGGCATCAAGGATCGCAAGCCCGACGGCGCAGTAGGCATCCAGCGTGTTGTGGTGATAGGTGAAAACCAGCGGCGCTCCAGACTTCAGCGCCTCTGCCATACGGCAATAGACGCTGGCCAATCCTTCTGCAAAGTTCTCAAGGCCCCGGGACTGGGTGACGTTGCCGGTCAGTTCACCCGTGGACCGTGTGGAAGGCTGGTCAAATCCCTCCGTGTCCGGTGGGGCCAGGCGCCGGAGCCAAACATAGCAGAAATCCATGAGCTCCCCGTACTGGACGTTGCCGAAGTACGGTGGGTCAGTGAACACGGCATCCAGCGTTCCGGCAGGCAGTACAATCTGAGCCGAGTTTGCACAGTGAATGGCAATGCTTTGGTGGGTGCTGTTTGGGCGGTCCCCGATCCACTCGCCGTCAATGGGGACGCGCACCTTGTGTTTCCCCTCGGCGCGGACTTCAAAGGGAGCTGCGCAGTAACCCTTCGCCTTGGTGTATTTCTGAATGATATTCAGCCATCCTCCAGACCCCACGTTGGCACCGTTGCTGCTGGTGATGCCCAAAAGGTTCGATTCACATTGCACGAGACCAACCGGAAAGCCATGAATAGAAAAAACGTCCAGTGACTTCAGCGCCATGGTGTCGTAGCGGCACAACATATTCTGGTACCGCAAGAGATCCGATAGGTTAGTAGCCAATGCTGCATGGATCCTCTCGTTTGGTATCTCCGCAATCAACCGGCAACTGAGCTCCAGCCCCAGCAACTGGCGAGGATTGAACAGTTGCCGATACCGGGTGTAGCCCCAGCGATGCAGCCGCGAGGTTTCGTCACCAGGGGGAATGGGTTCATCGGGCACAAAGCGTTCGTCCAGACGCCGCCAATGTTCACAGGCGGCATCAACCCGGGCGAGATCATCAGCATCGGGCTTCTTGAAGAAGCGCCCCTTGTGCGCTGGCTTCCTCTTGGGGCTGTAGTACTCGATGGCAAAGAGACGATGTTCCAGAGGAACAGATCGGTTGCCTGGATAGCTGTTGTCGGTGCCGCAGTGGGGACACAGGCACCAGCCCCGGCGAGCGGGTCCCGCGATGGACAGAACAACACCACAGGCGTGACAGCGGCCGGGATCACGACGTTGGGCAACCTCGTTCAGGGCGCCACACTGGTGACAGACCACCACGTTCCTGGGGTGGCGACGGTCCTCAGCAAGTAGATACCCTGGAAACAGGTCGAAGGCGAAACCACAGGAGTTGCACGCCAGCACCTTGACCCAGAGAAAAGACTTCACAGGAACATCAGGGTCGCCATAGATAGGGCATGATGTTCGATAGTAGGCCCCGATCTGTCTTCGTAGCATCGACACAAGCTCGGCGGCGGCTTGTTCGTAGCGGCTGAGGTCGAGCTCCTGGATTTCTTCCCGGACAATCCACGCAGCCATCGGATTCACGTCAAAACCAATAACATCACAACCGAGGCGGTTGGCCTCGATCAACGGCGTGCCGCCACCCATGAAGGGGTCGGCAATTCGCAGGCCCGAGAAATCATTCGATTCAAAGAACAGACGCTCCAGGGCGCCGTCTCCAAACTCTGCCAGTATCAGTCCACGAAACAGTGTACCGGGACGTCGGGCAAACCACTTATGGACAGCGATGATGGGCCGGTAATTCTGCTGGATCTGCTTTTCCCTCAGCGCCATCCCGGCAATGAACGGGACGTTGAAGCGCTGCTCAATGCCCATGACCGGTCGTTTGAAGCTGTTGGTTGATCACGGGATGTCCACCGGCGTGTTCACTGCGGTCTCACCCTACTGCACATCAGAACCAGTCACCGATACCGGTGCCAGTCATGGTGTAACGGCAATGGTTTAAGAGGAGAGGCTGGCGGAGATGGTGTCCACCAGTGCGGCAATCTGCTGCATCCCGGTGAAGGGGTTGCCCAGCACGGCTTTCAAATAGTGCTGCCCACGATAGCGGGGGCGGGAGAGCATCAGTCCTTGATCCAGCAACTGCTCCCGCGTGTGGCGGCTCCAGGCCTCACTGCTGCCGGCTGTGCGGGGGCGGAAGCACACGATGTGCAAATTCCCGGACGGCATGGCCAGGGGCAGCGGGGCCAGGGCCTGACGCAGGGTTTGAGCACGTTGTAAGGCCCCGTCCAGCAGTTCGTCAATCCCCTGTTGCCCCAGTTGACGCAGGCCCAGCCAGAGCTTCAGCACCTCCGCCGGGCGGGTTCCCTGGAGGCCGCAGTCTCCACCGTGGGCTATGCGGGCGGGCTCCATGTAGGCCAGGGGCGCGGAAAAGGTGTCGGCCAATGCCTGGGGCTGGCGCAGCAACACCATGGCCGAAGCCTTGGCAATGCCCAGCCATTTTTGGGGATTCATGGTGAGGGAGTCGGCCCGGCCCATGTGGGCAACCAGCTCTTGATGGCGCTGGCTGAGACCACAGACGGCGCCAATGGCGCCATCCACGTGGAGCCAGAGGCCACGGCGGTGGCAGATGTCGGCAATGGGACCGATGGGGTCAACAGCGCCGCGGACGGTGGTGCCGGCCGTGGCCACCACCGCCAGGATCGGGTCCGTTTCCTTCTCCAGGGACTGATCCAGCCGGTGGGGATCCAGGCGTCCAGCATCGTCGGTAGATACCAGACGCAAGGCCGCAGCAGGCAAACCCATCACCCGCAGGGCTTTGGCCAGGGAGTTGTGGCAATCGGCACTGGCATAGAGACAGGCCTGTTGCCCATCCAGCCCCCGCTGATGGCGGGCGGTAACCAGGGCCGTGATGGTGCAGATGGTGCCCCCACTGGCCATGATGCCCCCTGCATCCTCCCCCAGCCCCAGACGCTGGCCAATCCAGCCCAGCAGACGCCGCTCCAACTGGCTGAGCAGTGGGGAAAGCTCCTCCGCCAGCATGTTGTTGTTGAGCCAGGCACAGACCAGCTCCCCCACCACCGAGGCCGGGTTGGGCGGGGGATCCAGGTGGGCCATGGCCCCAGGATGCCACGGGTTGTAGGATCCCAGCACCACCGGGTCCAGGTCCTCCATGAGGCGGGTGGCATCCAGCCCCCATGGCGCCGGCGCCACGGGGGGCAGGGTAATGGAACTGGGTAGTGGTGACCGCTGCGGAGCCTCCCCATGCCACCGCTCCAACCAGGTCACCGCCTGACGGATCAGGGCCACCATGGTGTGGCTTTGCCGGTCAGGGGGCAAACTGCAGGGAAAGGCGTCCAGGTCTGTTGATTGCACAGAATGATGAAATCAAGCTGGGATCACGATCTCGCCACCCTGTGGATGGGGCGCTTGTTGCGCCGGGCAGCCATGGTGGGAAGGACGGGAGAGGTTCCCGTGGCTGCGGTCATTCTGGATGGTGGCGGGCGCAGCATTGGTTGGGGGGCCAACCGACGGGAGCGGGACGGGGATCCCCTCGGCCATGGGGAACTGGTGGCCCTGGGTCAGGCCGCGGCCTTGCGGGGAGACTGGCGGTTTAACGACTGCACCCTGCTGGTCACCCTGGAGCCGTGCATCATGTGTGCCGCGGCCCTCATTCAAGCGCGCATGGGGTGTGTGGTTTTCGGCGCAGCCGATGGGAAGCGGGGGGGATTGGGGGGCGTTCTGGACCTGAGCAAAAGCCCCGCCGCCCATCACCACATGGTGTGCCGTGGCGGAATCCTGGCCAAGGAATGCGCTGCGCTGCTGCGGGACTGGTTCAGACAGCGGCGGCAAGGCGCTGGCGCAGCAGGCCAATCAGCCGTTCCACGTTTTCCGCGGCGCTGTTCTGACCCATGAGCCCAATGCGCCACACTTTGCCGGCAAAATCACCCAGCCCACAACCAATCTCCACACCTTCTTCGTCCAGCAAGGCCCGGGCAAAGGCCTTGCCGTCCACCCCCTCGGGAATGCAAACCGTGGTGAGGGTGGGAAGGCGCAGACGCTCTTCCACAGCCAGCTTCAGGCCAAGGGATCGCAGACCTTCCCACAACAGTTCAGCATTGCGGCGGTGGCGCTGCCAGGCAGCTTCCAGTCCCTCTTGCGCCAGCAGGCGCAGGGCTTCCCGCAGCCCGTAATTCATGTTCACCGGCGCCGTGTGGTGATAAACCCGGTCACTGCCCCAGTATTGGCTCAGGAGCGAAACATCCAGGTACCAGTTGGGAACCTTGCTCGTGCGGGACTTGAGGCGCTCCTCCGCCCGTGGTCCGATGGTCACCGGCCCCAGGCCCGGCGGGCAACTCAGGCATTTCTGGCTGCAACTGTAGGACATATCCACACCCCAACGGTCCAGGAACAGGGGGACGCCGCCCAGGGACGTGACCGTATCCAGCAGGAGCAGGGCGCCATGCCGGCGGCAGGCCTCCCCCACGCCATCCATGGGCTGCAGGACGCCGGCGGAGGTCTCGGCATGGATGAGGCCCAACAGCCTGGGCTGATGTTCCGCCAGGGCTGCCTCAATTTCCGCCAGGCTGAAGGCCTGCCCCATGGGCTTGTGGATGGTGACCACCCTGGCCCCGTAGCGGCTGGCCATATCCGCCATCCGATGCCCGAAATAGCCATTGATGGCCACCAGGAAGGTGTCGCCTCGCTCCACGGTGTTGGCAATGCAGGTTTCCCATGCGGCGCTGCCCGTGGCGCTCACGGGGATGGTGAGCCGGTTGTCCGTTTGCCAGGCGTAACGCAGCAACTCCTGCACCTCTCCCATCAGGTGGAGAAAGGTATGGTCCAGGTGACCCACAGGGGGACGGGCCAGGGCCGCCAACACGTCGGGGTGGGCATTGGAAGGACCAGGACCGAGGAGCAGACGCTCCGGCATGGCGAGGGGGGCCAGGGAGAGACGATGGGCCTGATCGACTGCGGATGCTGTGGGGGGGGGCA
>VXWH01000133.1 GCA_009836025.1 Synechococcus sp. SB0668_bin_13 | reverse complement strand
CCCCCACCACTGCTGCCACCACCACCACAGGCAGCTAGCAGAACAAGGGGCAACGCCAGGAGGACACGCGAGCAGAAGCGACGAGCAGAACCGACGGGGCGGGCCTCTTGAGTCATTGGTGACGTTCTTAAAATTAAAATTCCCTCAAATTCCATATCTGGCACCGCCTTCGGGGCGGGGGGCTAGTGAAGCGAAGCATGGCATGGAGAGCAGAAAGCACGTTTCGACAGCATGTACATATTTATTTTAGGAGACGCCCCTCTCATGTCAAGGCAGCCCTCAGCGTAGGATCACGCTTTGCCAAAGTGGACGGACAACTACCTCCCTCCAAGCCACCTCTCCCATGCCACTGCTGCTAGGCATCCGCCGCTTTCGCAAGGATCTGGAGCGCCATGGCGCCATGGCCGTCACGGCCCCGCCGGAGGGGGGCTTCGAGACCCGCCTGCTGCGCCGCCTCCGGGCAGCAGGCTATGCCGCTCAACTGTGCTCGGCCCGGGGCCTGGGGGATCCGGAGACGTTTCTCCTGGGTCTCCATGGGGTCCGTCCGCCCCACCTGGGGCATCAGAGCATTGGCGGCACGGCTGCCGTGGGCACTGTCTCCATGGCCCTGCCCCAACTCATGCCCCAACTCCAAACGGACAAGCCGGTGCTGCTGTGGCTCCTGGAGGCCCAGGTGCTCAGCCGGGCGGAGTTGGACACCTTCGTGGAACTACCCCGGCGCTACCCCGGCCTGTATGTTGTCTGTGAACTGGGGGGGAGCCGGACGCTGCGCTGGCAGCCCCTGGCTGAGGCGTTGGCGGCCTGATGTCGTGTCGGGCTACGCCCCTGAAGATGCTTTGCGCCATGGTTGTTGGCGCAAGTTGATCTGCGGCGCCAGCAATCAGGACCTGGCCGCCATTACGGATCTGGCCTGGGTGTACACCCGCGCCGGCATCCATTGCATTGACGTGGCTCCGGATCCGGCGGTGGCGGCCGCCGCCCGCCAGGGCATCGCCGCGGCGCTCAAGCCGGGGCAACCACCCCCTTGGCTCATGGTGAGCCTCAACGACGACACGGATTCCCATTTCCGTAAAGCCCGTTTTGATCCCCGCCATTGCCCCGAAGACTGCCCCCGCCCCTGTGAGGCCGCCTGCCCCGTGGCGGCCATTTCAACGGCGGGTGTGGCCATGGCCCGCTGTTATGGCTGTGGCCGTTGCCTGGCGGCGTGCCCCCTGGGCCTGATTGAGGAGCGGCCATGGCGTTTGGAGCGCTCCCGGTTGCTGGAGGTCCTGGAGGCGTGCCAACCGGACGCCCTGGAAATTCACACCCGACCTGGCGCCGTCGCCCCGTTCACCCAACTCCTGACCTTGCTACAACCCCTGCTGCCCCGGTTGCGGCTGTTGGCGGTGAGTGCCGGCGGCCCCCTGTCCCAGTTGATTCCTTATCTGTGGCAACTGCACGGGTTGCTTGCGAAGCAGCCGGTCCCCCATCTCTGGCAACTGGACGGCCGCCCCATGAGTGGGGACCTGGGACGGGGCACGGCCCATGCCGCCGTGGCGTTGGCCCTTGGCGTGTCTCGCCATGGTCCACCGGGACTGTTGCAGGTGGCCGGAGGCGTCAACAGACACACCCAGACGCTTCTGGAGCGCCAGGGCTTGTCTGGCGGCGGAGAGAAGCCTCCGGCGGTGGCGGGCATGGCCTTTGGCGGCGCCGCCCGCCAACTGCTGAGCCCCTGGTTGACGGCTGCCCAGGCGCGGGGCAAGCCCCTGCATCAACATTCCGACCTGGCGGATGTGGCCGTGGAGCAGGCCCAGGGCCTCTTGAACCTGCCGGCTGCGTCGGGGACTTGACCGAGAAGCTGTCCGCAGCATCCATTGGGTGTGCCAACTCACACCACCAGCAGGAGCAGGGAAGCAGGCTCGGCTGCCTCAACACCACCTAGGCGACTGGGCCGATTTTCACTTGGCGCGCCTGTTAGCACTGGATGCACTACTCCACAACTCCAACCACGGCGACTCCAAGCCCTGCAACCAGCCCGCCGGCTACAAGGCCGGGCCATGTGGCCGGGAAAGCAGCTCCAAAAGCAGCAATTCCGGCGTGAGAACCTGCCGCTGCGCCCGCCACTCCACCTGCTGTCCCTGCAGTAGTTGCTGCAACGCCCGCCACCACACCTGCTCCCACAATCATGAGTTCCGACCTCTGTTGCCGAGGCCACCAAACGCGCCACAGACATACACCTGTCACCTGTCACCTGTCACCTGTCAAGCCTCTGTCCATGACCGTCCAACAGGGCTCCCGGCCGTTGCTCCTGCAGCCATGCCATGACCAACGAAGGTGATGCCTTTGGACAAGCCCAGGCTCTCTTCAGCCCACCGGCTGAGCCAAGGGTTTAACTTGGAGATGTGACCCCCTCCCGGCCATGGCCGCGCCAGTCCCCTGTGCCCCTGGCCAGCCCAGACTCCTCCAGCCCATCACCATCCGCGAGCAGCGGGTCACCGATGATCTGGACCGCCTGCTGGCGGTGCTGCCGGCGTCCCTCCAACAGCAGCTTGCTTCAGCGGAGCGGCGCCAGGACCTGCTGGAGGTGGTGCTGGATCTGGGGCGTCCTCCCGAGGCCCGCTATCCGGGCCGGCGGCTGGACCTGGAGGACGCTCCCCTCAGCCGGGAGGCATTGGATGGGGTCATTGCCCGGGTGGGGCGCTTTGGCGGCGATAACCGGGCCGGGATTGCGCGGACCCTGCACCGCATCAGCGCCATGCGCAACCGGTCGGGAGAGGTGATTGGCCTCACCTGTCGCGTGGGGCGGGCTGTGTACGGCACCGTGGCCATCGTCAGAGACCTGGTGGAATCCAGTCAGTCCATCCTGATCATGGGGTATCCCGGTGTGGGGAAGACCACTGTGCTGCGGGAAATTGCCCGGGTGCTGGCTGACGAGATGGATCGGCGGGTTGTGGTCATCGACACCAGCAACGAAATCGCCGGTGACGGAGACATTCCCCACCCGGCCATTGGCCGGGCGCGACGGATGCAGGTGCCGGATCCCCAGCATCAGCACCGGGTCATGATCGAGGCGGTGGAAAACCACATGCCCGAGGTGATTGTCATTGACGAGATCGGCAGTGAGCAGGAAGCCTGGGCAGCCCGCACCATTGCCGAGCGGGGCGTGCAACTGGTGGGCACGGCCCATGGCCATCAACTGGCCAACCTGATCAAGAATCCCGCCCTCCGTGACCTGATTGGCGGCCTGCAGGCGGTCACCCTGGGGGACGAAGAGGCCCGCCGCCGCGGCTCGCAGAAAACGGTGCAGGAGCGCTGTGCCCCGCCCACCTTCCCCCTGGCCGTAGAAATGCACAGCCGTGACTGCTGGCACGTGCATTGGAACGTGGCCCGCACCGTGGATGCCCTGCTACGGGACCGCCCCGTCCAGTCACAGGTGCGCCGCCTGGATGAACGGGGTGTTCTCCACGTGCAGAATCCCTCTCCGTGCCCCCCCGGACTGGGGGAACCGGAGGGATCCTCCATGGCTTCCATGGCGCAGCCTGCGCTCCCCGCCGCCCAGGACACCCACCTGCGCATCTATCCCTCCGGCGTGACCCCGCACCAACTGAATGCACTGATTGACGACCGGCAACTACCGGTACAGGTGGTGCGCACAGTGGATCGGGCTGATGTGGTGCTCTCCCTGCGCAACAGCCTCAGCCATGATCCAGGAGCACGGCGGGCGGCCAAAGGCTTGGGGGTTCCCATTCACGTCATCAAGTCCGCCAGCCCAGGCCAGTTGCAAAGGGCTCTGGAACGGTTGCTGTTGCGCTTCCGCAGCAAGGGCAATGTGGTGTAAAGTAAAGTCGTCAACACCCCGGCAGTGGGCCGTCGCCAAGTGGTAAGGCAGCGGGTTTTGGTCCCGCCATTCCTAGGTTCGAATCCTAGCGGCCCAGTTATGTAAGGAGGCAACTGTGGAGTCCATTCCCAACGCCATGGTCTTCTTTGCCCGTAGTGCGGGCCGCTGGCGTTCCCAGCGCACCAGTCATCACTTGCTCCACCGTCGCACCGAAGCAGGCGTCAGCCACATTGAAGTGGTCACGGTGCCCCCGGAGGATGACCGCCTGGTGGCCGTTGCCCGCCTGCACGGCGAACCACCCGAGGCCGTTCAGGGCGGCTGCCATGTGCGTTGGCTGGGTTCCATGGCGTGGGACCGGGCGGGGGAGGATCACCAGGGGGAGACGGTCTTTGCCTTGATTCCCACCGATGAGCACGGCCGTCAGGGGAAGCTGCTGCGGGACCGTGGCTATGCCGAGACCGCAACGGTGGCGGGACGGTTTCGCATGGATGATGAGGACGGCCTGGAGTTGATCACCACCTACGAGACCATGCGCAGCCGGGAACGCTTCTGGTTTGTCAGTTCCCAGGTGCGTCTACGCACCAGCACGGTGGAGGGGCTCTCCAACACGGCGTCTTTGTCTGTTGAAACCCGGATCGAAGGCTCCAGTGGACCTGAACCTGCACCCGGTCCGCTCCCGGACGCGGCACTTCGGCAAGCAGCCCTGGGCTGGTGAGAAACACTTTGCCGGTGGAACGTTAAGGACTGTGATTTCACCGCGCTCTGCCGATCATGTTTGCGGGGGTTGTCCTCTAGCATTCACATCGCACTGAGCCGGTGACCCGTGGCACTTCCCCTTCTCAACTACGCCCTTGAAACCCAGAATTCCCGGGTGAAAGGCCACGGGGGGGCTGATGATGACCAGGTGCGCATCTTCAGCACCCAGCAGGTCCTCAGCGATTCCGACACCACCGCCCTCATCGAGGCGGCCTATCGGCAGATCTTCTTCCACGCTTTCAAGTGCAGCCGGGATGCCTCTCTGGAGTCCCAGTTGCGCAACAACCAGATCACGGTGCGGGATTTCATCCGCGGCCTTCTGCTCTCGGACACCTTCAGAAGCTCCTTCTACCGCTTTAACAGCAACTACCAGGTGGTGACCCAAATGGTGCAGCGGGTCCTGGGGCGGGATGTCCATGGCCAGGCGGAAACCATTGCCTGGTCCATCGTCATCTGCAACAAGGGCTTGGTGGGCCTGGTGGACGCCCTGCTGGATTCCCAGGAGTACATCGACAATTTCGGCTACGACACGGTCCCCTATCAGCGCCGCCGGGTGCTGCCGGGGCGGGAGCTGGGAGAAACGCCGTTCAACATCAAGTCTCCTCGCTACGAGTCTTACTGGCGCGGTATTCTGGGCTTCCCCAAGGCCGTGTTTTCCACCGGCGCCTCTGCCAGAAAGCTGCCTTCCCGCGCTGCTGCAAGTCGTGGCGGCAACCCCAACGACTACCGCGCCTGGGTGAGCGCCGTGGGCGCAACCCGGTGTGTTGCTGGTGGCAGCACCAACACATCCTTCGACTACATGAGCAAGGTGCGCTATCGCAAGGTGTGAGGGGTTGTCAGGATTGAGGCCCTGCGGACAAAGCAAGGGACCCGGGATCGGGTCTGGGGATCACTGTCAGGAAAGCCTCACCGGCTGGGCATGAAGGCTTGTGGTTTTGGAGAGCCTCCTCCACAGTGATCCCAAAGCATTTCTTTAGAGATGGCCGACCTTGCTCCTCTCTCCTCCTTGGCACGCCTCACCCTGAGGCAACTGCGCGCCATTGCCAGCCAACTGGGCATCAGCCTCTATAGCCGTAAGAGCAAGCAGGCTCTGGTTCAAGCGATTGGCCAGCATCCAGGCGCGGAGGCATCCCCGGCGCCTTCCGAAGACCCTGAATCCCAAGGGTCTGCATCCCTGCAGACCATGGACAACGCTGTTGTCCCTCAGACTCCACCCAGCGCTGCCGTCCCAGAGGGATCTGCGCCCCAGCCTCAGTCTGACCCAGACGGGTCGTCTCCCCAGGGCAACGACCGTGTCGTCTTCCTGCCCCGCGACCCCGAGTGGGGTTACGTCTTCTGGGAGATCTCCCCGGAAACACGCAAAGCCGCCGAGGCGGCTGGAGCGCAGCAGCTTTGCCTGCGGGTAAGTGACGTGACAGGGATGGGCAATGGCGCTGCCCACCCCCACACCCTGCAGGAGGTGCCCGTGGATGCAAACGCGGCGGATTGGCATGTGCCGATGCCCCTCAGCAACCGTGACTACCGGGTTGAGCTGGGTTTCCGTCTTGAAGATGCCGGTTGGCTATCCGTAGCGTTCTCCGCCAAGGCAAGGGTTCCTGCGGCCAAGCCCAGCGAGCAAATTCTGGATCAGTTTGTGCCGTTTTCCCTGGATACGGCCACCCCAATCCCTCTGCCCACCCCGGAAGAAGCCCCTCTGGATAGCACCATCCACGAGCGTCTTTATCAGGTGGCCACTGGCTTCTCCCTGAAGCGGCAAGGATCGGAAGTCTTCCAGCAACCGTTGCACGAGCTTGGATTGCAGGAGGAGAAAGCTGGCTTCTCCGATTCCGCCGCTGGCGTCTGGGCCAGTGGTCGCACGGACTCTGGCGCCGGTATGGCGCGCCAGCGCTCCTTCTGGCTGGTGGCTGACGCCGAACTCATTGTCTATGGCGCCACGGATCCTTCCGCGTCTCTTACCGTCGGCGACGAGCCGGTGCCGCTCACCCCGGAAGGCACCTTCCGCATCCAGGTGCCGTTCCGCGACGGCCAGCAGCACTACGCCATCAAGGCAGTGGCCGCCGATGGGGAGCAGAAGCGTGAGGTCACCATGGCGTTCCAGCGCACAACCCCCTGTGACAACACCAACACCGCCGCAGATGCTGTCGGGGAGTGGTTCTAGGGCCAACCCAACTGGATCGGAGGCTGCCAGAATGGGGGCAGCCTCCAGATCTTCACATCTTCCATGAACAACACCTTGTTCAAACTCCTTCCCCTGGCAGGGGTTGTCATCGTTCCCCAGGTGGTTCCGCGGTTGATGGTCCATCTGGGGATTGGCGCCGGGGTGGCGTTTGCCGTTGTGGTGGTTTGCCTGTGGTTTGCCCTGCTGGTGAGTCGCGCCCGGATGCCTGGGCACGGCTGAGGACTATTGTCCTTGCCCATGCTCTCTGGTTGAGCCGGCTTCCCCAGTCTGGTCTGCATGGTTGAGATAGAGGGTGCGGGTGGGGAAGGCAAACTCAATGCCCTGCTCCGCGAACATCTGCACCAGGGCCACGTTCACCTGCTGCTGGGCATCAAGGGCCGCCACGTAATCACTGGTGGGGATGTTGTAGCAGAGCTCGAAATCCAGACTGCTGGCGCCAAATTCCACGAAGTGACAACGGTCGAAGTCAGCATCCTTTACCCCCTCCACAATCTTTCTTGCCATGGTGGGGATCCGCTTCAGCACCTGGGGGGGGGTGTTGTAGGTGACGCCAAAGCGGTAGATGCGGCGGCGGCGCTCCATCACGGTGTAATTGGAGAGGGTTTGACTGGCCAGGGATGAGTTGGTCATCACCACCAGTTCACCGTCCACACTGCGCAGCCGCGTGGAGTGGATGCCCACCTGCTCCACCTTGGCCCAGGTGCCGCTGTCGCCAACATGGAGAAAATCTCCACTGCGGAACGGTTTGTCCAGCAGGATGTAGATGTATTCAAAGAACTCCGCCACGGGTTTCTGGAGCGCCAGGCCGGCGCCGATGCCGCCAGCGCTCAGCAATGCCCACAGGGCGCCAAGGGGGACACCGAGGGACTGCAGGTAGATGACCCCGCCCAGCACCCAGACCAAAGCCCGCAGCATGGGTTTCAGGGCTGTGAGCACCTCGAGACCGGCATCGTCATCCCTATCCCTGGCGATTCGCTGGAAAGCACCGGTGAGCAGCCGCATCAGGATGCGGTTGATGGCCTGCACAAGCACCACTGTGGTCACCAGCCCGGCCAGGGCTGTAACGATCCGGTCGGCAATGCCTTCATAGGGAATCCCTTCCCAAGCCCAGACCACCACCATCATGAACAACACGGGCATCAGGCCCCTATAGGCTGCCTTGACGATGAAGTCATCGACGGTGGTGGCTGTTCTGCGGACGAGCCGGGTTGCTATGGGCAAGCAGATGCGCCCCAGCAGCCAAACCACAAACAGCCCGACCAGCAGCTTCGCCACCGCTATGGGCAAGGCGACCATAAACTCTTGGGTGACCATGGAATCGCAGAGGAATCACCCCTCAGGCTATCCCCGCACCGCAGGCCCATCCACTTCGTTGCCCGCACCCTGCCCGTGCTTGGGAATGCCCGGCAAAATCAGGGGAAATTTTTTAGGCTCATGGCGCGTGTGTTGGGCAAACGTGCCTTGGCCTCTTCCGTACCTCAGAGCGAGCAGCCACTGCGTTATGACCACGGCAGGGATCTGCTCTGGCTGCTGCTGCGGCCATGGCGGTTGATCAGCCGTCTTCTGGTGCTGCTGCTGCATTTTACCGGACTGGCGGTGCGGCTGGTGACGCGAGGGAGCAGCACGGATCACGCGGTCCAGAGCCGCTTGGCCCAGACGGTGTTGAAAACCCTCACCCAACTGGGACCCTGCTTCATCAAGGTGGGCCAGGCCCTCTCCACCCGCCCCGATTTGATCCCCAGCGCCTGGCTGGACCAACTTATCAAGCTACAGGATCAACTGCCGCCCTTCCCCCTGAATGCCGCAAGGGACATGGTGGAAACAGACCTGGGGCAGACCGTGAACAAGCTGTTCCGCAGTTTTCCCCAGGAGCCCGTTGCCGCGGCCTCGTTGGGGCAGGTTTACAAGGCGCAACTCAGCAACGGACTCTGGGTTGCGGTGAAGGTGCAGCGGCCTGGCCTGGAGGCGGTAATCCGCCGGGATCTGGTGTTGCTACGGCTTCTTGCCATGGTGTTTGGCCCGGCACTACCCCTCAACCTGGGGGATGGCCTGGTGGCCATTGTGGACGAGTTCGGCAGCAAGCTGTTTGAGGAGATCGACTACGAGGCCGAGGCCCATCACGCCCGCCGCTTTGCCCAGCAGTTCCGCGATAACCCAACGGTGGTGGCGCCAGCGGTGGTTGGCAGCCACAGCGGCCAGCGGGTTCTCACCACCGTCTGGCTGGAAGGCCCCAAGCTTCGGGATCCGGACGAATTGCGCCGCCATGGCCTGGATCCCACCGCCTTGATTCGCACGGGCGTGACAGCGGGGCTGGAGCAGTTGCTGGAGCACGGCTTCTTCCATGCGGACCCCCACCCGGGCAATCTGATTGCCCTGCCTGGCCGTACAGGCGATAAGGGCCATCTGGGCTACGTGGACTTCGGCATGATGGACGAGATCAGTCAGGACGACCGCCTGATCATCACCGACTCCATCATTCACCTGATCAATAAAGACTATGAGAGCCTGACCGACGATTTTATCCGACTGGGCTTTCTGCGGCCCGATGTGGATCGGCAACGCATTGTGCCCGCACTCCAGGAGGTGCTGGCCATGAAGCTGGCCAATGCGGTGAGCGATTTCAACTTCAAGCAGGTGACGGATCGCTTCTCGGAGTTGATGTATGACTATCCCTTCAGGGTCCCGGCCCGGTTTGCCTTGATCATTCGCGCCCTGGTGAGTCAGGAGGGCGTGGCCCTGCGGCTGGATCCCGGTTTTCGCATTGTTGGGGTGGCCTACCCCTACGTGGCGCGGCGATTGCTGGCGGCGGATACGGTGGCGCTGCGGGACAAGCTGCTGGACGTGCTCTTTGACCAGGAGGGGCGGCTGCGGCTGGAGCGGCTGGACAGCCTGTTGAGGGTGGCCCGTGGCAGTGGGGATGGGCAGGACGTGCTGCCCCTGGCCAGTTCGGGCCTGCGTCTCCTGTTTACGGCTGACGGCCGGATGCTGCGCCAGCGCCTGCTGCAAACCCTGGTGCGGGATGATCGCTTGCAGACGCAGGATTTTGTGGGTCTGCTGAATCTGTTGCAGCGTCACTTTGGTGCTGCCGACGTGGCCAAGGGCCTGGCCCAGTCCCTCTGGAAGCGCCTGAATCCCCTGGCTGTCTGAGGGGTCACCTCCGCCTGCACCGGGTTGCCCTACACTGCAACCCACTGGAGCGACACTGTGGGTGAAGATGTGGTGAGTCCAGCGTTCCAGGAGCAACTGGACGTGCTCCTGAATGCCCAGCCCTACTGGCAGAGCCAACCGCCCTATGCCCTCAGCGGGATTGGCTTGGTGGTGGCCTTGTTGTGTGGGTTGACCTTTGCGCGCCAGGTCAGACAACGGCTGGAGGATTGGAAGCAGGATCGTCTGCCCCTCTTGCCCCTGGGGCGCTTCACAACGGTGCTTCCCTATGGCGGCATCGTGGTGGGGACCATCCTGTTCATTGGCGCTGGACTGCAAGTGTTCGGCTTCGGGGCGGGGGGCAGCTTTTTCCTGGCGCTTCTTCTGGCTGTAGCCACTGGCGCCGGGCTCTGGAAACAACTGGAGGACCTCATGGGGCAAGTGGAGGCGGGCACCTTTACCGCGGCGGACTTCGACTTTTTTGAAACCCGCCGCTGATCCCTTGGCATTACTAACGGGATCAGCAGTTCTGGAGTGGCGGCTCAGCCAGGCTGATTCCGGGTTGAGCACCTGAGGGATTTCTGGTGGATGCTGTGGCGCACGGCAATGCGGCCCCGGACCATTTTCAGGACACCCTGGAGACCAGCGGGTTTGACCTGATCCTCCTGGATCTTGATGATGCCAGGTGTCCATGGTCTGGATTTCTGCCGTTACCTCCGCCGTCGGGGCTTCACCACGCCCATCTTGATCGTGAGCGCCAAGGACTCGGAAACCGACCGCGTGGTGGGCCTGGAGGCGGGAGCAGACGATTACCTGGTGAAGCCCTTCGGGATGCGGAAACCGGTGGCCCGCTGCCGGGTCCTGTTGCGCGGCTCCAGCCGCACCGCCGCCAATCAACCTGCCGTGGAGGTGCTCAAGCATGGGGAACTGGCCCTCTACTCCGAAGAGTGAGGGCATCGTGGTGGATCTCTTCATGGGCTCCAGATCCACCATTGCGGCAGCGGAGGCAGTGGGCTACCGCTCCATTGGCATCGAACGGTACAGCGACTACTACACATTGGCCGAGTTCTGAACAAGGGGACCAGGACAAGTCGCGTCTTCGTCCCCCTCCATCTTCCGTCAGGCTTCCCCAAGCCCCAAGCCAGGGCAATGTCATTCCCCTCTGGCTTCCTTATCCACAACTCGGGTTAGCAAAGTAACAATTATCTGTGCTGAAGCTAACTCGGCAGGGTCTGATTGGATCGGAGCCAATCGCAAGATGCCGGAAGAATGATCGGGGCAGCGGGTGATGGGTTGATCATCTCTGCACCTTTCTGCTGAACCTTTCTGCCGAAATCTTGCAAGCAAGTCCCCCATGGTTGAACTTCGTCCTTTTGTCTCCAAGGCTCCACTGGCGCTGCTGGCAGGCCTGCTTGTGGTTGGTTGTGCCGAAAACAAAATGCATGCCGATGGGGCAACCTCTTCCAGCGTGAGCCGTAACTTTGTCGAGAACCTGGTGCTGCCCTCCTACAGGTTGTTGGCGGAAGAGAGTGGAGCCCTTGAGGAGGCGCTCCAGACACTGGCGAACAACCCGACAGACGCCCACCTGGCCGCAGCCCGTCAACAATGGGTGGAAACCCGACCACTCTGGGAAATAACGGAAAGCTGGGCCTTCGGTCCTGCGGAAACAGAGGGTCTGGACGGTGATCTGGACGACTGGCCCGTGAGCGTGCTGGAGCTGAAGCAGGCGTTCGCGACGGATCCCTTCACGGCAGACACCTTCTCCCGGTTGGGCACCACCTCCATCGGCTTCCACGGTATTGAGTTTGTCCTCTATGGAGACGGCAACGGGCGGCCCACGGCAGCCGATCTCACACCCCAGCAGACCGCCTATCTTGCTCTGGCTGGAGCAGCCTTCCATGACACCGCCGAGCAACTGCTGAGCAGTTGGACGGGAGCCGATGGCTTTGGCGCCGAGTTGATGGGCGATCCTGACGGCACCGTCCTTGAAATGATTGAAGGCGCCATCGGCACCCTGGAAGAGGTACATCTGGAGAAGCTGGGCGCTGTTCTGGAGGAGGGGCCGGAGGTCCTGGAAAGCCGCTTCAGTGGCACCACCAATACGGACATTGTGTTCAACATGGTTGGCGCTCAACGTGTATTTGAGGACACGGGCTTGAAGCAACTGCTGACCGCAAAGGATGCCGGCCTGGCCGAACAGCTCTCGGAATCTCTGGCCATGGGCCTTTCCGCTGCCGAGGCCATGCCCTCCATGCTGAGCCAGCGGCTGGATGATCCCGCAGTGGTGGAGTCCATGGAGACGGCCATCGAAGCCACGGAATCCACGTTCAATCTGATGACACGGGCACTGGAAACGCTAGACAGCTTTTGAAGCACCAAGTTGAAGCCTCTCGCCATACCAGATCCCATGAGACCTGGAACCACGACAGGGGTGGTGCGTCACCACCCATTCCTTATCCTCGCCAGTGCAATTCTGACGGCATTGCTGGTGGTGGTTGCGCAAAATCCATCATTGGCAGCCGATTCCCAGCTTGCTGCCGGTGCTTTGACGGTTTTCAATCGCACTTCAGCAGCGTTTGAGAAGCCGGCATCGAACTTGACTCCGGATGAAATCGCCCGCCATGACGTTGGCGATCCCCTCTTTGAGCGGAGTCATATCCCCCTGGCCACCCATCAGGATGCGGGCCTGGGTCCCTTGTTTAATGCCAATTCCTGCGTCGCCTGCCATGTGCGCAACGGCCGCGGCGCCCCTGTTCCCGGCGTCTCCCTGGTGCGGGTGGCGCTGCAAGAGGCCAACGGCGCTGCGCCGGTGCCCGAATGGGGCTGGCAAATCCAGGATCACGCAATTTTTGGCCACCAGCCGGAGGCCACCATGGACCTCACATGGCGGGAAGAACCCCAGGCAGGAGATGAACCGCCCCTGCAAAAGATTCATGTGGACTTGATCCGTCCCAATGGGGACGTGGTGGCTGCTGCCGAGATGAACCGCTCTCTGCGAACAGCGCCCCCCCTCGTTGGCTTGGGTCTCCTGGAAGCCATTCCGGACCGGGCGATTCTCAGCCATGCCGATCCCGAAGACCGGGATGGGGACGGGATTTCCGGCCGGGCCGTCCTTCTGGGAGATGAGCATGGCCAGCAGGCGCTGGGGCGCTTCGGCTGGAAAGCGGGGACAGCCACTGTGCAGGAACAGACGGCTGAGGCCTACCTCAACGACATGGGTCTGACCACGGCAGCGGGGCCGGAGACCAACATGACGGCCGAAGGGCAACCGGCGGACATCACCTGGGACGAATTGACGGCGGTAACCTTTTACAGCCAGAGCCTCGGGGCGCCCGCCACCAAGCGACCCGCCAAGGATCCGGTGGTGTCCAAAGGCGCTTCCCTGTTCGGGGACTTGCAGTGCGCCGCCTGCCATGTGCCCAGCCATGAAACCAGCACCGATCCCAGTGCCGTGGTGCAGGCCATCCGTGGTCAAACCGTCTGGCCTTATACAGACCTGTTGGTGCATGACATGGGGCCTGGCCTGGATGACGGTGTGGCGGAGCATGGCTACACCCGTTCAGCGGAGTGGCGCACAGCACCCCTCTGGGGTTTGGGGCTCACCCACCGGGTGAACGGCAAGGCGGGCTATCTCCACGACGGGCGGGCCCGCACCGTAGATGAGGCCATCCGCTGGCACGGGGGCGAAGCCGAGGACGCCAGGGAGAACTACCTGGCCCTGGCCCCCAAGGACCGCCAAGTCCTGCTGGCTTGGCTCCAGGGGCTGTAGTCATGGTCTGTCGCTTGACTCTTCTTGAGAACCAGTCTCTATAATTCTACTTTAATTGAGAACCGCTTGCAATAAATCGGAGATTGCCCTTAAGCTTAAGGTCCTGGATGACTCTCTCGCTTGTGACGACTCTTTCACCCTTGTATCGACCCATACCGGACACCCCCAGGGGGGTCATCCGCATGCCTGCCGGACAAACGGTCCTCCTTGATCCTGTGAGCGCTGGCCAGTCCAGACAGATTGAGGTTCTCGACGGTGTTGGCCGTGTGCTCTGTCCCTGTGAAGAAACCCAGGGCATGACCCTGGCGTTTCTCCAGCAGAACGACCGCATTACAACGGACCGTCTGTGCAGTGAAGGGGTGTGCATTGAGGCGCTCACCGGCCTCAACTTTGTGATTCACCCGGAAAGCAGTGACAGGGGCGTCTGCACGGTGAATGAGTGGACCCTGCAGCTGCTACGGATCCGCCATTTCAAGACCGCTGAATTGCGGCTTCAAGCCCTGTTTGGCTTGCTGGTGTCGCGGCTGGGGCGGCGCTGCGGGGATTGGTGTACCCTGTCGTTTCGTCTGAGCCACGAGCGCATTGCGGAACTCATTGGCACCACCCGGGTGACCACCACGCGCTTGATCAGCAAGGCGCGGCAAGCCCACCTCCTGGAAGTGGACTCGGGTCCGGGAACAAGGGTCTCCCCTCGTCTTCTGTCTTTGGTCCAGGAAGCTGGCTAAAAGCCTTTCCAGTGCAGGATCCTGGAGAAAGTACAAAGGCGTTGGATCTTGGCCAGGCTGGATCGGCGGAGCCACCCGGACAAAGGGACGGGCTGGGGCGTTGCAGGACTCCACAAAGTCATAATTGATCTTGCGGATGAGGACTCCAACGCCGGGGCAGGAACCACGTCCATGGGGTTCTGGCTCCTGCTGCCGCAGCAGCGTCCCACTTGCTTGATCCATGAGCCATAGGTGGGGGTGAGATGGAGATGGAACCTGGGCTGCTGCCCCAGCCACTCCTTCCCCTTGCCCCGTTGATGGATGCAGTAGTTATCAACGATCAGATGGCTGTCCACATGGCTGGGCACATTCCCCTCACTCTGTTGCAGGAAGGAGAGAAACTCGGGGGGAGAGGGAACCCCGCTGTGGTCTGTTGTTGCGGCTTTCCAGCTTTTGCGATGGGGAACAGGGAGCTCCCAAGATCAGGCAGCGCCTGATTCATCCTTCCTCATAGGGACAATCCCGCCGGGGTTACGGGCTACGGAGTGCGCACGTTGTGATGGAATGGGTCGCGGCTCATGCCGCCGATGAAGCCGGATGAGTGGCGGCCTTCCTCCCAGGGGGCTATCGGGTTTGACTTACCCGCAGATTGCGCACCTTCAACTTGGGATTATACGGGGTAGTTGACGCGGTCCGCAAGCTCGATTACCGTCGCTGCCATGTTTCTCCCGAACCGAACACTCTACGTCGCGGACAACCTGCGCGTCCTGCGCGGCATGGACTCCGAGACCGTAGACCTGATCGCCACTGATCCCCCCTTCAACGCCAAGCGCAGTTTCAACGCGCCCCTCGGCAGCAAAGCCGCCACGCAGCGGTTCGATGACCGTTGGCGATGGGACGAGGTTACTGACGAGTGGCACGATTTGCTGGCGACTGACCATCCGGCCATCAAAGAGGTTATTGAGGCGGCGGTTGTCATCGAGGGCGGGCAGGTTACGGATCGGGGCATCGAGACTGGCGTTGAAAACTCCATCGCGGCCTTCCTCGCATGGATGGCTCCCCGCGTGGTCGAGATGCACCGGATTCTCAAACCGACGGGGAGTCTGTACCTGCATTGCGACGATGCCGCGAACAGCTACCTGCGTCTTCTGTTGGATGCCGTGTTCGGACGGTCGAACTTCCGCAACGAGATTGTCTGGAAACGCACGGCGGGAAAGGGTCTGAATCCTACCCGTTACGTCCGCAACTGTGATCGGATTCTCTACTACGCCAAGGGCGCGAAACCAACCTGGAATCAGCAATACGACCCGTTCGATCCCGCCTATGGGAGCGACTGGCGCAAGGATGAGCGCGGCCCGTGGGAAGACGCGGACCTCACCGGCGGAAAGGAGGGTGGCCCGGAAGCCTACAAGCCGTTCAGAGGCGTGACGCCATCCGCCGGACGGGCATGGGCGCCCCCTCCGCGCAACAAGTTCCCCCCCGATGCCGGACTGCCTGACAACTACGAATCGCTCAATGCGCTGTCGAAGTGCGAGGCGTTGGACGATGCCGGGTTGATTCACTGGCCGCGAAAGGCCGGCGGGATTCCGCGCTACAAAAAGTATTTGTCCACATTGCCCGGCATCTACGCCAGCGATTTGATCGTGAACATTCCGCCGGTTTCGTCACGCTCGAGAGAGCACACGGGATGGAGAACGCAGAAGCCTTTGAAACTCTACCGGCGCATCGTCGAAGTATCCTCGAATGAGGGCGACCTTGTGATGGATCCGTTCGCTGGATGCGCCACGACATGCGTAGCCGCAGAGCAATTGCGTCGCCGGTGGATCGGCATGGATATCGACCCGGTGACGGAGACCGTCACGCTTGATCGGCTCCGGGAGGAAACCGGGCTGTTCGAGGCGATTGACGGCAAACCCGTAACGGCCCGGAAGCACCCGCCGCGACGTTCCGACATTCAACACGTGACGGACGCCAAGCTGCGTGTCCTCTTGTGGAACAATCAAGGGCGCCGCTGCGCCAACCCCTATTGCACATCGGAAGGGCTACGAGCGGAAGATCTGGACCTGGACCATCGTATTCCGAAGTCACGCGGCGGCGCGGACGACCAATCAAACCGGATCGGCCTGTGCCGCAACTGCAACACGCGCAAGGGCGCGAAGGCATGGGGCAAGTTTCTGGACGAGGCGCGGGCGAGATTGCCCCACCCGAAGGTGGGAGGACCGACATGAGACTGATGCTTGATCCGAAGATAGACTGGGCGGGTGCGATGCCAGGGAGCAGCGGGAAATTGCCCTTGTGCTGGCTTGGGGCTTGGGGAAGCCCGATGGGGAGAAGGGAGGAGGGGGAAGAGAAACCCGCTGTGGTCTGTTGTTGCGGCTTTTCAGTCTTTGCGGTTGTGGGGAAACGGTGACCTTCCCTGGTCTCCTTATCCAGAACAACGTTGCTGGTAAGGAACAGGCTGGGACCACCGGGTTAAATCCACGGCACGGCCGGCCACCACCAGCCAATGGTTCTGGCAGCGCTGGGCCACATGGCGGTTGAGGCGGGCCAGGCGCTCCCGGAAGTGGTAGCCGCTGGCCGATGCGGGAACCACCCCCCAGGACACCTCGTCGCTCACCAGAATGGTGGGGCCCTGCTTGGGGGGAATGCAGGTTAACAGCCGCTCGACCCGTGCTTGCCAAGCAGCTTCCTCCAGCTCCAGCAGGGTGCTGACCCAACTGCTCAAGGCGTCCACCAGCCGCAACGGCGCTGTCTCCGCTGCAGCCAGTGCTTCCGGTAAGGCAGCGCCACACTCCCGGGTCTGCCAATTGGCTGGGCGGCGGCGGCGGTGCCGTTGGAGACGCTGCTGCCAATCGGCATCCGCCAACGTGGCATCACCGGTGGCCAGATACAACACCGGCTGCTGACAGGTGGATGACCAGGTGGACGCCAAGTGTTCGGCCCACTGGCTCTTGCCGCTGCCACTGCCTCCCAGCACCAGAATCCCGTGTCCGGCTGGGCTATTCCCCAATGGCGCGCTGTCCATATCAACCTCCGCCATTCATGTTCCGCAGTGTGGCCACGGAGGAAGGAGAGACACGGTTGAGATAGCGAAAAATCCAATACTTGAAGATTGTGGCCAGAATAACAGGGAATGTCGCCACAAATAAGCCAATAAAACCTGGATTGGGGGGTAGACCAAAGTGCTCAGAGATCCCTTCTAATAAAACATTCCATCCCTCAGGACTATGGTAGCCAACGAACATGTCCGTAAACAGGATAATGACAAAAGCCTTGGCGCTATCGCTCAGGCCATACACAATCTCGTCGAAAAAACTGCGCAGCACCCGCAACTCTTCCCGGCAGAGGAGGCAGACCAATGCAAATCCCAGCACACCAAACCCGTCCGACAGGAGATTCTTGATGGCCGTGGTGCTCTCCCGCTCGTTCTCTGTTTGCAGTTCATCGGCCCTTCGCCGCAAGCTGGATTGCATGTCCTCAATGGACGGCACCGCCTCACCCCGTAGCAGGGCTTCAAATTCCAGTTCCTCCTTGTAGATGCGCAATTTCTCCACAGCCCGCTCCTCCAGCGTCCCTCGGGTGTACATGATCACGGGAACGGCTGGGGCAACGCGGTCCACCAGGGGACCCACCAGCAGGGTGCGGCTGAACTGCTGAAACAACAGCGGCGCCAACACCAGCAACAGCAGAACCCGCAGCGAGACCAGCGTGGAATCCCGCCGCCGCCGAAATCCCTCCACCGTGGCGGCTTCACCGCCGGCTGCAAGACGATCCTGCATCCGGGAAAAGAGACCCAGCAAACTGCGGGGCACCATCTCGGGCGGCTGACTGAGACCTGAATCACGGCTGGCGTTTCCAGGCGCCCGCTGATGGTAAGCGCCCACCACGTCCTCCACCAGTTGCAACTGCTGCAACTGGTCTGGCGTGAACTCCCGGCGACAGGCCTGCAACGCCGCCAAGTCCCGCCTGCACACGGCCATGGCCTGGCGAAACTGACTGGCCACCATGGCCAGCCTGCCGCTGCCGACGTCAAGCTCCTGGTCAAAGCGCGCCAGATCCCCTTGGAAGTGCCGCAATTCAATGGTCTGAATCCGCAGCGCCGCCGCGGTGGCCGCCTCCAGCCGTCGCAGGCGAGCCTCCCTGCTGTGGCCCACCACCAGACGTCCGAGCCAGCGGTTCAAGGCCATGGCGGTGAAGGCGTCAGCGGGAAAATACCCACCACGTGAGCATGGGAATGACCGTCCCCAATCCAAGCAACACGGCCACCCAT
The DNA here is from genome assembly GCA_009836025.1 of Synechococcus sp. SB0668_bin_13. Classification (GTDB taxonomy): domain Bacteria; phylum Cyanobacteriota; class Cyanobacteriia; order PCC-6307; family Cyanobiaceae; genus Synechococcus_B. Next base: position 18,148 of record VXWH01000133.1, on the reverse strand, counting down.
GTCAGAGCGTTGCTGGCGGCTGTTTCCTCATGGCTGGGCACGTTGGAGCGCACAGCGGGCACGGCCGCCTCCAGCGCCGGTGGTCCAGGATCTTCTTCACCCGCCAGAACCGTGTCCAGCCGCTGAATACCCCGCAGCATCGTCAGACGGTACCCTTCACCGCGGCGCAATTGACCGGCTATGGTGTCCTCCGCGGTGCTTTGCAGCAGGTTGGGAGGGAGGCGCTGGGCCAGGGCGGGGCTGGCCACCACAGCCACCTGGCCGGTTTTGGTTTCCACCAGCGTCATCAACCGCTCCTGCGGATCCTGTTGCTGCCAGCGCTCCAGTAGATCCGTTGCCACGGTGGCGGGGGTGCTGCCGTAGTCTACGCGCCCCAGGGTGACCAGGTTGGCCTCCACACCGTAGCTGGTCAGGTTGGACAGGTGGCGGTTCAACTCCCCGGCGGCAGCGCGGCTCAACACCTCCGCCTGATCCACAACCCGCTCCTGCTCCGGTGGAGCGGCTGGCAAGTCGGCGGCCGTCATGGCCATGGACGGCGGCGCCAGCACCACCAGCCCCAGCACCAGAAGTCCCAGAAACCATCCCATCGCCATCAGCCAACTCTATCCCGTCATACTGACGTTCCTAACACTGGTTGGGTGGGGCTGTAAGGCATCCCGATACAGAATGGTCAACACGTCAGGGATGGTCTTGCGCTCAGCGGCATCCAGGTCCATGGCCTGGGCCAGGTCTTCCAGGAAGGCCTCCTCCTCGGGGGTGGTGCGATAATCGCTCCTGACCAGGTTGCAAGCCACAGCAAAGGCTGTCAACTGCTGCTGGCGGTTGAGGGCGCCAGCGGCTTCCGCCATCAGGTCCCCATGGCCGTCCTCGCGGATGCGCCGCAACAGTTGGTCAAACAGGGTTCCCATGGCCGTCTCGTCCATGTGGACGTAGGGATAGCGAAACTCCAGGTCTCGTCGCAGGGCCCGGGCTTCCTCGCGGGTGCAAACGCCGTCGGAGGCCACGGCGGCAAGCGCAATGGCGGCAAAGGCTGTGCCGGTCTCCATAATGGGAGTTGGTGGGATCGGTATTTGTATTGCAGCAGAGGCGGCCATGGACTGCCAAGGTGGACACCCTATGGCGTCAGCAATCCATGACCACAGGAGCACGCCTCAGCCTGTTCACCGGCGGCATCGGCGCCCTGGCCCTGGCGTTGAACCATCTGACGGCAGGGAGCAGCCCAGCCAGCGTGAGCCTGGGGCGCGCCGATGTGGTGGGTTCCCTGATGGCGGTCGGACTGATGCTGGTGGGGCTCAATTGGACCAGCGTGGATCCTGCAGCGCAACAACCGTTGACCCTCAGCGGAGAGCAGGGGCTGGACTTGGCAGAGGGCTTGCCCGACGATGTTCGGGAGGAGCTGGGATGGGGTTCGCAGATGCTGCTGTTGAACACTGCCGCGGTGGCCGTCCACTGCGTCTGGAAGCAGCGCCTGCTGTTGAGCCGCGGTCTGCTCACGGGTGTGACCTATCAGGATGGTCCCCTGGTGCAGCGGGTGCTCAGCAGCCAACGGCGCCTCTATCTGGTGAACCTGAAACTCTTCCCCGCCCGCCGGGAATTCACCTACTTGCCGGAGGGCGCACCCGCCGTGCTGATGGAACCCCTGGGACCCCAGGGGCTGGTGGTGGTGGCTGGCGCCAGCCCCCGTTGTTTTAACGGCGCGGATCTGGGCTGGGTGGCGGGTTGGGCTGAGCGGCTGAGGCAACGGCTGGAAGAGGCCGAGGCAGCACAGACCCTTTGAAGTCCCTGTCTCTTTCTTGACGACGGTGCAGATCATTGCCCTACCATGGGCTTCCCATGCGTCTTGACCTGCACCACCGTCATCAGCGCATCGAGTTGCTGGTTCAGCAGCGGCGCCATGTCGGGGTGATGGCCCTGTGCTGGTGGATTGCCGGGGGCAGCGCCGCGGATCCGCCAGGGCAACGGGGCCAGGCCCACCTGTTGGCCGGCGCCATTCAGCGGGGAACAGTCCGTCAGGATGCCGTAGCTTTGGCGGAAGAGTTGGAGTCTCGCGGCGCCTATTTTGCGGCAGGCGCCCGGGAAGATGGCGTGGTGCTGTGTCTGGGATGCATGGCCGCGGATGCGGCGCCCCTCCTGGACAGGGTGCGGGAGATGGTCCAGACGCCGCGACTGGCGCCCCGTGAGGTGCGGCGAGAGCAGCAACTCACCCTGCAAGCCCTGGATCAACAACGGGAAGATCCCCTGCAGCTTGCCCTGGCGGACCTGCGCCGTCTGCTGTATGGCCCTGGGGGATACGGCCATGCCCCCCTTGGCTTGAAAAAAGCAGAGGTGGCGGCCCTGACCCCCAGCCAGTTGCGCCGGGCGCATCAAGACTGGGGGAGCAGCGCCATGGTCATTGCCGCGGCGGGTCATCTGGATCAGAGCACCACAGCCCATCTGACGGCTCTGGCGGAGGACTTGACCCCCGGCCATGGCTCCACCCCCGTGGCACAGGCCGCGGCCCTCCCCACGCCAGCCACCATGGCCTTCCATCCCCAGGATACGGAGCAGGTGGTGTTGCTTCTGGGGGCTGCCACCTGTGGGCTCAATCACCAGGACCAGGCTGTTTTACGCCTGCTGCAATGCCATCTCAGCACCGGGATGAGCGCCCGGCTGCCCCAGGTGATCCGGGAAACCCACGGTCTGGCCTACGAGGTGGGGGTGTTGTTTCCTGTGCGCCAGCAGAGCGCCCCTTTCATTGTGTACCTCTCAACCAGCCGGGATCGGGCTGCCCTGGCGCTGGAGCTATTGTTGACGGAGTGGCGGCGACTCCTGGAGACGCCCCTTCAGCCCGAGGAACTGTGCCTGGCCCGCGCCAAGCTGCAGGGGCAGGAGTTGGCAGCCTTGCAGACCAGCGGCCAGGTGGCGGAACGGCTGGCCCTGCTGCGGGGATACGGCATGGCTGTGGATGCGGCGGAGCAGCAGTTGGCCCAGTTGACGCAACGGGATGGGGCCGACTGTCAACGGGTGGCGCGCCGCTGGCTCAGCCAACCCCGTCTGGCAGCGGTTGGCCCCCAGGCGCTGGCGGCGCCCCTGGAGCACATCTGGTCTCAGACGACAGGCTCCACCTGATCCGCAGCCAGGAGAAACGTGCCCCGCCGAAAGCGCACAGCCAGCATGTTCTGGGGGCGCAACTCCACCACCACCCCCTCATCCCCCGTCTCCACCAGATCCGGGGGACGGAGCATGGGCATGGGATCGGCGGTTTTCAGGTAGGGTTGAGTCTCCATCAGGCGAACCAGCGCCCCTGTGTCAAAAGCCGGGCATGGCCCATCGGCCTGCTCCATGGATCCACCAGCGCCAGGGCGCTTGAGTGTAGACCCGAACCCACCTTCCCGTCAGGCAGTTCCAGTCCTCGCACCACGCCATGAAGGCTTTACTGAACCTGGTGGGTGTTGTCATGGGCCTGCTGCTGACCATCGTGGCGGGATTGCTCCAGCCCACCATGGCAGTGCCCACCCCGGGGGGACTCAGCCTGGTGGAGTTGCCCACCAGTGGCCAGTTGGCGGCAGTGTTGCTGACGTCCCTGATCTGCGGCGCCCGCGTTGGCCTCATGACCACCGTGGCCTACCTGACCTTCGGGCTGACCCAGTTTCCCGTCTTCCATGCCGGGGGCGGCCTGGATTATGTGCTGGAGCCAGGGTTTGGCTATTTGCTGGGCTTGATGCCCGGTGCATGGCTGGTGGGACGCATTGGGCAGCGGATCCCTCTGCGGGACCCCTTCAGCCTCTGGGTTGTGGCCATAACAGGAGTTGTGGTGGTCTCCCTGTGTGGGGGGATGTACCTGGTCCTGGGCGCCGTGATGGGCCAGTGGCTCATACCTTGGTCGGAACTGATCATCGGCCATTGGCTGCTGCCCCTGCTGCTGCAAGCGGTCATGGCCTGCCCCGTGGCTGTTGTTGCCGCATTGCTCCGCCGTCTCCTGCTCTACTGAGGCCGTGCCCAACCTACAACCATCCCCCGATCCACGGCGCCGGAAGCCACGGCTTGCCGGCGTCAGCCTGCTGGTGGCCGCCGGCGGCACGGTGCTGGATCAACTGAGCAAGGCGCTGATGCTGGGCCAGCTCCAACCGGGTCAGGCGCAACCGGCCCTGCCGGGGCTCTTGCAGTGGCGACTGGTGGAAAATACAGGTGCGGCCTTCAGCTTGTTTGACGGGGGCGTGGTGTGGCTGGGGTTGATCTCGTTGCTGGTGAGCCTCGCTCTGGTGGTGTGGTTGTTGAATCGCCCACCCCGGCAGCCGTTGGGTGCTGTGGCCTGGGGGTTGGTGTTGGCCGGCGCCCTGGGCAACGGTCTGGACCGCTGGTTCCGGGGGGCGGTGGTGGATTGGATTGAACTGGTGCCCATTGCCTTCCCCGTGTTCAACCTGGCGGATGTGGCCATCAACGTTGCTGTGGCTCTGCTGTTGCTGGACCTCCTGTTGCAAGGCCGCAGGTCATGAGGAAGCGGACCCGTCGGCTGATCTGGAGTGTGGCCGTGGTGCTGGGGGCCCTTCTGGCCCTCTGGATGGTGATCACCCTGTTGGCGGGGCTGGCCCAGGGCCTGCAAACCTTGGCGGGTGGCTGGGGTATCTCTCTCTTTCTGGTCACCGTGGCGGCCCTGGGCTGGCTGGGCTGGATCACATGGCACGGGCAGATGCCCGGTCAGAAGTCCCCACGGTGGGCCAGACGTTTCCGGGACCCGGCCCTCCCCATGGCCTTCGACTCCAAGCGGGAGGCCGCTGGAGAACATCTGGACAGCATTGGGCGGCAGTTGGAACTGGTGCGGGATCAGGTGATGCGCCAGGCACTGGAGCGTGAGCGCAGCCAGGTGGCGGCGGAGTTGGAACGGGGGGACCTGGTGGTGGTGGTATTCGGTACAGGGTCCAGCGGCAAAACCTCCCTGATCCGCGCCCTTCTGGGGGACATGGTGGGTTCCGTGGAGCCTGCCATGGGATCCACCCAGGCCAGCCACAGCTATCGCCTCCCCATGGCGGGCCTCGGCCGTGGCGTGCGGCTGGTGGATACGCCGGGCATCCTGGAAAGCGGCACCCTGGGCCAACGGCGGGAAGACATGGCGCGGCGCAAGGCGGTTCAAGCGGACCTACTGTTGTTTGTTGTGGATGGCGACCTGCGGGACAGCGAGTTGCGCATGGTGCAGTTGTTGTTGTCCCTGCGCAAGCGTCTCCTGCTGGTGCTCAACAAGTGCGACCTGCTGGGACAACGGCAGGAACAGCGGCTGTTGCAGGTGTTGCGGCAGCGCTGTGCTCCCCAGTTGCCGCCGGAGGACGTGGTGTCCGCCAGCAGTGCGCCGCCACGGTTGAGGGGCGGAGCGCCTCCACCCGTCCCCGAGGTGTCCGCCCTGCTGCGACGCCTGGCTCAGGTGCTGCGCCTGGAAGGGGATGAGCTCATGGCCGACAACATCCTTCTGCAGAGTCGCCACCTCTCCGTGGATACCGAGGCGGTGCTCACCAGCCAGCGGGAACGGGCCAGCCGCACCATCATTGAGCGCTATGCCTGGATTGGCGGGGGAATCATCGCCCTGACGCCCCTGCCAGGGCTGGATCTTGTGGGTGCGGCCGCAGTGAATGCCCAGATGGTGCTGGAGCTGGGGCGGATCCATGGGGTCAAGCTGGGCCGGGACCAGGGGCGGGAGTTGGCCCTGGCGGTGGGGCGCACCATGACGGGGTTGGGCTTGGTGAAGGGGGGCGCCATGCTGCTGACCACCGCCCTCAGTGCCGCCTGGCCCGCGTTGGTGGTGGCCAAGGCGGTGCAGGGGGTGAGTGCTGCATGGCTGACACGGGTTGCTGGCGCCAGCCTGATGGAATACTTCAGCCGCAATCAAGACTGGGGGGATGGGGGCATGGCCGCAGCCATCCGCAAGCACTATGACCTGAACCGCCGCCAGGCCCGGTTCAACGATTTTCTCACCATGGCGGTGGAGCGGATCGTGGAGCCGCTGCAACGGCGCCTGAAAGGTCTGCCGCCGGGCCGGCAGCCCAGCCATCCACCGGCGCCGGCGCCAGTCCGGAGCGGTGATCCAGAATGAGCACCAGTGCCAGGTAGAGCACTGCCAGAACAATGGAGAATATCCCTGTGATCAGGGCTACCAACTTGGGGCGATCCATGGCTGAACGGAAGAGGCTGGCGGCCACCAGCCTGGATGTTTCCCAGTCTGCGATGCGAGAGAATGTTGGGAGGGGTGGGGCAATCCCCCAGAACCAGAAGGGGCTACATAACCCGAGTTCTGGATAAGGGGGCAGCGGGAAACTGTCCCCACGCTGGCTTGGGGCTTGGGGAAGCCTGCTTTCCCATGGGGATGCCCTCTCACCATGAAAAGCCAGTTGTGGAAGGAGTTTTCAAGTGCCGGTAGCCTTATTGCAGGTGGGGAAACGGCCACCTTTCCTGGTGCCCTTACCCACAGCTCGGGTCCCAATAAGGAAGGCATGGGCTGGCCCACCTATCTGGTGGTCAGCGATCCTGAAGGAGCCTTCACCATCCATGGGGCAATGAAGGGAGGCATGCCCAAAGGGGAGTTCCGCCGCAAGCTGGCCGCACTCCTGCCGCAACGAGATGCCTGAACCATGGATGCATGGCGGTCGTAGCGTGTTGCACTGCGGCGCCAGTCCTTGCGCTCGGCGAACAGGTTCTCGCTTGATGGCGCATTTTGTACGCTCTCTTGTTGCGCTTCCGCCTGGCTGGGATGCAGGGTGCGCTGCCTTGATCCGTCAGCAGCACGTCAGCGCCTGTCAAGCGCTCGCCCCTCGCTCAACTGAAGCCCCACAGGAGGACCTTCCCCGTCACATCGCACTCGGTTTATGGGGCCTGAGCCTACTAGCTGGACGGTGTGCGGGTGGTGGTTGCCGATATGGCTTGAGCATCACCCGTTGCAGATTGCGCTGGCAGGGGAACGGCGTCCTCCCCTGGAGATTTGGTGGCGCCGGCAGCGATGGGGCGCACAGAATTGGCCATGACTGCCGAGCCCTCGCTCAGCTTTTGGCGCACGAGGTTGTCAATGGTCTGCCGGAGCGTCTCGTCCTGCTCCAGACAGCGGATGGTGTTGTCGCGTCCCTGGCCCAGATTGTCCCCTCCGTAGCTATACCAGCCTCCTTTACGCACTACCACACCTGTCTCCTCAGCCAGATCCAGCAAGCAGCCCACAGCATTGATGCCGCGACCGAATTCAATATCGAATTCAGCAATGCGAAAAGGTGGAGCCACCTTGTTCTTGGCCACTTTCACCTTGGCGCGGATGCCGTATTCCTTGCCGGACCGTTTCAGGGTTTGGATGCGGCGGATGTCCAGGCGCACTGAGGCATAGAATTTGAGCGCATTTCCCCCGGTCGTGGTCTCGGGGTTACCGTAGAGTACGCCAATTTTCAGACGCAATTGGTTCAGGAAAATGACCGTACAGCCGGACTTGCCAATGTTGCCCGTGATCTTGCGCATGGCCTGGCTCATGAGCCGCGCCTGGCTGCCCACCGACACATCCCCCATCTCTCCCTCAATCTCTGACCGGGGCGTGAGGGCCGCCACGGAGTCCACTACGATCAAGGCCACGGCGCCGGAGCGCACCAGTTGATCCACGATCTCCAGGGCCATTTCCCCTGTATCCGGCTGGGAAATCAGCAGGTTTTCCACGTCTACCCCCAGGGCGGCGGCATAGCCGGGATCCAGAGCGTGCTCAGCATCCACAAAGGCGGCCACACCTCCCTCCCTCTGGACCTGGGCAATGGCGTGGAGGGTCAGCGTGGTTTTACCAGAGCTCTCCGGACCATAGATTTCCACCACACGGCCTTTGGGATAGCCCCCTCCCAAGGCCAGATCCAGAGGCAAGGCGCCGGTGGAGAAGGTCTCCACCCGCATCCGGGAGGCATCCCCCAGGCGCATGATGGATCCTTTGCCAAAGTTGCGCTCAATCTGGTTCAACACCAGCCCAAGGGCCTTATCGCGGGAATGGGCATCAGCAGAGGAGTTGGAGTGAACAGCCATGGTGAAAGGGATGGGTCTTGTGAGGATGTATTCCCACGTTTGCCAGGGTTGCCACACCTGGGAGAGGAAGTACGTTTGAACCATAATAGCCCAGCCTCAGGTGGGCCAGGCAGGGAACGGAGCGCAAAAGGTGGCGTGACCCAGCCAATGGGCAGGCGGGCGAAGCTGCTGCCGGTCAGCATGACGCAAGTAGCCCCAGGCTGCCAAGTAACAACCAATCCCCCTGAGATGGGGATCCGCCATCACTGTTTCAAGGGTGGGGAGTCGATCCTCCACAAACCAGACGGGTTGCCGCTGCTCCAGCAGGCGCCGTAATACGCGGCTCTTGGGGCCATGCTCCCGGCCGTAGACAGCGGTGGGCTGGAGACCGTCCTGCTCCAGCAAGGCGGCAGCAAATTCCTGTCCCTTTGTGGTGACCACCACCCAATCCACCCCCTCCTCGGCGCCACAGCGGCGCAACCGCTCCGCCACGCCGGGATAGAGGCGGTGCTGGGCCAGCCACCCCTGGCGATCCTGCAACAGGCAATCACTGCGGTGCCGCTCCAAGGCACTCTGCAGCACCGCCGAGGATTGCCCCAAGTGCGCCTGCCACTGCCGCAGTGCCCCCGGATAATTCTGGAGAAACGCTTCCTCGGCGGCACCATGGGCCAAGGCCCAGACCACCACCACCATCTCCCAACCGGTATGCACCCAGGGACGAATGTGCCGGAACGCCGGGGGAATCTCCCCATTGGAGCCAATCCGTGGGGCGCCAAAGCTCCGGACCACGTGGAGGCTGCTCCTCCAGTATTCTTCCATGCCGTCCATAAGGACCCCGTCAAGATCCAGGGCAAGAATGGCGGGGCGGTTCCCAGATCCGAGCTGGGGGCAAGCATCCTTGCCCCGGTTGGCATCAAAGCAGTCCAAGCCGCTGGCGAGTTGCTGGGCGTTTCATCCGACGGACAGTGGCAACCATCAGGCTGTGCTGGCGCGACTACGGCTGCGGCGCTTACGCACTGTCTCTGCTGACGTTGCCCCTACCCCATCGGTATTGACCTCGGGCTCAGGGCTGGCCACAGCAGATGGTGAAACAGGTGGTGAAGTGGATTGAGACAATGTGGCGCCGTTGGCACCGTTGGCGCTCAAGTGACGGCGATCCATGAGGGCCGGGTTTTTGCTTTGACCATTGGCACTGCCGTTCCGTTGCAGTGGACGAACGCCGTTGGGGCGAGCTCCGCCACGACCAGGGCGCCCTGGGGTGCCCTTTTCCTCGGTGGCGGGGACTTTGTAGATGGCTGTAGATCCCTTGGGCGTCGGTTGCACCACCACGATGATCAAAGGCTCAACTTCCAACTCTCGCCGCAACCGCCGCTGCAGGCCCAACTCCACTTCCCGCTGCAGACCAACCCAATCCACATCCTGAAGATCATCACCACCGCGGCAGAGTTGTTGCCAGCGGTTGTCCAGCACCCATTGCACCTCGTTATCGGTCCAGTTGGCAAAGTGCTGCGGCGCAAGTGAAGTGGCCACGCCCCGCAGGGTTACCCGCGCCGGCGCTCCCATGTGGCCCGCGCCGCTGATGCTCACATGGGCAACCAGAACCCCATCCTCCGCCAACTGCTGACGCTCCTTCAGCACCTGGGTGTTGATCACCCCCTTGCGGGTGCTATCCAGAAGCTCGATGCCGGCCTTCACCGGTTCACCCCGGCGAATGGATTCCGGCGTCAACTCCACCACGTCGCCGTTGTCAATCACCAACATGGACTCCGGTGGCATCCCCATGGACTGGGCGGTCTTGCAGTGCTGCACCAACATGCGATGTTCCCCATGGACCGGGACAAAAAACCTGGGGCGCGTGAGGGCAAGCATCAACTTCTCGTCTTCCTGGGAACCATGGCCGGACACATGGATGCCCTTGTCCTTGCCGTAGATCACCGTGGCCCCCTGCATCATGAGCTGGTCGATGACGTTGACCACGGCAATGGTGTTGCCGGGGATGGGGCTGGCGGAAAAGATGACCGTGTCCGTGGTCTTGAGCTGTACGTGGGGATGTTCGGCTCGGGCAATTCGACTCAAGGCGGCCAGGTGTTCTCCCTGGCTGCCGGTCATGAGCAACAGCAACTCCCGATCCGGCAGATCCCGCAACTGCTTCATGGTGAGGAAGAGGTGATCGGGACAACGGATGTAGCCCAACTCCCGAGCCTTGGCAATCACGTTGAGCATGGAGCGTCCCAGAAGCCCGACACGACGGCCATGCTTGAGGGCCAGCTCCAGGATCATGCTGACCCGGTGAACCGAACTGGCAAAGGTGGTCACCAGGACACGACCTTCCGCCTGGGCAATGTGGCGATCCAGGTTGGGGAATACTGCGCGCTCCGGTGGCGTAAAGCCAGGCAACTCCGCATTGGTGGAGTCGCTGAACAGACAAAGAACCCCGTCTTCCCCGTACTGGGCCAGGCGATGCAGATCAAACCGCTCCCCGTCCACGGGGGTGTGGTCAAACTTGAAGTCCCCCGTGAAAACAATGACGCCCACCGGCGTGGTGATGGCCAGGGAGAAACTGTCAGCGATGGAATGGGTATTGCGAATGAACTCAACGCTGAAGTGTTTGCCCACCTTGACCACTTCCCGGGGCCGGACTGTCTTGGTTCTGGTGCGATCACTCACCCCCGCCTCCTTCATCTTGTCGTCCAGGAGAGACAGGGCCAGGCGGGGGCCGTAGATGATGGGAATGGTAAACTGCTTCAGGTGGTGCGCGATGCCGCCAATGTGGTCCTCATGGCCGTGGGTGACAATCATGCCCCGGATGCGCGGTTCATTTTCCCGCAGATAGGTGGTATCGGGCATGACCACGTTGACCCCATGCATGTCGTCGCTGGGGAAGGAGAGGCCGGCATCCACGAGCATCAACTCGTTCCCGTATTCAAAAACACAGGTGTTTTTTCCAATCTCATGGAGGCCGCCAAGGGGAATGATGCGCAGAGGCTCAACCGAGCCGTTCGGGGTTTGAGTCATGGGCGAAGCTATGGGGAAAGAGTCTGTCCAGCCGCAGTTGAGTCGGCTTCCAGGCTCTGCATCAGGTCATGCAGATGGGCTTTGAGGCTTGCGTCTGCGGCAAGAAGGGGGAGCCGTGGGGCGCCGACGGACCATCCCCGTTGTTCCAACGCCGCTTTGACGGGTATGGGATTGGGCTGAACAAACAATGCACGCATCAGAGGCAGAAGCTGGTCATGTTGGGCGAGGGCCGCGGCTGCCTGTCCCGTGAGGTGGTTCTGGATCATGGCCCGGAGGCGCAGACCTTCCAGATGGCTCACCACACTCACCACACCGACAGCCCCAAGGCTGAGCATGGGCAGGGTGAGGGTGTCGTCACCGCTGTAAATCGCCAGGGAAGATCCACAGGCAGCCCGCAAATTTGTAACCTCCTCCACCGTGCCGCTGGCAGCTTTGAAGGCCCGCACGTTGCTGCAGTTCAGCAGACGGCCCACAGTCTCCGGAAGGAGAGTGCAGCCTGTACGACTGGGGATATTGTAGAGCATCAGCGGCAAATCGGGGACCGAATCTGCGATGGCGCGAAAATGGGCCTCCAGACCGGCTTGAGGAGGCTTGTTGTAATACGGCACCACCAACAGGGCGCCATCGGCCCCCAGGGCCAACGCCCGGCGGCTGGCGGCCACAGCCTCCTCCGTGCAGTTGCTCCCCGTCCCGGCCAGAACCATGGCTCGTGCCCCCACGGCGGCCTTCACTTCCCGCAGGAGTTCGTCCTGTTCCTGCCAACTGAGCGTGGGGGACTCTCCTGTGGTGCCACAGACCAGCACCCCGTCACTGCCCGTATTGACCAGATGGTCCGCCAGCCGGGCGGCAGTGGCCAGATCCAGGGCGCCATCCGCACCAAAGGGGGTCACCATGGCCGTAACGATGCGGCCAAACAGGGGTGTGGATGCAGAGGGGCTGGTCATGGTTGCAGCACGGGGGCGTCTTGGGTGCGTTGCCGGGGAGACGGGGACCTTAGCCAGCCGTGACGCACCATGGCTTCGGCAATTTGCACCGCATTGAGGGCCGCGCCTTTGCGGATCTGATCCCCACAGAGCCAGAGTTCCAGGCCATTGGGGTTGCTCAAGTCCTGGCGGACGCGACCCACGGCCACCGTATCCTTCCCGGTCACGTCACTGGGCATGGGGAAGCGATTGTTGGCCCAGTCGTCAATCATCGTCACACCAGGGGCCTCCGCCAGAACCTGCCGGGCGGCATCCAACGGGACGGGAGCGTCGAATTCAACGTTGACCGCTTCCGCATGGGCCCGCAGAACCGGCACCCTTACACAGGTGGCGCTGAGGCGCAGGTCCGGCTGCGCCAGGATCTTGCGGCTTTCCCGGAGCATTTTGAGTTCCTCTTCGCAGTACCCGTTCCCGGCCAGAGGGGAATTGTGCAGGAAGAGATTGAAAGCCAGGGAATAGGGCAACACATGGCTCTGGGGTTGTCGGCCCTGAAGCACATCCCGGCTGGTGGCCTCCAGCTCCGCCATGGCCTGGGCGCCAGCGCCACTGGCGGACTGGTAGGTGGAGACCACCACACGGCGCAGGGGGGCCAGGCGGCGCAGCGGAGCCAGGGCCAGCAGCAGCAGAATGGTGGTGCAGTTGGGGTTGGCAACAATGCCCAGGTGCCGGCTGGCCGTCACCAGGTTCACCTCCGGCACCACCAGCGGCACCTGGGGATCCAGACGAAAAGCGCTGGAGTTGTCGATCAGCAGCGCCCCATGGGTCCCCATGACCGGAGCCCACTGGCGGGAGACGGATCCACCCGCGGAGGCCAGCACCAGATCAACCCCGGCCAGCGCCTCCTCGGACACCGCCTCCACCGTCAGGCTCTTGCCCCGAAAGGTGAACGGGGCGCCGGCAGAGCGGGGTGAAGCCAGGAGTCTCAGGCTGTCCAAGGGAAAATCCCGCTGCTCCAGCAGCATGATCAGTTCACGACCCACGGCACCGGTGGCGCCCAGCACGGCAACAGTGGGAGGGCAGGCGCTCAAGGCGTCAGGGGCAGGGCTTGCGGTGGTCATCAGGGCGTGGGGCAGCAGATGGGCCCAATCAGGGGGATATGCGGTTGTTCTGAAGCCAGCCTAAGCCCCTGCCGGGCCTCACCCATGGCGCGGTTGTCTAGGATCGGGCATCTTCGTTGTTGTGCTTTCCCCGCCATGGCCTCTGACCTTCAGGTCAAGACGTCTCCGCGCCCCCAGAGCCGGCTGGCCCTGGAGGTGGTTGTCCCTGCTGAGCGTTGTCAGCGCAGTTACGACAAAGCCATGCGCAAGCTATGCCGCACGGTGCGGCTGCCCGGCTTCCGACCGGGCCGGGTTCCCCAGACCGCCGTGCTCCAGCAACTGGGCGCCCGGCAGGTGTGGATCACCGCCCTGGAGCAACTCCTGGAGGACACAGCCCAGGACGTGCTGAACGATGAAGACCTGGCCTTGCTGGGGAAGCTGCAGCTTCAGGATTCGTTTGACGCCTTGGCTCAACAGTTCAACCCCGGCGAGAGCCTCACGTTGAACATGGAAGCCGATGTGCGACCCAGCGCCACGCTGAAGGCCTATCGCGATCTGGAAGTGGAGGTGGAGGAAACCTCCAGCGAGGGCATGCTTGCAGACGAGCTTGAGCAACGGCGCCGCTCTGCCAGCACCACGGTGCCTCTGGAGAGAACCACGGCGGAAATGGGGGATGTGGCGGTGATCAAGCTGGTGCTGCCGCCGCCTGATGGACTGGACGAGGAAGAATCCCCTGGACCCAGGGAACGGGAAATGGAGGTGGAGCTAGACGAGGAGGACGAGACCATGTCCAGGGTTGTATCCTTGATCGTTGGCATGACGGTGGGGGAGACCAGGACGCTCCCCAGCGAAACCAATGGGGACGACGCCAACGAGGGTGGCAGCGAGACTGAAAACAACGGCCCCGCCCGGCAAGACCTGGGTCAGGACGACGAGACAAACCGTGTATCCATCACCCTGTGCGGGCTGAAGGCGCGTCGGTTGCCGGAGCTGGACGATGCCTTTGCACAGAAGGTGAGCCGCTTTTCCACCATGGCCGAGTTGAAAGAGGCCTTGGGCCGGGAGATTGACCGCCAGGTGCAGGAAAACAACAAGGAGAATCGTCAGGATGCCCTGCTCGACATGCTCTGTGAAGAGATGGAGGTGGAGTTGCCCCAGTCCATGGTGGAAAAGGAGATGGAGGTGGTGATGGAGGACTTCAAGGATAAACTCAGGGCGCGGGGGGTCAATCCGGATTTCAGGCTCAGCGACAAGCTTCTGGAGCAGCTTGAGCCGGTCAAACTGGAAGAGGCGCGACGGCGTCTCCAACGCAACCTTGCTCTTGAGACCGTGGCCAGGGCAGAGCAGCTAACGGTTGCAGAGACTGAGTTGGAGGACCAGATTCAGGCCCTGCGCAAGCGACTCAAAGCCAGGCGGGCCAGCAAGCTGGACCCCACAAAACTGCGCATCTTTGTGAAGACGGGCCTGCTGCGGGAGAAGGCTCTGGCCTGGCTGGAGGAGCACAACAGCTTCAAGGTGCGCACGGCCATGGCGGAGAATGGGGAAGAAGCGCAAAGCAGCCCCGCTCTGACGAGCGAGCCGACAGAATCCATCCATGAGCAGATCTGACGTTGGACCTGGACCATGATTCAACGGATTCAACGCAGGCGTAGCGACGGGCGAATTGATGGGGCGCCGACCACTTCCACAATCAACTCGGGGGGTGGATAATGGTGGGCGACAACCTGGCCCGGAGCATTGCGATAGCGAAACCTGATGCCCCCCAGCTTCGGTGCTCCTTTTGTAGAAAGCCCCAGGAGAAGGTCCAGCGACTGATTGCCGGACCTGGGGTCTACATCTGTGACGAGTGCATCGATATCTGCAACGACCTCCTGGAAGAGGAATTCTCCGGGCTTGCGGGTGACGGCCGTGGAAACTTGAAGCCGGCACTGGGGCCATCGTCAGGAACCTCCTCCCGTGGCGGTCCGCCCCCCATCACGCTGGTGAGTGTGCCTAAGCCCCAGGACATCAAGGCCCACCTGGATGACTACGTCATTGGACAGGACGAAGCCAAGAAGGCCCTTGCCGTGGCTGTGTACAACCACTACAAGCGCCTGGCCTGGTCTGGTGGGCGCAGCGATGAGAAGCATTCCCTCGGCACCCACCTGGAAAAGTCCAACATTCTTCTCGTGGGGCCGACGGGCAGCGGCAAGACCCTGCTGGCGCGCTGCCTGGCAGAGGTGCTCAATGTGCCGTTCGTCGTTACGGATGCCACCACCCTCACGGAAGCGGGCTATGTGGGGGACGATGTGGAAAACATCCTGCTGCGCCTCTTGCAAAAGGCGGACATGAATCTGGCGGCGGCCCAGCGGGGCATCATCTACATCGACGAGATCGACAAGATCTCCCGCAAGAGTGAAAGCCGCTCCATCACACGGGACGTGTCCGGTGAAGGCGTGCAGCAGGCCTTGCTCAAGGTTCTGGAGGGCACCATCGCCAATGTACCACCTGAAGGTGGGCGCAAGCACCCTCAGCAAGAGACCATCGCCATTGACACCAGTCATATCCTCTTCATCTGCGGCGGTGCTTTTGTGGGTCTGGACGACGTGGTGAAACGCCGTCTGGGCAGGAACTCCATCGGCTTTGTCCATGACCGGAACGAGGATCGGAGCCGCCAGCCGTCGACAGCCAACATTTTGAGAAAGCTGGAGCCGGAGGACTTGGTGCAGTATGGACTGATTCCGGAATTCATCGGGCGCGTGCCGGTCGTCACAGTGCTGGACTCCCTGGATGAGCAGTCTCTGCAGGCCATTTTGACGGAACCACGCAACGCCCTGGTGAAGCAGTTTCAAACACTACTGAGCATGGACAACGTGCAGTTGGTGTTTGAAGAGCGCGCCATTGAAACCATTGCCCGGGAGTCCGTGCGACGACAGACAGGGGCAAGGGGACTGCGCAGCCTGGTGGAGGATCTGATGCTGGACGTGATGTATAGCCTGCCCTCCAAGCATGACGTCAAAACCTTCACCATCACTGCGGAGATGGTCAATCAGCACCAGCATTATGGAAACAGGGTGACGCTCCAGCCCGACATTCCAAGCCGCCAGGAACAGGAAACAGCCGCAGACCATGGCCTATGAGCCGTTACACCACCGCTACCGCCCCCAGCGGTTTGACCAGCTTGTGGGTCAGGCACCGATTGTGCGCACCCTGACCAATGCCATCCGGCTGCAGAGGATTGCTCCGGCCTACCTCTTCACCGGACCCAGGGGAACGGGCAAAACCTCAAGCGCCCGCATTCTGGCCCGTTCCCTGAACTGCACCAGCAGCCCGGAACCCACGGCGGAACCATGTGGTCAGTGCGAGGCCTGTGGCGCCATTACCGCCGGCAATGCTCTGGATGTGATCGAGATTGATGCCGCTTCCAACACAGGGGTGGACAACATTCGAGAACTGATTGAGCGGGCCCGTTTTGCGCCTGTGCAACTGCGGTGGAAGGTCTACGTGGTGGACGAGTGTCACATGTTGTCCACCGCGGCCTTCAACGCTCTCCTCAAAACCCTGGAAGAGCCGCCGCCACGGGTGGTTTTTGTGCTGGCCACAACAGATCCCCAGCGGGTTCTGCCCACCATCGTTTCCCGGTGTCAGCGCTTTGACTTCTGCCGCATCCCTCTGGCGGAACTGGTGCGACATCTGAGCTGGATCAGCCAGCAGGAGCAGATTGCCATCGCTCCGGATGCCCTGCACCTGGTGGCTCAATTTGCCCAGGGCGGCCTCCGGGATGCGGAAAGCCTGTTGGACCAGCTCAGCCTGCTGTCACCCCCCATTGAGGCCACCGCCGTCTGGGAACTCATGGGCGCCGTGCCGGAGCAGGAGGCGCTGGAACTGGGAACGGCATTGGCAAAGGGGGAGCCCCTCCCCTTGCTGGCGCTGACCCGCCAGTTGTTTGACCGGGGATATGAACCCAACGCCATCCTGCAAGCATTGACCGCGCTGCTGCGGGATCTCCTGGTGGCGGTTCTGGCCCCTGATCGCCAAGCGCTCACCACCGTCAGCGCCGCCAGTTGGGAGAAAGCCGCCAGGCTGGCGCAGCAGTTTGGCCGCGATCCGCTGCTCAGTGTGTTGCGGGCCCTCAAAGGCGCCGAAGCCCAGCTCCGCCACAGCAGCCAGCCCCGCCTCGCCCTGGAGGTGCTGCTGGCCGGTCTCCTGGCGGAACCGAGGACCACAACTGCTCCCGGTCCGGTCCAGCCGCCATCATCCACCACGGACCATGCTGGCCCACGCCAACACAGTTTGCCCGCACCGGCCCAACCGGCACCAGCACCAGCCCGTCAGCCCACGTCGACGTCCCAGCGTCCACAAGCCTCGGCACAGGCATCGCCATCCGTTGTCACGCTCCCTGCTGTGTCCCCTTCGGCAGAGGATGCAGGCAAAGCCGCAGAACTGGACAAGCTCTGGCAGACCATCCTGGCCCGGTTGCAGTTGCCCTCCACCCAGGCCATGCTGCGGCAAAACGGGAAGGTGGCGTCCTGGGATGGATCCCGGGTGGTGGTGCAGATCAATCAGGCATGGCTGGAGATGGCTCAGGCCCGGCGCACGTTGTTGGAGCAGGCGGTCGCCGCAACTCTTGGCGAGACGGCCCGTCTGGTGCTCACAGGGGATCGCCATCAACAGGCTGGCCGCAGCCAACGCCCCGTCTCTCCGTCAACACCGCCAACCCCTTCCCAAGGGGCGGTTCAATCCCCAAGTCCGGCGGTCCCGGCCCGGCCCCCGATCAAGCCTCAGCCCAGACCTCAACCTGCTGCACCGGATCCCGGCCTCCTGAAGCAAAGCCACAGGCGCCAGGAACCGGCTCCTCCCCCTGGCGCGTCAGGCCCATCACTGGATGCCACGGCCAAAACTCTGGCCAGTTTTTTCAGTGGCGAGGTGGTGGACAATGATAGCTCCGCCCCAGGGGCGGCCTGATAGCCTGGCACAGGCCAAAGGAAACATCAGCCACGGTCACGCTGCGTCACCCGGGCGGCAGCGAGCAAGGGCCAACACAGGACCTCCTTGGTGTGGCCAGGCCTCAGCCTCAGAACAACAGGGAGAAGCGCAGCGTGAGGGAGTGTTCTGCGGAGGAGGTGGCGCTGCGTTGTTCTCTCTCCCCCT